>NZ_BAAJLT010000006.1:0-304477 GCF_057552975.1 Alteromonas sp. 5NW40-0090
AGTATTTTAAAAAAATCCTTATTTTTCGATCGTTTGCATAAACAATGTGCAATACGTTCATAAAAACCACTAATTCACCGCGCTTTTCACGATCTATAAGGTTAGTTAATTGGTAAGTCACGCTGTGTACTATAAATTAGTAAGACGATATTTGAACGTGTACGTGGATTATTGAGGGGTTTGCATGAAGGTTTCTGAATTTAAAACCGCTGGAAAACTCATAACGGGTCTTGGCGCTATCAAAGCTCTCACTGATGAAATGGCGAGATTATCCATAAAGGACTGTGCCATCGTTACTGACAAAGGCGTCTCTTCATCTGGTCTTCTTGATCAACTACTCACACTATTACTATCTTCACCCTTACTTATTATTGATGACATTCCACCAGAGCCTGAAGTGAATATCATAGAAGATAAGTTAGCGATACTTCGTGAGAAGCAAGTAGACGGAATTATTGCTCTTGGTGGAGGTAGCGCTATTGATAGTGCAAAAGTACTTGCAGCTACATACGATCATACTGGCCCCCTCAGTGAACTCTTCGGTGAAAATACGCTTTCGATACGTCGTTTGCCTCTTATTGTTATCCCCACTACCGCCGGTACAGGTTCAGAAGTTACCAACATTGCTATTTTGTCAGATCCGATAGCACAGATGAAAAAAGGGATTGTTAGTCCCTGCCTGTTACCCGATGTTGCGATTGTTGCACCTGAGATGACAAAAACATGCCCACAGTCCATTACAGCAGCAAGCGGTATAGACGCATTCGTTCACGCGCTTGAAGCCTATATAAGTGTAAATGCCAGCCCAATTACCGATGCATTAGCAGAGAAAGCACTGAAGCTTATCTTCAATTCATTACTTCACGCTTATAATAATGGTGAGAACTTATCAGCACGTGAAGATATGGCCACCGGCAGTTTAATGGCCGGTCTTGCGTTTGGAAACGCGGGCGTGGGGGCAGTACATGCCTTAGCTTATCCACTAGGTGGACGGTTTCATCTGTCACATGGCATGAGTAACGCGGTAATGCTACCTCATGTATTGAAAATAAATGCGCCTTTCTGCCAAGACAAACTTTATTGTGTGGCTAAACTTTTAAAGGTATGTGAGCGTCACCACTCAAAAGAGGAAGCAATTAAACTATTATTAGTTGCTATAGAAAAACTGTGTCGCGATGTAGGTATTCCAGCTTCACTCACCCACTTCAATATTCCGCCTTCTTGTGTAGGTGAATTAGCAGAAGAGGCGAGTAAAGTAACTCGCCTTCTTCGCAATAATCCCAAGCAATTGAGTATTGAAGAGATTGAAGATATCTATCGGCTAGCTTTTTAAAGTGGTCTTACCCACATATTTTTAAAGCTTACTAAGTTGCCGTGATCTTGTAATTGAAGCGGTGCGCATCCGTGAGCTTTGTACTTAGGCGCACCGATCCATTCTGTTGTCCCTTGAATTTCAGTATGGTTCTGAACCACTACGCCGTTATGTATTACCGTAACATAACCTTTCGTTGCTAGCGCTTCACCGTCAAAGGTAGGGGCTTTATATATGATGTCGTAAGTTTGCCATTCGCCAGGCGCCTTCATGGCGTTAACTAAAGGGATAGTTTGCTTATATACGCTTGCCGCTTGACCATTGGGATAGGTCTTATTCTGATATGAGTCCAAGACCTGAATCTCATATCGCTGCTGCAGGAAGATACCACTGTTATTGCGCTGTTGTCCTTCCATACCTGCTTCTGGCTGCGGCGCTTTCCACTCTACGTGCAACTGAACATCACAAAACTCTGCTTTCGTTTTGATATCGCCTGTTCCCGGCTTCACAGTTAGTACACCGTTTTCCAGCGTCCACTTAGCCTCACCTTCCTTTACTGAAGTCCAGTTAGACAGGTCATCACCAATTAAAGAAATGGCATCAGAGGGCACCCCTGCCTTATCAAAAGAAACCACTTCAGGAACAGGCTCCCATACTTCCGTTTTAGCAGCCTGCTGTTCGCGGGTTAAACGCGATTCGCTTTTTTCAGTTTGTGCATCTGCTGTAGCACATACAGAAAGTGGCATAAGCAAAGCCACTGTTGAAGCGACGAGTGTTTTATTCATAGTGTAAGTACCTTGTTTAATCCGTTATATAACTGTGTTGTGTTTGGCAGCTCGATAGCGCAGACTTAGGTTGCCCACGCTTTGTCGCCCTTCTTATAAGGGAATGCACCGTCGTAACGTCCAGGAATAGCCACATATCGAAGTACTTTAGTCGCGCCAACTTGAGACGTGAAAAAGCAATAAAGTGTTAGCTGTTTTAATAACGTAAAGTAGTGAGGGGTTGGCTCATCGGTGCCTGGCTCCCACTGACTTGGCTTTCCTGTTTCAACACCTTGATAAACACCGTTAGCAAGGTTCGCCGCTTTCGCTTCTACATCCAAGTCGTTAAATAGAGCCTCTCGTTCTTGCTTGGTAAGCTGAACAAATTGCTTGTGGAAACGACTTTGACTTAACGAAGATATTTTCTTAATGCCATCGAGAAAGGTCTTTTGAAGTAAAGGTGTGTAGCAATCGGTTACCAACACAGCCATTGTCGCGCCAACGTTGGCTGCTTTTGCTCCAGGCGTGTCAGTTTGAGGAATGATCACCTCACCCATTTCGTTAAGTAATGCCACATCTTTTTCATTGAACAAGGTATTGCTGAGTGGCACCGCAGGAATGTCGTTATAGGCAAACACATTTCCAGCAAACAATGCAGTGCCTGTAGCAGTAGCGATGAGTTTAAGTAGTTCTCGGCGTTCCATTATAGATTTCCTCGCTTTAACTCTTCTACGGCAAAGTCTGCGGCTCTTGCCGTTAATGCCATATAGGTCAGTGAAGGGTTAACACAGCTTGCCGATGTCATTGCCGCACCATCGGTCACGAATACGTTCGGTGCATCCCATACTTGGTTATGCGCATTGAGCACAGAGCTTTTAGGATCTCTCCCCATACGCGCCGTACCCATTTCATGAATGCCCATACCAGGTGCGTAGTCTGCATCCCAGCCCTGAACATTTTTAAGGCCAGCCGCTTCAAACATCTCAATAGCGTCTTGCTGCATGTCCTTACGCATCTTGAGCTCGTTTTCTTTAATCTCGACATCCATTGCGAGTACTGGTAAGCCCCATTTGTCGGTGACTTTTTTGTTCAAGTACACTTTGTTCTCGTGATACGGAAGAATTTCACCGAACGCTGTCATGCCTATTGTCCATGGACCAGGCTCGGTTATCGCATCTTTAAGTCCAGCACCTATACCAAGTTCAGCTATGTCTTTGCGCCAACCTGAACGGCTTGCGCCGCCTTGATAACCAAATCCACGCAGGTAGTCTCGTTTATCACTTCCCCAGTTTCTAAACCTTGGCACATAGAAGCCACTCGGTCTGCGACCGTAGGTATATTTGTCGTCAAAACCTTCAACTTCAGCCGAAGCACCTACTCTAAAGTGGTGATCCATAACGTTGTGACCCAACTCGCCGCTGCTGCTTCCTAAGCCACCGTCCCATACGTCTGTGGCAGAGTTCATCAGTACCCACGCCGAGTTAAGTGCTGACGCATTTACAAAGATGATCTTGCTTTTAAATACATAGGTCTCGTTGGTTTCTGCATCGATAATTTCAACGCCAGTCGCGCGCTTCTTGTCTTTGTCGAATAAGATCTCTTTTACTATCGAGAAAGGTCGAAGGGTTAAGTTACCTGTTTTAACAGCAGCCGGAAGCGTAGACGCTTGTGTACTGAAGTAGCCACCGAAAGGACAACCCAACCAGCACTTATTGCGGTATTGGCAATGAACACGCCCTTCTTCGGGCTTGCTTTGTGTCATATTTGAAGTGCGGCCATGCACCATGTGACGCGCGCCTTCATAGGCCTTTTTCACCCGCGCAGCGACACTTTCCTCTACAATGTTCATTGGCATTGGTGGCTGGTATACACCATCCGGCAGCACATCTAAGCCATCGCGATTACCACTGATACCCGCGAATTTTTCTACGTAGTCATACCAGGGCGCCAAATCGTCGTAGCGAATAGGCCAGTCGACCGCAATGCCCTCTCTAGCATTGGCTTCGAAATCTTCTTTGTTCAAACGGTAGCTTTGACGTCCCCACAACAGTGAACGCCCACCTACATGATAGCCTCTGTACCAGTCAAAGCGCTTGTCTTCGGTATAAGGGTTTTCTTTTTCATTTGCCCACATACCATAAGTTTTTTCATTTAGCGGGTAGTCGCGCTTAAGCACAGGGTAGTCAACTTTCATAGCCTGAGTAGGCAAGTCTCGGTGAGGGTAGTCCCAATCTTCTTTGTGCGCATTTTTATAATCTTTAATGTGCTCAATATTTTGACCACGCTCGAGCATGAGCACTTTTAGGCCTTTCTCTGTAAGCTCCTTAGCAGCCCAACCGCCACTGATACCAGATCCAATAACTATTGCATCGTATTCATTACTCGCCATAACACGTCCTTAAAACTTAATTCGTCGCTGTGCCTGTTCGCACGTTACACATCACAGATATGGATCGCTTGTTGCAGCGACGCTATTCTGTTGGCTTTGGTTTTCGGTGTGGGTATAAACTCTTGTGCTAAGTAGCCTTTAAATCCGGTCTCGACAATGGCTTTAGCAATTGCTTCGTAATTGAGTTCTTGTGAAGCATCTATTTCGTGACGCCCAGGTACGCCGGCCGTATGGTAATGGCCAAAGTACTGATAGTTATCTCGAATAGTTCGGATGATATCTCCCTCATTAATTTGCATGTGGTAGATATCGTAAAGCAGTGAGAAGTGCTTAGAGCCAAGGCGTCTGCACAGCTCTATGCCCCATGCAGAATTGTCAGCCATGTAATCAGGGTGGTCGACTTTGCTGTTAAACAGCTCCATGAAAATCACCACATTGCGTTTTTCAGCATGAGGTAAAATGCGTTTTAACCCTTTAACCGCATTTTCCAGTCCGTCTTCTCGTGACATGCCTCGGGCATTGCCGCTAAAACAGATAAGGTTTGTATAGCCTGCATCAGCGACCAAATCGATGTGCTTTATATAACGCGCTTCTAGTTCGTCGTGGAGCTCACTGTGAATGAAGCCGTCTTCAAGACTTATCTCGGCGCCGTTACACATAGAAGAGTCGATGCCATACTGCTTTAGCACAGGCCAATCTTCAGGGCCTACCAAGTCAATGGCTCCAAATCCTAATTGCTTAACGGTTTGGCACAACTCTTCAATGCTTAAATCGCCGTAGGTCCATCGGCTTACCGAATGGTTTACATTTCCTTTAAGCGGCGTATTCATGGTATTGCTACCTTTCGTACCGTTTGTACTCGCTACAGCAGGCATCGCAGTGGCTAAACCAGCTGCTGCTAACCCTGTTCCGGCAATGCCTGCCCCTGTCAAAGCCATACTTTGAAGTAATTTTCTGCGGGTAATGTTATGCATCTGCGTTCACCTTTTCCTTTTTGAACAGAATGGCGAATAGCACTAACACAACCGCGGCAAACCCTGCTGGGAATAACCAGACCTGCTGCCAACTGTGCGCACCGGTTTCCATCGTGTAGGTGTCGGTAATTGCGCCTGCCACTGCAAAGCCCACCAGCATACCTACGCCATATGTCGCTAAGGTAATTAACCCTTGCGCTGCACTTTTTACGTTTTCTCCCGCCTTTGCATTGGTATAGATTTGCCCTGATACAAAGAAGAAGTCGTAACAAATACCGTGCAGTGCAATACCAACAATAAGCATGAACAAGCCTTCGTCAGCGTTTCCGAATGCGAACAGTGCATAACGTACAACCCACGCTGCCATGCCTATCACTAACGTGGCTTTAATGCCGAAACGGTTCAAAAATACCGGCAGGGCCAACATGAATAATACTTCGGAAACTTGACCTAGCGTCATTTTGCCCGTTGCATTCTCAACACCTATTTCAGTAAGGAATGGATTCGCATTCTGGTAGTAAAACGCCAGTGGAATACAAATAAGTACAGATGAAAGAAAGAATACAAAGAAGTTTTTGTCTTTTAATAGTGCCAACGCGTCCAAGCCAAGAATGTCGCGAATAGTTACCGCTTTACCGCTAGATTGAGGTGGCGTGTTTGGCAATGTAAAACTGAATACGCCCAACATTAGCGAGGCAATACTGCACAATAAGAACGTGTTTTTGAGCATACCATCGGCAATAGACTGTGCAGAATCCCATGAGAAGACATAGCTAATCATAAGGCCTGCCACAATCCAGCCGATAGTGCCCCACACACGAACTTTTCCGAACTCTTTTGACGGGTCGACCATTTGTCCGAATGACACTGAGTTAACCAAAGCAAGCGTAGGCATGTATGCAATCATGTATGCCAACACATAGGGGTAAAAGCTGGCAAAATCATTCGCTTGGTACATACAGTACATAAGCACGGCGCCAACAATGTGTAGTAAGCCGAGGATCTTTTCTGCATTAAAGAATCGGTCAGCAATAAGGCCCACAATAAAGGGGGCAATGATGGCGCCCCAACTCTGGGTTGAGAAAGCCATACCGATTTGCCCACCATTGGCAGACAGAGTATTCGATAGATACGTGCCTAATGTTACAAACCAGCCTCCCCAAATGAAGAACTGAAGGAACATCATCAAACTAAGGCGTAGGGTTATCATAGTTATTGTTATCCTATTGATGGCGCTTAGCGCTCAAGGCCTAAAATACGATTATTCTTCGCTTCGCTTACGTCTCCACCAGCAAAGTCGTCAAACGCATATTTGCTTGGCTCGATAATGTGTGAAGCGATAAACGGTGCGCCTTCTGCTGCGCCTTGCGCACTGTCTTTTAAGCAGCATTCCCACTCTAGTACTGCCCAACCAGTGAAGCCATACTGGGTAAGCTTGCTGAAAATACCTTTGAAGTCGACTTGGCCGTCACCAAGCGAACGAAAACGTCCCGCGCGGTCTTGCCAGTCTTGATAGCCGCCGTACACACCGTTTCTTCCGTTCGGGTTAAATTCGGCGTCTTTGACGTGAAACATTTTGATCCGGCTGTGGTAGCGGTCAATGAAGTCAAGATAGTCAAGCTGCTGTAAAACAAAGTGACTTGGATCGAAAAGAATATTGGCCCGTGGGTGGTTATCTACTGCTTTTAGAAACTGCTCAAACGAAGCCCCATCGTGCAAGTCTTCTCCAGGGTGAATTTCGTAGCATACGTCAACACCCGCTTCGTCGAATGCATCTAGAATGGGTTTCCAACGCTTAGCTAATTCAGTAAAGCCTTGCTCAACCAAGCCAGCAGGACGCTGAGGCCATGGGTAAACCAAGTGCCACATTAATGCACCAGAAAAGGTAGCGTGAGCTTTCAATCCCAAACGCTTACTGGCAATAGCCGCACATTTGAGCTGATTAATTGCCCATTCGGTTCGCTCTTGTGGCTTGCCGTGTAAGTGCGCCGGCGCAAAGTTATCGAATAACTCGTCATAAGCGGGGTGAACCGCCACTAGCTGACCTTGTAAGTGCGTAGAAAGCTCAGTGATTTCTACGCCTGCGTCTTTACAAATTTTAGCGATGTTGTCGCAGTACTCTTGGCTCTCGGCTGCTTTTTCTAAATCTAATAGACTAGGATCAGTAGGTACCTGTATTCCCTTGTAACCAAGCGACGCTGCCCACTTCGCCATATTTTCGAGCGTATCGAACGGCGCTTCTTGTCCCATAAACTGGGCAAGGAAGATAGCAGGCCCTTTTATTGGTTGTTGGTTAGTAGCCATAAGCGCTCACCTTTTTCATTGTATGTTGTAATTGCATTACCGCGTTCCTTCTTGACTAACCGACTCCCATTTGGTGTCGCTGTCAGTACTGGCAAGCATGGCATCTATAAATACCATTCCGCGTATGCCTGAATTTATTCCCGGAACACCGTCAGCTTTGCCTTTTTGATTCGCCCGTACCGCCTTAGCAAAATCGGTATACAAGTTTGCCATTGCTTCTAAGTAGCCTTCAGGGTGACCAGCTGGAACACGACAACGTGCAGATGCCTCGTCGCATAACCCCACTTGCCCCTGGCCGGCTCTAAACACTTGATAAGGGGCATCAACAGGGCGATAGATAACAGAGTTCGGCTCCATTTGACGCCACTCCAAGCCACCTTTGTCACCGTAGACACGGATCTTCAACGCGTTTTCTTCACCAGCACATACCTGCGAAGCAATCAGCACGCCCGACGCACCCTTCTTAGTTTTAATAAGCGCGGCGCCGTCGTCATCTAATCGGCGTCCTTCAACATGGGTGTTTAACTCGCCACATAGCGAGGTAACACTGTCGTTTAATACAAACTCAACAAGTCCAAAGGCATGAGTGCCGATGTCGCCCATTGCGCCCGTTGCGCCAGAAATTGCTGGGTCGGTACGCCACTGCGCTTGCTTATTGTGCGTTTCTTCTTCGCCAGACAACCAGCCTTGCGGATACTCAACATACACTTTTCGAATTTTGCCCAGCTTACCGCTTTCAACGAGATGACGTGCTTGCCAAACCATAGGATAACCAAGGTAGGTATGAGCCAAGCCGTATAGCGATTCACTGGCGCGAATAACATCTTGAAGCTCTTTTACTTCTGCAAAGCTAACGCCTGCTGGTTTTTCACAGAAGACATGAAAACCCGCCTTAATTGCGACAAGTGAAATAGGTACGTGAAGATGATTAGGCGTTACGATAACCACAACCTGCATGCGCTGCTGCTCAGGTAATTTGGCTTCTTCTTCTAACATTGACTGCCAGCTACCGTATGTACGCGATGTTGATACGTTCAATGCAGAAGCAGTACGCGTGTTATTTTCTTCGTTGCGGCTAAATGCGCCACACACCAACTGGTAGTTCCCATCTAACCCCGCGGCATGACGATGTACGGCTCCGATAAACGCGCCTTCCCCGCCTCCGATCATTCCCATTCGAATTGGTTGCATTGAAATTCCTCTGTGTGCAAACGCACTATTGGTGTTACTAATGCCACAAAATGTAACCCGTTACATTTTAATGGTCAATACAAAAAGAAGCATTTTATTAATCTAAAGTTTACAAATGGAGCGATAACACCCGAGTTTTGTACCTCTAACAGACTCTTTCTGCACCAAACTTGAACATAACACTAGCTCAAATTTACATAAATACTACAAATAACCTTTGACGTTTTAATGAAAGTCCGTATCCTTTTGCTTGAAATGAAAACGGTTACATATTAATTTCACGTAAATTTTGAATCCGCTACCATCGTATAGACCACACCTCTACTGGGTTAGGTTTACAATGCACAAGTGAATTAACAAACAACAATAACGTAAATGGCAAATATTAGAGATGTAGCAGATAGTGCCGGCGTGTCGGTCGCTACCGTATCAAGAACATTGCAACAACCTGAGCGTGTTTCTCCTAAAACGCGCAATAAGGTGATGGCCGCTGTTCAGGCAGTTGGATATAAACCTAACTTAATGGCAGTTAAGTTTCGTTCGGGAAAAACGCACAATTTAGTAGTATTGGTGCCCACAGTAGCGAACGTATTTTTTGCCCGTGTTATTAGCGGTATGCAGGAAGCGGCAGCAGAACTGGGTTATTCCATTTTACTTGCCAATACACTTGGTAATAGTGAAATAGAAAGCCATTACGCCAAGATGGTAAGCACTTCTCAGGCTGATGGGCTTATACAGTTACGTGCGCACAACCCATTTGATGCCACGATGATTAACGACAACGGCCTACTTCCTATGGTGAATGCCTGTGAGGTGATTGACGATGGCCAGTACCCTGTTGTGTCGTTAGACAACCGTGCTGCAGCCAAAGCAATGACCGAGCACTTAATTTCGTTAGGCCATACCCGTATAGCCATGATCAAAGGACCTAATTCAAGCCCGCTTACCCAAGAGCGATTGGTTGGATATAAAGACGCATTAGCGCAAGCCAATATTGCCTTTGATGAAAACTTGTTGTTCCCAGGCGATTTTACATTACAGGCCGGATACAACGCCGGGGAAACCATTAGCCACCTTGAAAATAGACCCACCGCCGTATTTTGTGAGAACGACGAAACGGCTATTGGCGCCATGCAAGCCTTTAAGCAAGCCAATCTACATGTTCCTAACGACATATCGGTGGCAGGTTTCGATGACATTGCGTTTTCGGCATTTGTCGACCCACCCTTAACCACTATTGCCCAACCCGCAGAAGAATTTGGTAGAACGGCGGTTACGCTACTGGTGGACCTTCTCAACGGAAAAATTCGCAAGGCCCCCAAAGTTATTATGCCATTTGAACTTATTGTGCGTGAGAGCACGGGCAAAGCTTTGGGTTAATAGATGATAGCGATGCGTCATCACCTATGTACCACTACAGAAAAGGAGCAAGCAGTGAATTTAAGTAAAACAAACTTAAGTAAGACAGCAACTTTAGACGCGGCCAGTAATATTAGCTCTGTCGTTTCAAGACGACAGTTTATTAAATATTCGTCTGGTTTACTGGCGGCTATGAGCGCTCCTGCTGTTTTGGCACATACTAGTTCGGTTCAGGGGCATGGTAGTGATAAAGGAGCTATGATGAAGGGCATGCATAAAAGTGCAGTTGGTCTGCAGCTTTATACGCTTAGAGATATTATGAAAGTAAGTGTGCCGGCTACGCTTAAACTGGTCGCTGATGTTGGTTATTCGGAAATGGAATTTGCAGGCTACTTTGACCATAGCGCAAAAGAAATTAAGCAACTGCTTGATGACAATGGCCTTACTGCGCCTTCGGCTCATATTCAGTTAGACGCGTTCGATACCAACCTGTCACAAATTTTAGATGACGCACAAACCGTAGGTCACAAGTACTTGGTAGTTCCATGGCTAAGCGAAGTCCAGCGTGGTACGGGAATTGCGCCATACCAAGCCCTTGCCGATAAGCTAAATACCATTGGTGAAGCCTGTAAGAAGGATGGTATCACTCTTGCCTACCACAACCACGATTTTGAATTTGAAGTACGCGACGGTAAGACACCATTAGACGTGCTTATAACTCAGACCGACCCAAACCTTGTTGCCATGGAACTGGATTTATACTGGACGGTAAAAGCAGGTAAAAACCCCGTTGATTACTTTAAGCAGTACCCAGGCCGCTTTAAACTTTGGCATGTAAAAGATTTGGCTGAAGACGGCAGTTTTGCTGATGTAGGCACAGGCACCATTAACTTTAAAGAGATATTCGCGCACGGCGAGTTAGCCGGTATTGAACATAAGTTTGTAGAGCGTGATCAAACCACCGACCGCATTGCCACCATTGAGCAAGGTTTTAAAGCAGTAAGCGCACTAAATAAAGGCGTTAGCTAACGCTTTTGACCTTGGCGTGGCTATAATGGGCACACAGTAAAAACGTCATAATAGTAGTAATTTTATGAGTGAACTTTTCAGTGCCCTTTCTCGCGCCCTAAGCCCCTATTACACCGAAATGAGCATTATGCTTATGGCCACTATTTTAGTGGTGTACGGCGACCTGATTAACGGCCATGTAAAACGCATACTGGCACCTTACCATTTCACCATTCGCGTTAGTTTGTTTGTAGTGCTGTGTGCCTTTGGCTATGGCGCACTAACCTTGTACGGCGCACCTTTTTTAAAACACACCCTAGCCTACTTGCCCTGGCAGTACCAAGGTACAGGCTATGTGGCATCATTTCTGTTGATTGGCTTTTTGGCGGAGAGGCGTAGGTATATTTGATAAGCCTTATCACCGCGCCTTAAAAGACTAAGCAACAGTTTTGCTATGTTGCTCTATGTACTTTTTAGGTGGCAGATGCATGACTTTTTTGAAAGAGGTAGAAAAGTAAGCGGCTGTGCCAAAACCTACATCGAGACATGTATCTAAAATGCTATTTCCTTCCAGCAGCAGTGGGATAGACTTTTCGATCCTGAAGCGTGAAAGAAACTCGCTGAAGTTGTACTCGAATAATTCAGACATTCTTCGATTTAAACTTCTTGGACTTATTAATAACTGGGAAGCAGCTTGGTCTCTATTGAACGCTTCGTCTTGATAGTTCTTCTCAAGTACAGCGATAAAATTCAGATAAAACGCCATATCCTTCTCGTTATCAAACTCAGGAATTGTTAAACATCCGAACTTAAAAACAGGGAGGGCACTTTCATCGTGTTCTTTTTCTTTTGCCTCTCTTACCGACAATAAATGTTCAACACGCAGTTTTATCTCTTCATTTGAGGCTGGCTTCGCTAAGAAGTAATCAACTTTTTCCTCTAGTGCTGCTTTTTCCAGTTCAGCCCCTGTTTCAGCAGTAAGCATTAGTATAGGAATGTTTGCATAGCTAGGATTCTGGCGAATAGCCTTAGTTAAACTAAGCCCGTCCATTTCGTGCATGATTTGATCTGTTATTACCAAGTCCACCAAATAATGCTGCATGACATCTAAAGCTTGAACACCATTTCGCGCAACAAGACAGCGATATTTATCAGAGAACAGATCGAAGAGATAGGAACGGAATTCTCTGCTGTCATCAACAATTAATAGCGATTTCTTATTTGTTTTGGCATTTGCTGGCGAGAGGTTTACAGCTTGCGAATTAACAAAAGCAACATCATCAACTGGCAGCGTTACCGTCACTTTCGTTCCCACACCTTTTTGACTCTGAAGCGTAACCTCTCCTTGATTTAACTCTACTAGAGTTTTAACCGTAGCCAGCCCTACCCCATTTCCATCTAGTTTAGTGTTACCTCTAGCAAATCTTTCAAATACTTTGTTCTGTAAGTTTTCGTCAATTCCCTCACCGTCATCTGTTACAGTAATCTTCAGTGCCTTGCTATCCTGTATAGCACTCACCTTTATCGTGCCACGTTCAGGTGTAAACTTGATAGCGTTTTGGACTAGGTTAGCTAAGATTTTTTCAAGGCTTTCACTGATCAGAGACACTTCTTTTTTGACCTTTATTCGCACTTCTAGATTCTGTCTCTTTTGTTTCGCTAGAGGCTCTAGAGATAGCAAAATAAAACGAATATTTTCAGGTGAATAGGGCTTGTAATAATCCTCAAGGTTGAAGGCTGTAGGGACATCATGGCTCATCTGGTTAATTAATTGCTCGACCCTTTTTACATTGTCTTGGATACTAACTAACTCTTTGCGCGTGCCCTTATCTGCATCAGAAATTTTCGCTAGGGAACCGTTAATCACTTGAATAGGTGTTCGAAGTTCCGAAGTTATTTCGTTAATGAACCGCTCTTTACTACGCAGCATTTTTTCGAACTTTGAGTGCCCATCTGTTATTTCATACCGCGTGAGATGAGTGTATAGCGAGGTGGTTTTGAATTTCTCATAAACCTTACTAGCGATGCCCATTTTCCAGAAGTAAAAGGCCAAAAGTAAAATTGCCAAATATAAAATCATAGCCAAGTAGGAAGCCCAGAAAGGCGGGGCTATGTCAAACCGTATAGTCAGCCCATTCGAAGTGTCTATATTGTCATTGCTAACTACATTAAGTGTATGAGCACCAAAGTCCAAGTCACCTAAAGTTAGTCTCATTGATGTTTTATTGTGTGAGAACCAAGCATTATCGTCTAATTTGAACTCAATTCCCTTGCTCTCGCTGTACAGATTACTTTCGACAAAGTTGAACGTTACTTCTTTAAACCCACTGTCAAAGTTAAACTCAAGGTTTTCAGGAAAGTGAAGCTCATTCAGTCCGCTTCCATCATTCCATTTAACGTAAGTTAGAACAGTAGTTTCCAAGTCCGGGATTTGATTTTTAAGGCTTTGGATTAATCCCACTTCATCTAGTAAGTAACTGTATTTATCACCCTTAACTAGCACTTTTGTGCGTAGTTCCTCAAAACTTCTGTACTCGAAGTCTGTGTCAAAAAGACCAAACTGCATGCCTACTTTAAAAGCAGATTCGCTTGACCGAGGTTTTATGAAGAGCCCCATATTTGAGGCCACCCAGAGGTTACCACTCTCAGAAACCATAGCCCCTCGTATAAACCTCAGGTCATTTAGAGATTGCATAGTTGAAGCGTTGACCGAACCACTCTTCTTATCAATTTCTTTTAGGCCTGCCCCGGATGTACATAGCAAATAAACGTCTTCATACTCGACTAAACACTGAAGCCCGAACCAACTGCCCTCCTGATAGTTGATAGTTCGCCAACTAAACTTTGACAACTGAAAATGTAGGTTATCAAATACATCGAATGCAGCGAGCTCCCCCCCGCTCAATAAAGTGCTATAAACGATTTTTCTAGGAGCGTTGATGGTGTCTTTTATTGTGCCATTCACAATATAGTAATAGTTAGCACTACTCCCGTTATCGAAGTAGAAATAGAATGCGTTATTATCGATCTCAACAGAATGAATAAATTTTCTGCTACATAGTTCTGATGGGCTTAATTCTATTAATGAAGCAAAGACAACTTCTTGCCGTGACACACAATGTGAGACATTACCCTTTCCTAAAGCTTTACTGATTAGTTCGCCATTGTTTTCGTTTAGATTAAATAGACTATTTTCAGTTCGAACTAAAGTTTCGGTTTTGTCGATAGCAGATTTATGAATATTTTCTCTTAATGCGTTCCCGTTAAGCGATACAAGGTTTGTCGACAACATCGTTTTGGGTAAAGAAATTAGACCTAATTGTGAGGAGGCAATAAGCAGTGAATCATAAGGGCCTACTGCTATTTTTGTAATCGAGCGAATCGCTTCGGATGTCAAGACTGGATTCATAAAGGGAGGCGCTATTAGTTTCTTGTCCTCCAGCATCAATAACCTGCCGTCAGTAACCCAAATTTTATTATCCGAAGTTTTAATTACATCGTTTATATAAGTTCCGCTAATCCCTTCAGTAGAAACATAACGCTTTTCACTGCCTAATATGTACAGGCCTTCAGGTCCTCCAACGTATAACTCTTTATCAATAACCTTAATGAAAGTCACACTCGATAAAAGTGGAAGTTTGTCACCTAGCAAGCTTTCCTTTACAACACCCGACGTTTCTAATATTGAGAAGTAACCTTTATCAGATGCTATAAACACCTTCTCTTCTTCAGCGAAAAGTGAGTAAACACCATTTAACTTCAAAGTTGAGAGTTGGGAGCTTAACTTGGTTAGATGACCGGACTCTCTATCTACCTGTAAAACATCATCGATGACTGAGAAATAAAAGTTTTTAGGGGTCATTGCCATCGCCCAAACAGACCTTGACCACTCTTTATCAGTAAATAGTTGCTTAGCTTCTTTGGTCCTCAAGCTTATTTAGAAAACGCCCACACCATATTCGACAACCCTTAGGCTAGAATCGCTCAGGTGAATATCAGAAATGATTCCCGTAGCATGGTTAGATATATTGAAATTTAAACGCTTAGACTCCTTCCCTATTACTTCGAACACTCCGTTTTCAGCGGCCACATAGACAACTTTGCCTGAAACCTCTACATCGCGAATAACACCTGAGGGAATTCCGTCGAAGGTGGTTCTCCCCTCTAAATTTACGCCAATGGCTTGGCCCGTTTTTGGAATAAAAATTAGAAAAATAAAGAAAATTAGGACATAAGAATTAGTTTTCAGCTTATATCGATGAACTGTCTCGCTAGTCATATCTTACATCCCTGTAAAACCATTACCTTTTAGTTGCTCACATGAGCAGGAAAATTAGAAAATAAAGAGGAATAGATATGAATATCGAACAAAAAACAAACATGCAAGAACTTACAGAGGATGACTATACTAAAGTATATGCAGGGATTACCACGCCATTGTTGGACGAAGATCATTATCTCATCTTGCCAATCGGTCCGATAAAACCCAAAAGACCTGATGTAAATAGTTAAGACCTAAATCAACAACCACTTCATCCCAGCATTCTCGGCGGCTTGCTGGTCATAAATAAAGTCGCCTACATACAGGCAGTCTTCAGGTTGAAGCTGCCATGTGTTCGCCACCATCAATAATGCGGTTGGGTCGGGCTTGGCTGGGGCATCTTCGCGGGTAAGCACGTAGTCGATAGGTATGCCGTTATTGGCTATCTTAATTGCGGTGGCTTGGCGGCAGTTGCGGGTAACAATTGCCATGGGTAAGTTGTGTGCCTGCACTTTCTTTACCATGGCTTTGCCAATGGGCAACCACTTAGCATTTTGCGCATCATCTAACTCGTGCTGCAATATAGCGCGGTGGGCATTCGCTTTGGTTTCGGTGCAGCCAAGGGCATCAACAAAGGTAAGAATATCTTCGTTTTGTGGGCAGCCTACGTCGGCGCGCATTTGCGTGAAGTTAAGGCCAGACTCTACCAAGGTGCCGTCTAAATCGAATATTACACCTTTAATGCCGGTTAAATTCATCTGCTCTACGCTCACGCTTTTCTCGTCCTTTCACTTCACTGTTATTCTTAAAGTTCGGTTAACGCCCACTTAACTGAGTACAGCGCTTAACTTACTCACGAATCTTACCGCTAACATAATGCCACGAAAGCCTTTAGCCTTCAGTTACGTTTGCTTAAGGCTTGAATATATTTAGTTAAAAACTACTGATGTGATTTAAGTTTACCCCGCCCACACCTTGCATTAGCATAGCCGCTCTTTTTGGCAAGCTACTTATTTGCCCAGCATTTTTGGGCAAAGTTTTAACAGGTTATTTATGGGTGTTTTTGCTGCGCTAGGTACAGCGCTTTGTTGGGCAATTGCTGCCCGTTTATTCCGTGGAACGGGTAGCGCATTTTCGCCGCTTACCATGAACTTTTGGAAAGGCTTAATTTCAATTGTCATTTTGGCCGTAGTGCTACTTTTCGTTCAGCCAACGGGGCTTAGTACTCATGCTGTTTTGTGGCTATTGCTTAGCGGCTTAATTGGCATAGGCATTGGCGACACCTGCTTTTTTAAAGCCTTACAAAGCATTGGCGATAGCCAAGCGGTGCTGGTTGCCGAAACCCTTGCGCCTTTATTCACTGCCCTTTTTGCTATGGCGTTTATTGGCGAATGGATTACCTGGCAGCAGTGGGTTGGCGTTGCAGTAGTACTGTTTTCGGTAGATATGGTTATAAAGGTACGCAAACGCAGCACTACACACGTGTTTGCAACCAGTGGCTATTTGTATGGTGTGGGCGCGGCGTTATGTCAGGCGGTTGGTGCCGTAGTTAGCCGCGACATTTTAAGTGCCGGTGAAATTGACGCGGCCAGCGCTGCGTTCTTGCGCTTAGTTGGCGGTATGGTATTTGTGGTGCCATTTATAGCCATAACCAAAACACGCTATATGCCCGTTATTAACTATGAATGCGACAGCGGAAAACGTGTATGGCCTGCTTTTGTGTTAGCTACGCTGCTAGGCACTACTGCTGCTATTTACTTACAAATGTTTGCGTTTGCCTATGCGAAAGCGGCCGTGGTCCAAACCCTTATTGCTACAAGCGCATTAATGTCGCTAGGGGTTGCATGGGTACTTGGTGAAAAAGCAACGAAAGCCACCATTGCATGGTCTGCCGTCGCCTTAGTTGGCGTGGCTATTTTGGTTAGTTTTGGGTCGCCTGTGCATTAAAGTAATGTTTTCATATTACTTTTGAAGAATTGTTACGTTCACACATAAAATACAAAAAAGCGGTAAGATTTAAGGGCTTCGTGTAGTAGTTCGTAACTCAAATGGATATTATAAAGAAAAAACGTAAACGTTCTCCCTTATGGTTCGAAGGTTATATCTAACAGTCTTATCTTTTTGCAGCGTGTTGCTCGCTTCTTTTGCGACTTCGGCGAATACTGATGTCGATTCTGTTATCGAAAAAGTTCGCTCGCCCTCATACGATTGCCCAAGTCAATCCTTGTTGCCAGAACTAGAGCAAGCACTCACTTTAGAAAGCCTCACATCCCAACAACGTTTTGCTTTGACCGTAGCCAAAGGGCAGTTTTTAATTTGTCGCGGCAAGTATGAAGAAGCAGAGAACATGCTGCTTAAAGCCATAATGCAAAACAATATTGATGAGGGCTCGTATGCGTTTGCATCGGCTATTTATCAAATTGGCTTCACTTATGACGCTAGAGAGAACCCGGCGCGCTGTGAGTACTATCAACAAGCTCAAGATTTATCTTCACCAGAACGTCACAGCGATATTTTTACCAGCTCTTCGCTAGGGCTGATTAACTATTGTTCAGAGTCTACGTCGCCCGAGGTTAGGCTTGGAAAAATGTTTGGTGTGCTTAAGCGCTATTCAGATAATGGCAGTCCGGGAGAGTTAGCTCACATTCATAATTCAATTGGTTTGCTTTATGGTGAGTTAGAACAGCATGCCCTAGCCGCAGAACAATATCTAAAAGCGCATGAAATGGGCCTACTCGTTTACAAAGGCAGTAATAAAGTAAGTATTATTATTAGCGCCATTGTGTCGCTGCTAAGTAGTGGTCAAATTGACCGAGCTTATGAGAGTATCTTGGAGCTAGGCGTACTTAACAACGAGATAAAAACCCCGTTAAGCGAATTTTTGTATCAATATGCGCTGTCGATCTACTACAGAAAAACGCGAGACTACAATAGCTTAGCCTATTCACTTCCTGATCTGGAAAAGGCAACAGCAAATATCTCTAGTTCGCTAGGAAAAATGCTGGTTGATTGGCACAGAGCCGAAATATGCCTCCACAACAATGATCTTAATTGTATTGAGCAATATTTAACTGGCATAGATGCGTTAGATAAAAACGCTATTCCAAGAGTTTTCAAATCTAACCTCGATTACTTAAGCTTTAATGTTTCCATGTACTTAGCTTTAGCAGATATTGCCCGAGCCAAAGAAGCACACAGTGCCTACTCAAAGGCGGTCACTAAGCGACGAGAAGTTACACAAGACACTGCTTTAATTGTTGGCGCAGCAAATTTGTATACACGCATTTATGATCTTGAATCAGCCATTGAACAGGCCGAAGAACAAAGGAAAAGTACTCTATATACGGCTATCGCTGTGTTTTTATTACTGGTTACGATTACCGGTTATGTTCTGCATAAAAAGCACCTTGCGCGCAAAGCCATCGATCCAGTTACCCTGCTGCTTAACGCTAATTCGGCGATAGCCCGCATTAACAAACTTGATACGCCGAAAAAAGGCCGGGCCATTGCCATTGCTATATTCGACATTAGCAACCTGCGTGAAATAACGCGGAAAATGGGGTCAACAAAAGGTGATTTAGTATTACGACAAATTGCACAAACTCTTCAAAATGTTACCCGCGGTAACGATATTTTAGGGCGATTTGGTACCGAGCAATTTATTTTATGTCTGCACAATATTGAAGAACGAAGTGCGCGACAGTTTTTCGACCGCGTACAGAACGCGTTAGACAATACCTTTGAAAACGATGCCACTCCCGACCATATTGTGGTTGAGTCTCAGATGAGCGTATTTATTGCTAACGAGAAGATCACGGGGCTAAACGACATTCTCGATGATATTGCCATGTCGATTGATATGGGTAACCGCTCAGGCAACAATTAATATCTACACAACCAGAAAATGCGCGGCCCGTTGTTACGGCACGCGCGTTTTTTTTAACGGAAGCTTGTTTACTGGTTCAGATATGTCTGAAAGCGGGTATACACGCCATTAGTCCACCCAAAACCTAGCTGAACGTCGTATTCACCACCGCCTGCTTTTATTTCCGGTTCACATACATTGTACTTTTCAAGTAGCACACCGCTTGATGCAAAGTGGCGCTCAATGGTTTTACAAAAGCGCAGCATGATGGTTTGAGCCTGCATTTCAAACCCATAGTTGCGCAGCCCTTCAACGGCAAACAGTTGAAGCGGTGCCCAGCCATTTGGCGCATCCCATTGTTGCGACGTAGCGTTTGAAGTGGTTACCACGCCACCTTCTTTTAGCAAGGTGTTCATTATCGTAGCGCGCACTCCCTCTGCCTGTTGTTCATTTGCAATACCAACGAACAACGGCACACACATAGCCGCTGACACTACATCGGTTTGAGTTTGTGTGGGGAAGTGATAGTCAAAATAGCCCGCCTTTTCAGCATTAAACAAATAGGTGTTTATTGCCTTAATTCGTGCTGTAGATGCCGCATTGTAGCGCGCTTGCTCGGCACCTTTAGTGACGCGTGCCAGAGTCTGTTCAAGCGTTACCAAAAGCGCATTTAAATCTACGGGAATAATTTCAGTTGTACGAATACTTGCCAATGAATTGGGATTAGCTAGCCAGCGCGAACTAAAGTCCCAACCCGATTCGCAAGCCGCGCGAACATGCTGGTAAAACTGACTTTTGTCAGCGCCTATGTGCTCTGCTGTTTCTATGTCTTCTCGATAAGACTCAGGGCGAGGCGTAGGCTCGGTGTCGAAGTAACGATTAAGTGTAGCGCCACACGGCATGGTAACCGTGCGCAGTTGTGCTGTGCCCTTCTGTGATGCGTTCTCGCCCGCTTCATTCATCCAAAACTGGTATTCTTTCTTTAAGCCCCAGATAACGTATTCTTTTTGCTGGTCGCTTAGTGCGTCTTTAAGCAAATTATAAAACAACGCCAAAATAGGAGGCTGACTGCGAGAGTAATAATAGGCGCGGTTGCCATTAGGAATGCAGCCTACTTCATTTAAAATATCTACAAAGTTCACCAACATGTTAATTGCCATGTCGGTGCGCCCCGCATCAATTAAACCTAACGCGGTAAAATATGTATCCCAGTAATAGATTTCGCGAAAGCGTCCACCCGGCACTATGTATGGGCGGGTTAGCGCTATTAGGCTATCTTTCTGCTCAGTGTCGGGGGTACGCGTTAGCACCTGCCACATATACTCAATATAATCGGCTACATGTTCAAACTTGGTTTGCGATGTTGCGCTAATCATTTCTGGAATATCGAAATGGGTATTAACAAACGTAGCTAAGTCTACTGCTTCGCCGCTTTTCTCAGCATCTAAACACGCTTTTTCGTAGGCCGCTAAAACGGTATTGAGATCGGTTTTGACAATAGCGTCAGCGAAGGTTTTGCTGTCTGGAAATAGCTGTGCCATTTGCACATGTTTAAACAGGTCGCTGGCAAAAAACGACAAGCTGTCGCGCCAGTTGTGTGAAGAAGAACTCATAGTTACTGCGCACCTTTAGGCGATAGAGAAGAAGACGCTCGTTTAAAGAAGAATAGGGTAACCACTAATGCACCGATTGGAATAAGCGATAGATAAAATGCTTGTTGACCCCCTACTGCGTCGAAAATAAATCCAGTCACGATAGAACCTGTGGTTCCCCCAAGAGCCGAAAATACAACAATTAGCCCTGTCATAGGTGCATGTTGATGTTGAGGTAGCGCGCTTAGCATTACCGAGTTTAATACGGGGTAAATAGGCGCCATCATCAATCCAATTAATGGAATAAGGAACGCAGCTATTGGTGCATCAGCCCAGCTGGCTATTGTGCTGTCTGCCACGTTTTCGGCAAGCGGTAAGCTTAGTAGCATTACCGTAGCCATACCCGCCAAACAGATATTTAAGAAGGGATACCAGTTCATTCGCGTAAGTACTGCGCCCGCAGTTAAGCGCCCAACGGCCAGCGCTATCGCAAAGATACTGGTTATTTGAATGCTGACTTGAGTAGGTAAGCCCAGCACCTCTTTGTTAAAAGTTGGCAGCCACGAACCTATGCCCTGCTCTATCAACACGTACAAGAAAATAGAGAAGATAAACACCAGCACTAAAGGCTTATACGCCAGTTTCAGCATGCTTAAGAACTCGTTTGCAAGGCCTTCTGATTGCGCTTTTTCCACAGGCTTTATAGGCGCCAATGCCACAACGATTAACGTAAAACCAACCAGCGCAGCTAGTAAGTAGTAAACGTTCAGCCAAGATAAAGAAGCATCGTTATTGGGGTCGATAAACCCAGCGAACACCCAGTAGCCTGACAACACGCCCAACATAAAAATACCTTCAATGGTGTTCATTAACGATGAGTGCGCTTTAGTGGTAGACGACAGCTGACCAATAATGGCGTACACCGACACTTTCACTAGCGCAAATGCAGTACCTATGCAGGCAAACAACACTTTAATGAACCAGAAACTTGCGATAGAAGGCGTCAGCGCACAGGCAACGGCCACTAATGCTAACCCAAGTAACATTGAAAGCTTGTAGCCAACTCTTGGAATGAAGCTGGCCACTAGGAACGAGACAACAGCAATAGAAAGGTCTTTAAAGCCTTCTAGTGTGCTTGCCTCTGGCTTACTAATGTCGAAGCTATTGATCGATTGCAGAATAACAGTACCCACACTGTTAAGTAGTATGGCAAATACGTAGTAGCTAATGGCAATGGCTGCAATGACCATGAATCGGGACATGTGTAAACACTCTGTTAACTGAATTATGCAGGAGTGTAGTCGTAAGAAAATAAAAATGCAAACGTTTGCAAAGCGCTATTATTTTTTCGTTAGAGCTTAATATCGACACCCTGTTACCGTTAAATAATAGCGTTTATGCGTTAAAAAGCTGATAAAAAAGCGAAATATTAGTCGCTGTGCTGCGTAGAGCGACGGGCAATTAAGGTTGTTTCCACTACCTGGCTTTCTGTAGGTTTGTTTTCAAACTGGTTTAATAGCTGCGTAACCATCTCTATTGCGGCTTGCTGAGTATTCTGACGCACCGTTGTTAACGACGGGTGCATAAGTTCAGCTAAAGAAATATCGTCGTAACCCACAATGCCTACGTCGCTTGGAATACCTACATAGCGCTCTTTTAGTGCTTTTAACGCGCCTAGTGCCACCATGTCACTTACACAAACGATCCCGTCGAAATCTAACCCATTCGCCTTTATACGCTCGTTGATGTACTGGTACGCTGCTTTCGACGTAATATCGATGGCGCAGGTGCACTGCGTGTCTATTGGCACATTCGCATCGCGGTGGGCTTGCGAATATCCCTTGTGACGTTCCTGCATTTCCGCGTGTTCAGAGTCTCCAAGAAACAAGATGCGTTTAGCGCCGTGGCTCAGCAAATGCTGGGTTGCCGTATAGCCCCCCAGATAGTTGTCGCCGCCAATAATGGGATATGGCGCGTCTGTTTTTGCATCGCCCCACACTACAATGGGAATGCCCGACTGTGCTGCTCGGTCGATTTTGGCCGTAGATTTGCCTTGTCCAATGACAATAATGCCGTCGGCACGCTGGCTGCGAATAAAGTAGTTCGCCCAATCGTCAGATGCCATAAATGAGTTAGACAGCAGTAGCTCGTAGCCTTTGGCATTTAGCGCCTGATTTAGCTCTCCCACCAGCTTAAGCAGGAATGGGTCTGTGGTGCTTTGTTCGGTGTTGTCGATTAGATTTAGAATCACCGCTATCACGTGAGTTTTCTGTGTTCTTAAGCGGCTAGCGGCCGCGTTAATACTAAAATTGTGCTCTTTAGCTAGTGCCTGAATTCTGCTTCGGGTTTCCTGCTTAATAAGCGGGTTGTCTTTCAGTGCCCGTGATGCTGTCGATGTTGATACACCAGCAATATCAGCCAGCTTCGCTAAGGTGAGTTTTGTTTCAGAAACCAATGTGACCATTCTCTAATAATTTTCGGTATACCGGGTTACCCGTGATAGCACTACAAAATAAAAGCGTAAAACCACTACCTAAACCGGATAAATCGTCGACTCTACAGCCGAATTCACAATATAGCGCGAATCGTCTTGGCGTAAAACCATGTTAACAACAATAAACAAAAAATTTGCAAACGATTGCATTTTATTCTTGCAATCGTTTGCAAACAGATCTATTTTGTTTCGCAATCGTGATGCGTATAACAATTTTTAAACCTGTTTAACGCATTCAGTTAACAACGCAATAGAACATTTTCGGGAGCACACACCATGAAAACGTTGTTTACAAAAGGAATGCTGGCGAGTGCAGTAGCGGTAGCACTAACGCAGCCTGCCATGGCACAAGAAGACGTAAAACAACAAGCGAAAGACAACGCAGAGATCATTGTTGTCAGCGGTACGCCAGGCGGCGCAGGGATTAGAAAGATTGACGCAAGCTTCGCGGTAACCAACATCGACGCTAGCGACATTGAAAAATTGGCACCTAAGTCTACGGCCGATTTGTTTAAGGCCATTCCAGGTGTTTGGGTTGAAAGCTCAGGCGGTGAGTCTGGCGCGAACGTATTTGTGCGTGGTTTTCCAGGTGGTGGCGATGCGCCGTTCTTAACGATTGCGCTTGAGAACTCTCCTATCTACCCTGCACCTACGCTATCTTTCCTTGAGAACTCTCAGCTGTTTCGCATAGACGATACCATTGAAATGGTTGAAGGTTTACGCGGTGGTCCAAACCCAGTAGTAAGCAACGGTCAACCAGGCCTTACAACAAACTTCCGCCTCAAACGTGGTGGCGAGTCGACAGAAGCGTCAGCGAAGTACACTATCTCTGACTACGGCCTAAACCGTATTGACGTGGTTGCAAGCGGCGCACTAGATGACGACTTGTACTACATGGTAGGTGGCTACATTAAGAGCTCAGAAGGTATTCGTGATGCCGGCTTTAACTCTGAGCAGGGTAACCAGTTCACCGTTAACATCACTAAAGTTTTCGAAAAAGGCGAGCTTAACCTTTATACCCGTCAAACTGACGATCGCGGTACTTGGTACTTACCTACACCTTTAAACGTTGAAGGCATCGACGCAAACTATACGCAAATTGGTCCATTGAATCGCCAAGGCACCATTACGTATGGCCCTAATGATACCACTGAGTCATTCGACTTTGGCGAAGGTCGTGGATGGGACGGACACGTAAGTGGCGGTAGCATTAAGCTTGACTTAGGCAACGACTGGCAGCTAGTTGACCGCTTTAACCTTACCAAAGGTGAAGCCAATACTTTTGGTCTTGTACCGAATGGTTCTGCGACTACCGTTGCAAATGTTGCCGACAATGGCGAATCAGCCACTGGTGCTGTAACTGGCACAGTATATGACGGTGACACGCCTATTCAGCAAATCGGCCGTTGGGTAGTACTTAAAGATATTGAAGCTTTCACTAACGACCTTGCTGTGTCGAAAAGCTGGGAAGACTTCGATACATCATTTGGTATTTACAGTGCATCAACCAAAGCCAATGACTGGTGGAGCATTGGCAACACGGCTTACCACGTGTTGCAGCCAGGCGGTGAATTGCTAGACGGTATCGAATGTAACACAGACGCACAAGGCTGCGATTGGAACTACGACATCAGCTCTGTAGGTGATGCAAGCACGTTCGCACTTTATGCAACGGGTACGTGGTACGCAACCACAGACCTGAGCATCGACTTAGGGCTACGCCGTGAAAATCACGAAGTGAACTATTCGGTAGATGAAGATCTTGATGGAAAAATAACTAAAGCGCTTGAGTACGACGAAACCAAAACGTCGTGGACAGTGGGCGCAAATTACGCACTTAATGACACTAGCGGTGTATTCGTTCGCATGAACCGAGGCTATAAAATGCCTTATTTCGACGACTTCAGAGACAACTGGGGTGCCTACACTGGCGGTAACGACTTGATTCAAGAAGTTACTCAAGGCGAGCTTGGCTATAAGTTCATGAATGACAGCATCCAGTTCTTTGCGACTGCATTCGCAAACGAAGTAAAAGGCGATACGTTTGTACGCCGTCCGGGCGCACCGGCTGAAATTCTTACTAACGAAGCTTACGGTATAGAACTTGACGGTCGCTATAACCACGATTCAGGCTTCTCGTTAAGCGTGAACGGAACTATTCAAGAAACTGAAATTACTGCCAGCGCCAATAACGAAGGCAATGAATCTCAGCGTCAGCCTGGTTGGCAAGTACGTGTAACACCAAGCTACGGCTTCGATATTGGCGATATGTATGCCACGGTATACGGTACATTATCAGCGGTTGATGATCGCTTTGGTAACAACGAAAACACAGTTGTACTAGAGGGATACGAGAAGATTGATGTAGGTCTAACGCTAGAGCCAACTGAATCACTTCGTCTTCAGTTCTCTGTTGATAACCTGACCGACGAACAAGGTATTACCGAGGGTGATCCGCGTAATCCAGATTCACCTAACGGCCGCTACATTATGCCTCGTAGCATGAAGCTTAGCGTTTCTTACTTGTTCTTCTAAGAACAAAAAGCGCAACACTTAAAAATAAAGCCGGCCTTAGTGCCGGCTTTTTGTTGTTCGTTTTTCTTAATATATCCCGTTCAGAATTTATGTCGTTATTGCTGCCATTTCTTGCAACCCTTTCTTGTTAGATTCTTCTTATATCCTGTCAGCGTTATTTCATCGACATTGGTCGTAATGTGCTTTAGCAAAACCAATTCTGTTTTACAGTGGTATAAGCAACGCACAAGCTAAAAAACGAAACGTACCGTTTACTATCATCAACTATAGGAAGGTGAATCGTGACGCCAAAGGTTATTTTCTTCGATATTAATGAAACACTACTAGACATGCAGGCCATAAAAAAAGGCTTAGCGTCGGTGCTAAACGGCGATGAGACACTGGTAGACTTATGGTTTGCTAACCTATTGCATCACAGTTTAGTGGATGTTGCGTCTGGACAGTTTCACGATTTCATTGATATTGGTGCCGCAGCACTTACCATGGTAGCTCACAGTAAGGATATATCTGTTGATAAGGCTACCGCAAAAGATACCATCAAGCAGCATATTACCCGATTGCCAGCGCACGACGATGTTGTTCCTACATTGAAGGCGCTTCAAAGTGCTGGTGTAACCTTGGTCGCGCTTTCAAACTCGTCTAAAGCAGGACTAGACGCACAGCTTGAGTTTGCAAACATTAAGCCCTATTTTTCCCATGTATTAAGTGTGGAAAGTGTACGTACCTACAAACCACATGCTGCGGTTTATCACTGGGCCTGTCAGCAGGCTGACGTAAAGAACGAAGATGCCATGATGGTGGCGGCACATGGTTGGGATGTAAGTGGCGCCAAAGCGGCAGGTATGCAGACTACCTTTGTAGAGCGTTCGGGCAAAATGATGTACCCGTTAGGTCTTGCTCCTGATCACAGTATTAGTTCGCTTCATAAATTAATACCTTTAGTGACTCAGTGACTAGCCTCTTCTTTCCATGCTGTTAAAAACAAAAAAGTCTTACCGTGGTAAGACTTTTTGGCTTCTAAACATTTAGCGACTAAAGCTTTGCTAACTCTGAATGATTAGCCTTGAAGCCTTTCGTGCTACATGAATTGCGTTTAGTTTCTAATGCACTTAATTGACGCTTAAGCCATGACTTCTGAATACCTGACTTTGCCACGTCCATTTCGGTGCTTACGCGAGTGATTTCTTTTCCGACGTTAACGCACGCTTTCTTGTTCGGTTCAAAACCGCCATTTGCTAAAACTGAAGAAGAAAACATTAAGGCCGATAGCGCTATTAGCGTTTGCTGTTTCATAAGAGTCCCCAACTACTCGTTATAATCCCGGGTTAGTGTCATACCGTAAGAATGAGCATATATTTGCTCTAAAATCTGTAAGGAATATAGCAGGCCTTTTTTTGTTATTAGGTACGGCAAAATATACGTAGTAATAAAACTTTGACTACTTTGCCACCACTATTACACATAAACCGTTGTCTTTTATATTATTATGACGACAACGCTTCGCCTTACCATTCCACTTACGTATCGATTTTTATATTTTTACGCACTTCCAAGTAAGCCTATCCTTAGTATCGGCTTCAGCAACAGCATTCTGAAGCAGCGCTACCTACTCGTTAAGCCATGCTATTAAAACACCTAAACTTTTCTGTAACAAGAAAAGTTATAACAATCACTTTACAGTTTTTAGGACAATATTTGCATTCTGTAAGTATTTACTCACTATTATTACAAGCGACTACCTGCCGAAAGCCTCTCTACAGTTTGCATTACCGCTTTGCCCATATCATCTAAACTCAAAACTTGTTTAGCAGCCCCTTTCTCAATGGCAACCTTAGGCATACCAAATACAATACAGCTTGCTTCATCTTGACAGAATGTCTCGCAACCGGCGTTAAATAATTCTTGAAGACCGATGGCGCCGTCACTCCCCATTCCCGTTAACAATACGCCTATTGCGTTATTACCAGCGCTTTTGCATAGCGAATTAAACAGTACATCCACAGAGGGCTTATGACCCGATGCCCTAGGCCCGTCGGTAAGCCTTATGCGGTAATCAGCCCCACTTCTTTCAATTTCCATGTGCTTATCGCCTGGTGCAAGATACGCCTGTCCAGGAAGCAAACGCTCTCCGCCTTTAGCTTCTTTAACCTGCATTTGACAGACAGAGTCTAACCGCCGTGCATAGGTAGACGTAAACCCAGCAGGCATGTGCTGAGTGATCACCGTAGCAGGGGCGTTAGCAGGGAAGGTTCGCAGCACCTCTTTTATGGCTTCGGTACCGCCAGTCGAGGCGCCTATGGCAATGAGTTTTTCTGTACCTGAGTAACTGACTTTGTTTACAGAGGCCGTCTTAGCAGTCGACGCCTTCTTTACTTTTGAGCGTGCGGCAGTACGAATTTTATCAACAATTAATTCGTGATATTCCGCCATACCTTGTGCCACGCCAATTTTAGGTTTGGCGACGAAATCAATTGCCCCTAACTCTAACGACCTTAAAGTGGCGTCGGCCCCTTTTTCTGTCAACGTAGATATCATTACCACAGGGGTGGGTCTGGCATTCATGAGCACTTCAAGAAAGCGCAAGCCATCCACTTTCGGCATCTCAATGTCTAGCGTTATGACATCGGGAGACTTCTCAAGCACCAACTTTTTGGCTACAAACGCATCTGGCGCTGCCCCCACCAGCGTCATGTCTGGCTCACTTTTAATGATTTCACTGAGTATTTGGCGGATAAGCGCTGAATCATCAACTACCAACACTTTTATTGTCATGACTAGTCCTCAAATAAATCTACACTACCGCTTGGCGCTTGCTTCGATAGCTCCCAGCGGTGTTGGCTTTCTCTTTCAATAATTGTTGCGTTGTTGAGTTCGTGAATGCGCTTCATTAGTACATTGCCGTTACTTGGAAAGAAGTACACTTTGCGAGCGTACACATCACACAGATCGCTCGCTAAAACTGGTATGCCCTCAGTTTCTAGAAACTGGGTTACAAACTCAGCATTAAATTTACCCACGTCATTTTGAACAAAAGAAGGTACTACCTTCCCTCCTCCAAAAACCTTTGCTTTAAGTCGTTCTTTTTTCGCGCCCACTTTAACAAGCTCGTTTATAAGAATTTCCATAGCGTGCACACCATATTTTGCTGCCATTCCCTGCGCTTGCTCGAATTCGCCTGCCGGCTTATTCACAGTAGGCAGCATAAAGTGGTTCATACCGCCAATTCCCGTATGGGCGTCGAACAAACATGCAGCCACGCAAGAACCGAGTACCGTGACTAGCATTTTGTCCTGTGTAGTTACAAAATACTGGCCGGGTAACAGCTTTACCGCTTCTATAGAAAAGCGCTTGTCGTAGTAGCTTATAGGCAGTTCAAAATTGGTCGACGCCACTGTCTCTCCTAGTCGACGGGGCGATAAATGGTTTTCCCCACCGGTCTCACAAGATTAGTATACATATTGAAATTTTCAGAATGTCCGGCCATATATAATCCCGTTGGCTTCAGCATGCCGACCATTTTTTGTAGTACTTTTAGCTGCGTTGGCTTATCAAAATAAATCATCACATTTCGGCAAAATATAACGTCAAGCGGCCCTTTTACGTCCCACTTCGCATCGGTGAGATTCAGCTTCTTGAACTGCACCATGTTACGTAATTCGTCCACCACTTTTACTTTGCCTTCGTTAGCCCCTTTCCCTTTGTGGAAGAACTGCTTTTGTCGATGTTGGGGTATTTTCGCAATAGAGGCTAAGGGGTAAACGCCAGCCTTAGCTTTTGCCAGAACTTTACTGTCTATGTCGGACGCAATGATCTTTACCGGTGTTTTAAAACTTCCGTACGCTTCAGCAACAACCATCGCGATTGAATAAGGCTCCTCGCCGGTTGAGCTGGCAGCGCACCAGATAGTGGTAACGTTATGCTGGCTAAGATAATCAGCCAGGGCAGTAAAGTGATGCGGCTCGCGAAAAAAAGAGGTTAAGTTTGTGGTTAGCGCATTGATAAACTGCTCTAACTCCGACTCGGACGTGTTCACTAAAGCAAGGTATTCATTAAAACTGCGCAGATTTCTTGCCCTAATTCGCCGCGCTAACCTGCTGTATACCATCGCTTCTTTTGCGTCAGATAAGTTGATCCCTGCTTTTTTGAACAACATTTTCTGCACGTTTTTGAAGTCCGCCTTTTCAAAGGCGAACTCCCTGGTGCTATCTTGCCTCGAAACAACCGTAGTCATCAGAATGATTCCCACTCTGCCTCGTCAGGCATAGCTGGCGTGAGTGCCTTAGTCTGAGACGCTCGCTGCACATGTGCTGTAGGTAGGCGCTGAGGTTGACGAAAATCACCGTGAGTAAGTGCCGCTATATGCTGCTGGTCATTGTTTAGCCCTTTGCCTACTTCAAAAACAGAAACCCGCTCGTTTAACTGCAAAGACTGCTGCTTAAGACTATCTGCTGCTGCCGCAGCCTCTTCTACCAAAGCGGCATTCTGCTGAGTCATTTCATCCATTTGAATTACGGCTTTACTTACCTCTTCTATGCCCGCGGCCTGCTCGGCAGACGCCGCGGCAATTTCTGACATAATGTCGTTCACTCGTTTAATAGAGGTCACCACTTCAGCCATAGTCTCACCGGATTTCACTACTAGCTGGTTACCGCTTGCAATTTTACTCACCGAGTCTGAAATTAACTCTTTGATGTCTTTTGCGGCTTCTGCAGAACGCTGCGCTAAGTTACGGACTTCAGAGGCAACAACGGCAAAACCACGTCCTTGCTCGCCCGCTCGCGCAGCTTCCACCGCGGCGTTCAACGCCAGAATGTTGGTTTGGAAAGCAATTCCGTCGATAACACCGATAATGTCTGAGATTTCCTGAGCAGAGTCATTTATCTGTGTCATCGTGTCCACCACTTCGCTGATAACCTCTCCGCCCTGAGAGGCAATTTGACTTGCCTGCGCAGCAAGGCCATTGGCTTGCTCGGCATTCTCGGCGTTAAGCTTAACGGTGCCGGTTAGCTCCTCCATGCTTGACGCTGTTTCTTCAAGACTTGACGCTTGTTGCTCTGTGCGGCTCGATAAGTCTGCATTTCCAGTCGCAATCTCCCCCGAGGCAACATTGATGGTTTCTACCGCTTCATTAATGCTGGTGATCGTACCTCGCATTTCATTAATGAATTGGTTGATTGCTTCACCCAAGACAGCAAAATCTCCGTCTAATGCATGGTCGATATTAACGGTGAGATCGCCCTCTGTAAGCTTAGTCATTACGTGTTTAATTTCATCTACAGCTTGAGTTCGGCCGGTAATATCGGTAGCAAATTTGACGACGCGGAATGGCTTACCGTTATGGTCTAAGATGGGGTTGTAGGTAGCTTGGATGAAAATCTCTTTGCCGTTTTTGCCAACTCTGCGGTACTCACCAGAAGAGTAGGTGCCGCTACGTAAAGCATCCCAAAAGGCAGCATATTCTGGGCTTGCGCGGTGAGTTGGCTCTACAAACATACTGTGGTGCTTACCTTTAATTTCTTCTAGGGTATAGCCCACCGTATTTAAGAAGTTTTCATTGGCATCTTGAATGATACCGTCCATGTTAAATTCAATGACTGCTTGAGACTTTCCAATGGCGGCTAACTGCCCTTCAAAATAGGCATTTTTCACCTTTTGTTCGGTAATGTTGCTGGCGTATTTCACCACTTTTACAACATTACCACTCATATCTAAAATGGGGTTATAGGTTGCTTGGATCCATACGTCAGACCCATCTTTAGCAATACGATGAAATTCCCCTGAGTAAAATTGCCCTTCAGCTAACTTTTTCCAAAAGGCCCGATACTCTTCAGATTCACGCTCTTGTTTGGTAACAAATATACGGTGATGTTTACCCTGGATCTCGTCTAGTGCATACCCAACCGTGGCCAAAAAGTTATCGTTAGCGCTCACAATGTTGCCATTAGGGTCAAACTCGATAACTGCTTGAGATTTACTTATTGCATCTATCTGCCCTGTGTTGAATGCATTCTGCAGCTTTTGTTCGGTGACGTCAGATGCATATTTCACCACTTTTGTTGGCTTGCCAAACTCGTCGAAGATAGGGTTATAGGACGCTTGGATCCAAAGCTCACTGCCATCTTTTTTCACCCGTTTGAATTCGCCTGACTTAAACTCACCTTTCTTTAAGTCACGCCAGAAAGCCGAATACTCGGGACTCATTTTATAATTGGGTTCAACAAACATACTGTGATGCTGACCTTGAATTTCACTCAAGTCATAGCCTGTTGTAGCGCAAAAGTTTTCGTTGGCGTGTTGGATAATACCGTCTAGGTTAAACTCAATAACCGCTAACGATTTATCGATTGCGTTTATTTGCCCTTCATAGTCCACGTTTTTACGTTTTTGCGCCGTAATGTCGGTTGCGAACTTAACTACGCGAACAATATTTCCCAGTTTGTCATAAATGGGGTTGTAAGAGGCTTGGATCCAAATTTTGTCACCGTTTTTCGCTACACGGCAGTACTCACCACTGCTTCGTTCACCGTTTCTTAACCCCTCCCAAAAGCGACTGTATTCCTCAGATACGCCATAATCTGGCAATACAAACAAGCGGTGATGTTTACCGACAATATCTTCTTTCGTGTACCCTGTTACTTTAAGAAAGTTGTCGTTGGCATCCTCAACTATGCCTTCTGGCGAAAATGAAATAATGGCTTGGCAACGATCTAAGCCATCGAGTAACCCCGATTTATGCTGTAGCTCTTGATCGTTTATCCACTCCACCATTGTGCCAAGCATTTCACCTTCCACGCTTTTTATCGTGGTCAAGTTCAATGTAAAAAGTAAGTCTCCTACAGGCAGTAGAAAGGTATCGCTACTATTACAGGTGTTATACCGCTGACTTAATTCACTGCTATTTGCGAAGAAGCCTGCAATCGAGGTGCCGGTAAAATTTTGAAGGTTGATGTTTGGAAGCGAGCGTGAAAACTGCTCTTCATATTCTGCCGCAAGCTGTTTGAATGCTTTATTAGCAAACGTGATTGTGCCTTCAGCATCGACCAACATTAAGCATGCGGTACTTTCACTTAATGCTTGCTCTTGAAAGCGTGAAAGACTTTGCGCAGCCACCAATTCTTCATTGTGAAATATATTAAAAACACCCATAGCATCACCTATTTTCTGTAGCGCTACGTGTTGGAGCGCTGAATAAAACGTCAAGTAATAAAAAAGGCGAATTCCCTTTCTAAGAATTCGCCTTTAGTTAACTAAAAAGACTCCCACTCATCGTTATGTGGCACTTTTGGAGCTAACTTCTTATTCGTTTTTAGCATGGCCACTGAAGCCAAATTTTTGTCTCTATCTTCTTGCGGTACTTTTTTTGGAACCGCCTGCGCGATATCCGCTTTACCACCAATGTTAAACGTCGATACACGCTCGGATAAATTGCCCGCCTGCTGCTGTAAGCTTTCTGCAGCCGCCGCCGCTTCTTCTACCAGCGCTGCGTTTTGCTGCGTCATTTCATCCATTTGTACTACCGCTTTACTCACCTCTTCAATGCCTGAAGCCTGTTCAGAACTCGCCGCCGCAATTTCCGACATTATGTCGTTTACCCGCTTGATAGAGGTCACCACCTCTTCCATTGTTTCGCCAGACTGATTGACGAGTTTATTGCCCCCATCAATTTTGTTCACCGAGTCTGAAATAAGCTCTTTGATCTCTTTTGCCGCTTCAGCAGAGCGCTGAGCCAAGCTTCGTACTTCTGACGCAACAACGGCAAAGCCGCGCCCCTGCTCCCCCGCTCTTGCTGCTTCTACAGCGGCGTTTAGCGCAAGAATGTTGGTTTGAAATGCAATGCCGTCAATAACACCAATGATGTCTGAGATCTCTTGTGCCGACTCGTTAATTGACGACATGGTGTCGACGACCTGACGAATTAACTCTCCGCCGCGCGAAGCGATATCGCAGCTTTGCGATGCTAAACTGTTGGCTTGTTCCGCGTTTTCAGCGTTAAGTTTTACCGTACCGGTAAGCTCTTCCATGCTTGAAGCCGTTTCTTCAAGGCTTGACGCCTGCTGTTCAGTACGACTTGAAAGATCAGAGTTTCCTGTGGCTATTTCAGATGAAGCAGTATTAATGGTCTCTACCGCTTGGTAGATGGAGCCAATAGTGCCAGACATCTCGCCGACGAACTGATTTATAGCATCGCCCAATACTTGGAATTCGCCTTCAAACTGTTCATCAAGTTCAGCAGTTAAGTCACCATCAGACAAACGGGTCATTACATCGCTGATAGACCCTATGATACGGCGCATATCATCTATAAAGCGGTTGATTGATGTGCCAAGCTCTTTAAACTCACCGTCAAACTCATGCTCAATACGGCAGTCCAAATTACCTTGAACAAGCTCATTCATTGCCGTTTTGATATCACTTATGGCTTGCTTTGTGGCGGTGATATCAATGGCGTATTTTACTACACGGTGGGGTCTGCCATTTTGGTCTAAAATGGGGTTGTAAGATGCTTGGATCCAAATTTCTTTACCGCCTTTGCCCACGCGCTTAAACTCATCAGTAAACAGTACGCCTCGGCGTAGCTGCTCCCAAAACTGGCTGTATTCAACGCTGCGCTTGTACTCATCATCTACAAACATGCTGTGATGTTTGCCGACGATTTCATCTAAGCTATAGCCAACTGTGTTGGTGAAGTTTTCGTTGGCGTTCAGAATTTTTCCTTCAAGGTCAAATTCAATAACCGCCTGGGCCTTGTTGATTGCTTCAATTTGCCCTTCAAAATATGCATTACGTAATTTTGATGCAGTAATGTCAGTGGCAAACTTCACCACGCGTATTACCTTACCATCACCATCGAAGACCGGATTGTAAGTGGCTTGGATCCAAATCTCTTTACCCATTTTATTAAAGCGACAAAACTCACCGTTTTGAGGCTTGCCTTCTTTAAGGTCACGCCAAAACTGCGCGTACTTTTCAGTGCGAATGTACTGGTTATCGCAGAACATTTTGTGATGATTACCCACAATTTCGTTAAGACTATAGCCAAGGGCATTTAGGAAGTTATCATTGGCGTTTTGAATAACACCGTCTGCATTAAACTCTATAACCGCTTGCGCTTCGTTTAATACATTTAACATAGTGCTTTTGATGAGCAACTCAGACTGGTCGACCCACTCAACCATAGTGCCTATATTTTTGCTGTCTTGGTCGAAAAAAGGCGTAAGCGTGAGTTTGAAGTTCAAATCGCCAATACTAATTGTAGAAGTCATTGTCGATTTTAGTTCAGCAAGGATGTTGCGCTGGTGTGAAGGATTTCGATGAAATTGGTCGATGTTCTGACCTTCCAAATTATCAGCAGAAAAACTGGGAAGAACGGCCTGTAATTTCTTTTCATTTTCTTTAAGCAGTGTTTTTACCGACTGATTGGCATAAATAATATTTCTGTCTGCATCGGCCATCATGATGCAACACGTTGTGGCATCAAGGGCCTGTTTGTTTCTCAATGCTTGGTTAACATCCGTTGCCTTCGTGAAGTCTTCTAACCACGTCATGATTCCCATTGCTTCAACCCTCAACTACTTGTGTTTTTGTTTCAACTAAGCCCAATTCGTTACTTGTAATTAAGCTCTCAATATTCACTAAAATAACCATGTGTTCATCCACATCTGCCAACCCGTGAAGGTATTTGCTATCGAACGCCACACCGAATTCTGGTGGTGGCAACATGTCTTCTTCAGATAGGCGAATTACGTCAGACACTCCGTCAACAACAATGCCAACGATACGGTCGTGGACGTTTAGCATGATGACGATAGTAAAGTCGTTGTAGGTGGCTTCACCGACGTTGAACTTAATGCGCAAATCCACAATAGGCACAATGTCGCCACGCAGATTAATTACACCTTTAATAAAGCTTGGTGCGTTAGCTATCTTGGTGACTTGCTCATAGCCGCGAATTTCTTTGACCGTCGTGATGTCTAGGGCATAGTGTTCCTCGCCCAACACGAAACTTAAGAATTCATTCTCTTTCGACGCACTTACGGCTTGCTGCAGGGCTGCTTCGCTCATAGTGAAACCTCTTCATTCGGAATAGTGGTACAATTTGCCGCTACCGAGTCGGCATCCAAAATCATGGCTACCTTGCCATCCCCCATAATGGTGGCACCGGCAATCCCTGCGACCTTTTTATAATGTTGCTCTAAGCTTTTAATCACGACCTGCTGCTGACCCACTAAAGAGTCCACCAGCACGCCATAGCGTTTCTTGCTACTTTCCAGAAGCACGACTATGCCTTTAGTTGGTTCAGTAATGCCGTCGTCCACCTGCATAAGTTGGGTAAGCGATACCAGCGGCCAGTACTGGTCTCTAATCCACAGCACCTTATCATTGCCAAGTGTTTTTACTTGGGAAGCCGTGGGCTGGAAGGATTCGATAACATTGAGCAGCGGAATAACAAAAATCTGGTCGCCGACCGACACGCACATGCCGTCTACAATGGCCAGTGTGAGCGGTAAGTGGATATAAAAGGCTGAGCCCTCGCCCTGCGACGATTCAATTTCAATGCGTCCGCCTATCGACTCGATGTTTCGGCGCACTACATCCATTCCTACACCGCGACCCGATACATCGGTCACTTCAGCGGCGGTTGAAAAACCGGCTTGAAATATAAGCTGCCAAATTTCACTATCTGGCATGTCGGGCGTAACGGCCAAGCCGTTTTGCGTGGCTTTCTCTAAAATACGTGCTTTGTTTAGGCCTGCACCGTCATCAATAATACCGATGATGATGCTGCTGCCTTTCTGCTCTGCACTTAAAATAACCGTACCGTTTTCAGACTTACCCGCTTCAAGGCGCTTTTCAGGGCTTTCGATACCGTGGTCAATACTGTTTCTGACTAAATGAGTGAGCGGGTCGACCAGTTTTTCGATAAGGCTCTTATCAATTTCAGTGTTGCCCCCTTGAATGACCAAGTCGACTTTTTTGCCTAGCTTTGACGACAGGTCGCGCACTACTCGGGGGAAACGATTAAACGTCATATTCACCGGCAGCATACGCATGGACATGACCGATTCTTGAATTTCACGGGTATTGCGCTGTAACTCGTCGATAGCAAGCTGTAGTCGCTCTCCCACTTGCCCTTCAACTTCCTGGCCTACGTTGGAAAGCATGGATTGAGTAATCACGAGTTCGCCGACAAGATTAACCATCGCATCTATTTTGGTGGTATCGACACGAATTGACGCGGCCTCTTTTGCTGCCGTTTTTGGCTTAGTTTTTACCGGTTTCACAATCGGCTGTTTAGGGGCGGCAGGCTGGGTGCTCTCTGTTTTTACGGGAAGGTTTTCTGGTTCGAAGAAGCCGAAACCTTCATCGACCTTGCCGGTATCACGATTTGTTTGTGCGTCAGCCTGTGCGTCGCTAGATGTCGCTTCATCGTCAAAGAGCCCAAAACCTTCGATATCGTCTGCGCTATTTTCACTTTGCGCTTGAGCTTCAGACTCATCCTCATCAAAGAAACCAAAACCCTCAATTTCGTTGGCTTCATCGTCAGCGTTTTGTTGGGGAGAGTCGTGAGCATTTTGCACCGGCTGCCCTGATGCGCTCGCAAGTGTCTCTTCGAGTACTTTGATACTGGCGTCAATTTGTTCTTGAGGGAGTTCTGTTTGTTCTTTATAAGCTGATAAGGTGTCTTTGAGCACATCGAGGGTTTGCAGGAAAATATCGACGATATGTGCCGTGACTTGGATTTCTTGGTTACGCGCTTTGTCGAGTAGGTTTTCCATTACGTGAGTAAGGTTCATTAACGCGTCAAAGCCGAAAATCCCGCTACCACCTTTAATGGAGTGCGCCGCTCTAAAGATACTATTTAACTCTTCAGGGTCGGGAGCGTCCACATCCAAAGTCATGAGCAACTGCTCCATGTCTTGAAGGTGCTCGTCACTCTCATCAAAAAACACACCGTGAAACTGGTTTACATCAATGGTCATGATTGACTCCCGCTTGCCCTATTAAAACCGATTTTCGATTAGCCCAACACTCGCTTCATCACATCTAATAGCTTGTTTGGATCAAAGGGCTTCACCATCCACCCCGTAGCCCCCGCCGCCTTACCTTTGGCTTTCATATCATCGCCTGCCTCTGTGGTGAGCATTACAATAGGCGTCGAGCGAAAATTAGCTAACCCTCTTAGCGACTTGATTAGCGTTAATCCATCCATGCGAGGCATGTTTTGATCGGTAAGTACGAAATCAAATCGAGCCCCCTGACATTTGTCCAACGCATCTTGGCCGTCTTGTGCCGTAGTAACGTTGTAGTTCGCTGACTTAAGGGTCATTTCAACCATCTGACGAATAGATACTGAATCGTCAACAATCAATATGCTTTTGCTCATAATTCAACCACCTTTTGAATTGTCAAAATTGCTCTTTCTTTGCTTTGTAGAGATTTTTGTTACCGCTAAAAAAGCTCCACATCACCCGCATCCATAGAAGTAGCAGAGACCGGGTTGTGGTCTGCTTGCCCCTTTTCCGTCAGTGAGTGTTGATAGTTTTCCAGGTTTTCTCGCACACGAGTTGCGCTTTCAGGGCTGAGCTCTGAAAGTTGCTCAACGATGAATTCAATAATCTCGCGGGTATACGTAAGGTTTTGCCCGTTAATATCGCCGAACTGTAAACCTCTTATTGCCGCTGCTGTTGCATCAGCTAACTGTTGCCGAATAGCCTCAAGTTCACTAGCACCTTGTATGTCTGCTTCTGCTTTTTTAATGATGCCTTTGAGCTGTTCGCTAATCGCATCTTTTGCGTTAACAACGTGAGAAATATCCTGAGAAGCAACAACTTCAGCAGTTTCGGTAAGTTTGTCGATAAGTGACCGAATGTTTTCTATTTGAGTTTTTATTACGTCGCTGAATTGTGTAGAACGGGTAGAAAGCGCACGAACCTCATCAGCAACAACAGCAAATCCTCGGCCGGCCTCACCTGCACGCGCCGCTTCAATGGCCGCATTCAGTGCTAACAGGTTTGTCTGAGAGGAAATATCATCAATCCCACTTAAGGCTTCGATAACAGTAGGCATTGCCTGTTGAATGGTTTGGACCTGAGTTTCTAACGCTCTTGTAGAATCTGTCATCTCGCTGGTCGAAGCGATAAATTGGGTTAGCGTAGCGTCTGTATCAGACGCAAATGTGCGCATTTTGTCGGCGTAGGCACAGTCACTATTTTCATCATCGTTAAGTAGGTTATTGATACTTGTTTCCTGTTGCCCCAGTAATGTTTGAAGTGAAATGAACGATTCGCTTAACGTACCCACCGCATCGCTTTGCGTAGAAAAAATATCACCTAGGTTAGATGAGGAGACCGACAATATGTCGCTAGCCTCGGATACTGCAATAGACATAGCATCTGTGTCTGGCAAAGTGGCGGGGGATGTGGAATGTTGGACTGCACAATGATTAGCACTTGAAATTTCTGATGTCTGGCTTCCATTTGTCACCTTCAGCAATACAAACAAAAGAAAAAACACACAGGCAGAGCTAAGTGCAAGGCCCAAATGCGCTGCCGATGTAAAGGATAAAGTCCAACTTCCCAACATCATTAAAAACGCGACTATGAAAGCGTTGCTTTTATTGGAGAAAAAGCTTTCCAGATAATTTGCTGTGATGGCGACCACAATTTCACCTCAGTTATTACTACCGAGCTAACGGCTGTATAAAACACAATCAAATTATGATTTAATTCTTATATTCAACAATTATACTTTTGAATACTTTTATCAAACTATTACTTTAGTGACATTTGCGACAAGCTAATTAAGACAACAAAACAAGAGATTTGAATAGGGTGGTTGGTAAAGAAATTGTTAGAGCGCTAGGGGAAGCAAAGGGGTAAGAACATTTTAAAGCCGACTACCCGCTCCTAATGCTTCGAGAGTATCTAGTATAGCGTCTGAAATTTCTTCTAAAGGCTTTATAAAACTTGCAGCTTTCATTTCTACGGCGGTTTTCGGCATGCCGTACACAACACAGGTTTTTTCGTCTTGGCAGAAAGTGACAGAGCCTCTAGTGTGCATGTTCTTCAAACCTTTTGCTCCATCACGTCCCATACCAGTAAGTAATACACCCACTGCGTTTGCACCTGCATGCTCAGCGAGTGAATCAAACATCACATCAACTGAGGGCTTGTGCCCTGATACTTTAGGGCCATCATCAAGAGTTAAGCGATAGTCAGCCCCACTTCGCTCTACTTTTAAGTGTTTGTTACCTGGCGCTAAATACGCAAAGCCTGGTAATAAGCGCTCTCCTCCCTGAGCTTCTCTTACGGTTATTTCGCAGAGGCTATCAAGTCGTCTGGCATAGGTGGTAGTAAAGCCCGGTGGCATATGCTGGGAGATGATAGTTGCCGGGGCATTGCGAGGAAAATGCATGATGACATCTTTAATCGCTTCGGTTCCCCCGGTTGATGCACCTATACCAATCAGCTTTTCTGTGCCCGTGTACCGCATAGAAGCATGCTTAGTACAGCGAGTTTCAGTAGGATGGCCTAACTTTGAGTGGCCTGCTGCTTTTATCTTTTCAACGATAAGTGCGGCATATTCGGTCATACCTTGCGCCACACCTAGCTTTGGCTTTGCGATAAAATCAACCGCTCCTAATTCTAATGCACGCAGTGTTGCATCGGCACCTCGTTCGGTAAGCGTAGAAATCATCACCACTGGGGTTGGCATTGCCTTCATCATCACTTCTAAAAATCGAAGCCCATCTACCTTTGGCATTTCAATGTCTAGGGTTATAACATCGGGCCTAAACTCTTGAACCATTCGCTTTGCTACATAGGCATCGGGCGCCGCACCCACCAATGTTAACTCTGGGGCTTGCACCACTATCTCTGAAAGAATTTGGCGAATTAACGCAGAGTCATCAACGACGAGGACTTTTATGGGCATGTGACTGTTCCGAAAATGAAATGACACCGGTTTTAGCTTGCTCAGAGAGTAAAACACGATGCGCAGACTCTCGCTCGTAGAGCGTGGCATTGTTGAACTCTCGAATTCGCTTCATATAAACATTGCCGTCGGCCGGAAAATAATAAATTTTGCGTGCGTAGTTAGACATTAAATCGCTGCTAATAAGAGGAATATTGGCTTTATCTAGATATTCTAGAACAAACTCGGCGTTTACTCGCCCAATGTCTTGCTGCACAAATCCTGGTAGCACTTTTCCCCCTCCGAACGCCTTAGCGACCAGTTTGTCGCGACGTGCACCTAACTGAACAAGCTGATCTATCAGCATATTCATAGCGTGTACGCCATATTTTGTGGCTAAGCATGCGTCTAAATTGGTAGTGAAATTGAGGTCGGGCAACATGAAGTGATTCATGCCGCCAATTTTCTTGTCTTTATCGAAAATACAGGCTGCTACACAAGAGCCAAGAATAGTCACCAATGCTTTGTCTGAAGCCGTCGCGTAGTACTGTCCAGGCAGAATTTTCACCGCTTCTTTTTGAAGACGGTTATCAAAGTAACGTATGGGGTTTTCATCCTGACTCATACAACAACTTCCTTTTTAAACAACGGGTCGGTAAATGGTTTTCCCCATGGAAGCGACAAGTTCAGGATACATGGTGAAATTTTCAGAGTGCCCTGCCACATACATGCCGTCGCTATGCATCAACTTCACCATGCGCGCTAAAATCTTATGCTGAGTAGGTCGGTCGAAGTAGATCATGACATTGCGGCAAAAAATTACGTCTATCGGCGCCTCTAAGCACCAGCTTGGCGACATTAAATTTAGTGTCTCGAACTCCACCATTTTTCTCAGCTCATCCACTACCCTTACTCTACCGGTTTGTGCGCCTTTACCTTTGTAGAAAAATTGCGTTTTATAATCGTGCGAAAGCTGGCTAATACTGTTTTGAGCATAAACGCCCTGGCGGGCCTTCTGCAGTACTTTGCTGTCGATGTCTGTGGCGAGTATTTGCACGTTAGGCGTAAAGGTGCCAAATACCGACGCCACGGTCATCGCAATACTGTAAGGCTCTTCACCCGTGCTGCTCGCCGCACACCAAATACGTTTAGTTTGAGGTCGCTTTCGAAGGTAATTGGCTAGCGCTTCAAAGTGGTGCGGCTCTCTGAAAAACGCGGTGAGGTTAGTGGTAAGCGCATTAATGAAGTGCTCCATTTCATCGTCACAGCTTCCAACATAAGCTAAATATTCTTTGAAACTGTTTATTTCGAGCGTGCGCAGCCGCCTCGCAAGGCGGCTATAAACCATAGCGTCTTTGGAATCGGCCAGATTAATACCGGCTTGTTTAAAAAGCAGGCTTTTAACCCGCTCAAAGTCCCTTCGGCTATATGAAAATTCCCTCTGCGCATCCGTGCTTTGTATGGCTGACATACACTAAAAAGCCTCCCAGTCCGACGCGTCAGGCGCGGCAGGATTGAGCGCTTTTATCCGCTGCTTTGGCACTTCACGTTCTTTAGGTAATTCGTGACTGCCATTTAAAGACTTGCTACCTGAAGTATGGTTGGTCTTTTGCCTGCTTCCTCCCACTTTAAATACCGACACCCGCTGCGCTAATTCACCTGACTGCTGTCTCATACTGTCAGCCGCCGCCGCTGCCTGCTCAACTAACGCGGCATTTTGCTGAGTCATTTCGTCCATTTGAACCACCGCATTACTCACTTCCTGTATTCCGGTGGCTTGCTCAGATGATGCCGCAGCAATTTCAGACATAATATCGTTAACACGTTTAATCGCAGTAACGATATTAGCCATAGTTTCGCCAGACTTATTCACCAATACATTACCATCGCCAATCTTATCGACCGACGCCGAAATGAGTGCCTTAATGTCTTTTGCCGCCTCTGCAGAGCGCTGTGCCAACGTTCTTACTTCAGAAGCAACGACAGCAAACCCACGGCCTTGCTCGCCAGCTCGCGCGGCTTCAACTGCTGCGTTTAGCGCAAGAATATTGGTTTGAAACGCGATGCCGTCAATAACACCGATAATGTCTGAAATGCGCTGGGCAGAGTCATTAATCTCACCCATGGTGTGAACCACTTGCTCAATAACTTTGCCGCCCTCAGATGCCACTTCCGACGCTTGGCTGGCCAGTCCTTTGGCTTGATCGGCGTTCTCTGCATTTAACTTTACTGTGCCCGTTAACTCTTCCATCGCAGAAGCAGTTTCTTCAAGGCTAGACGCTTGCTGCTCGGTACGACTAGACAGGTCGGCGTTGCCGGTGGCGATTTCATTTGAAGCCGTATCGATGGTTTCTACGGCGGTGTGAATTTTCACTATGGTATCGCGCAACTCAATAATAAAGTGATTAATCGATTCACCAAGCACTTTGAAGTCGCCATCTAACGGCTCTTCAATCGTTTGAAGTAAGTCGCCGTCTGTTAGACTCGCCATAATGGACTTAATACTTTCAACTGCTATCGTTCTTCCCGTTACGTCTGTGGCATATTTCACCACTCTAAACGGCTTGCCTTCTTGATCTAAAATAGGGTTGTAAGAGGCTTGAATGTAAACTGGTTTTCCTGCTTTATTGAAACGCTTATATTCACCGCTTGCATAAACCCCTTGGCGCAACTGTTCCCAGAATGCTGCGTATTCAGGGCTATTTTTAAAAGCAGGGTCTACAAATATACTGTGGTGTTTTCCTTTTACTTCATCAAGGGTATAGCCCATAGCGGCTAAGAAATTGCTGTTCGCGTTTAAGATTACACCTTCTAGGTCAAACTCAATGACTGCCTGAGACTTACTTATTGCGTTCAACTGACCTTCAAAATAAGCGTTTTTCAGTTTATCTTCGGTAATATTGGTGGCGTATTTTACCACCCTAAACGGGTTGCCATTCATGTCTTCTATGGGATTGTAAGAAGCTTGGATCCATACGCTTTTACCTGATTTGCTTACACGCTTAAACTCGCCAGAGAAGAATTTGCCGGATTTAAGTTCAGACCAAAAGCGCTGATATGAATCTGACTGCCTGGTTTCTTCATCCACAAATAGTTGGTGATGCTTACCTTTAACTTCGTCTAGGCGGTATCCCATTGTATTTAGGAAGTTGTCATTAGCAGTAATAATGTTGCCATCTACATCGAATTCAATGACAGCCTGTGATTTACCAATAGCGTTAATTTGCCCTTCGAAATATGCGTTTCTTAACTTATCTTGCGTCACGTCGGTGGCAAATTTGACCACTTTAAATGGCTTGCCTGTACTGTCAAAAATGGGGTTGTAAGACGCGCGGATCCATATTTCTTTGCCACCTTTTGCAATGCGTTTGTACTCTCCTTCGCTGTGCTCTCCGGCTTTTAAGCTTTGCCAAAAAGCGGCGTATTCTGCACTTAGTTTGTAGCTTGGGTCGACAAACATACTATGATGTTGTCCTTTAATTTCAGACAAGCTATAGCCCATTGCGGCAAGAAAATTTTCATTAGCGTTTAAGATATTTCCCTCAAGATCAAACTCAATCACGGCCTGTGATTTATTAATGGCAGTGATTTGTCCTTGGTAATCTGCATTTATTTGCTTTTGCGCCGTAATGTCTGAGGCGAATTTTATGATGTAATCCACTTTCCCGTCATCGTCAAACACCGGATTGTAGGTCGCTTGGATCCACACCTCTTCGCCTTGCTTGTTTATCCTGCAAAACTCACCGCTATGTACGTCACCGCTTCTTAGTTTTTTCCAAAACTGCTGATATTCTTCGCTTTTGGCATAATCACTGTCGACAAAAGTGCGATGGTGTTTTCCCACCACCTCGCTTTCGCTATACCCCATTGCAGCTAAAAAGTTATCGTTGGCCGACAAGATTTCGCCGTCTGTGGTAAACGAAATTACCGCTTGGCTTCGCATAATGGCATCGACCATACCTTTATTGCGTTTGTTCTCGGTGTTGTCCTGCCATTCTGTGACAAAAAGCTGAGTATCGTTTTCCTCCGCCAGTATTGCAGATGTACTTACGCAAAAGCTGTGTTCCGCGAGTGAGACGAGTAGCTTGTTATCTCTTGGAGCGTGGGTGAGTAAGTAAGACGGATTTTCCGCAGGGCTAGCCCCAACAGTAATATCGTCAATGTGCTTTCCTGATAATGTTGTCTCGCCGCCACCTACAGAAAAGTCTTTGGGGTAGGCTTGCGTCATGTGAAGGAATGCCGGCGTGCAATAGTGAATAACCCCAGACTTGTCGATGACCAACAGATTTGAGGCACTCGCTTTTAAAATGTTCGATTTCAATTGCGCGTCGTGTTTCGCTATCTTCAACTCTTCGCCGTTAAGAAAATTAAATACGCCCATAACTAATAGTTCCCAATGTCAGGTGTTTGTGTTTAGTGAAGGACCTTGTAACTACGCGTCGTCGTTAACGCTTTCAGGTGCAACTAAACCCAGCTCTTCGCTGGTTATTAAGCTCTCTATGTTCACCAGAATGACCATGTTTTCATCTACATCAGCTAAGCCGTGTAGATACCTGCTGTCAAAAGCTACGCCAAACTCTGGTGGAGGAAGTACTTGCTCTTCAGACAAGCGAATAACATCGGATACACCATCTACCACGATGCCAACAATGCGCTCTTGAATGTTCAGCATTATCACTATTGTGAAGTCGTTATACGTGGCCTCGCCTACGTTAAACTTAATACGCAAGTCCACGATAGGAACGATGTCACCACGCAAATTAATCACGCCTTTTATGAAGGCGGGTGCGTTCGCAATTTTGGTAACTTGTTCGTACCCTCTAATTTCTTTTACTGTGGTGATGTCCAAAGCGTAATGCTCATCGCCAAGCACAAAACTCAAGTATTCTTTGTCTTGTCCGCCAGTAACCGCTTGATGCAAGGCAGTTTCACTCATGAAAGTAACTCCTCTATTTGACTGGAGGTATAAGTTGTAGCAATGGAGTCTGCATCGATAATTAGTGCGACTTTACCGTCACCCATTATGGTTGCCCCCGCTATTCCAGCCACTTTGCGGTAGTGTTCCTCTAGACTTTTAATGACTACCTGCTGCTGACCAACAAGCGCATCAACCAAAACACCAAAGCGTTTTTTACTGCTTTCAAGTAACACCACAATGCCTTCAGTGGGAGAAAGTGCAGCACCTTCTACTTCCATGAAGTCGTAAAGAGGGACCAAAGGCCAGTATTGGTCTCGAATATAAAGTACAGTGTCGTTGCCCAAGGTTTTCAGCTGTTGCTTTGTGGGCTGGAAGGATTCAATAATATTTAAAAGTGGGATCACGAAGATTTGCTTACCCACCGACACACACATGCCATCGACAATAGCTAGCGTAAGCGGTAAGTGAATGAAGAAAGCTGAGCCTTCACCAGCGCTCGATTCAATATCGATACGTCCGCCAATAGACTCGATATTGCGGCGCACAACATCCATACCTACCCCTCTTCCCGACACATCGGTAATGGCTTCGGCAGTTGAAAATCCAGGTTGAAATATAAGCTGCCATACTTCTGCGTCTAGCATATCGTCTGATACGGCAAACCCGTTGCTACGCGCTTTATCAAGAATTTTGTCGCGGTGAAGACCACCACCATCATCAATAATGCTGATAATAATGCTGCCACCTTTTTGCTCCGCACTTAAGATGACCGTGCCTTTCTCTGGCTTGCCGGCAGCCGCACGCTTTTCGGGCGTTTCGATACCGTGGTCGATACTGTTGCGCACTAAGTGTGTAAGGGGGTCGACAATCTTTTCAATTAGGCTTTTATCGATTTCAGTACTGCCGCCTTGCAGTACCAGCTCAACCTGTTTACCCAACTTCCCAGCTAAGTCTCTTACTAAACGAGGAAATCGGTTGAAGGTTGCAGTCAAAGGTAGCATGCGCATAGACATGACCGATTCTTGAATTTCTCGAGTGTTGCGCTGCAGTTCATCAATAGCAAGCTGAAGGCGCTCGCCAACTTGCCCTTCCACATCTTGCCCTATCATAGAAAGCATTGATTGGGTGATAACCAACTCCCCGACTAGGTTAACCATGGCATCGATTTTCGTGGTATCTACCCGAATAGACGCAGATTCTCGTGCGGTGCTTTTTTTCGCGGAAGGTGTAGGTTTGTTTTTAGGCGGTGTCTTCGCGGCCGCCGCACCACTTATTGATGCTTTAACATCATTTACTGATTCCTGTGGTGTATTGGCGCGTTGATCTTGAAAATTGTTGGTTGTGTCTACTGCAGTATTTATGTGACTAGCTGAAGGTGCGTCTTCAAAAAATCCAAAGCCCTGGCTTTCTTCTTCGTTATCATTTTCAGATTTAGCAGCTTCTGTTTTTTTCGCTTGAGACTCGACAAGATTGCTTTGGGTTTCTTCATCATCAAAGAACCCAAAACCTTCATCAGCTTGCGATGACGATTCGGTAGTTTCGCTAGATTGATTGTGAACAGGCTCTTCATCGAAAAAGCCAAAACCATCGTCAGTAGCCGAACTAGCCCCAGAAGGCTCGTCATCAAAGAAGCCAAAGCCGTCATCCGCAGTACTTTCGGCTTGTGTACTTGAACCTTCCTCTTCGGGTATTCCACCTGGCGTAAGTTCAGCGCTTTGCCCACTCATTACACCGTTTAGTATTGTGATGCGCTCAGCAATACTTTCTTCTGGAACTGAAGTTTCGTCGCGATAGGCATTTAGCGTGTCTTTTAATACATCGAGAGTTTCTAAAAGCACGTTGACAATGTCAGCGGTTACGCTAATTTCATTATTCCGGGCTTTATCGAGTAAGTTTTCCATCACGTGCGTTAAATTCATTAACGCATCAAAGCCGAATATGCCGCTACCACCTTTAATAGAGTGAGCAGCGCGAAAAATGCTATTTAGCTCTTCAGGATCAGGGGACTCGACATCCAAGCTCATCAATAGCTGTTCCATATCGTCGAGATGCTCGTCGCTCTCGTCGAAAAATACGCCGTGGAACTGTTCAATATCGATGCTCATTCTGAATCCTTCCAGACTTAAAGTGTTAGAAGACGGACCTAACCCAAGACGCGCTTAGTGACATCAAGAAGTTTATTCGGATCGAAGGGCTTCACCATCCAGCCAGTTGCTCCCGCAGCTTTACCTTTCGCTTTCATATCGTCGCCAGCTTCTGTGGTAAGCATTACCACTGGGGTTCTGCTATATGCGCCGAGACTACGTAAATTCTTAATAAGAGTAAGACCATCCATGCGAGGCATATTCTGATCAGTCAGTACAAAACTAAACTGCTGACTCTTACATTTATCGAGCGCATCTTGCCCGTCTTGGGCTGTGGTGACGGTATACCCAGCACCCTTTAGTGTCATCTCTACCATTTGACGAATCGACACCGAATCGTCCACAACTAAAATGTGTTTGCTCATATGCTCACTTCTCCAATGTAGGTCCTACTGACGGTGCTTCCTGTTCCTTTCTTAGCTTAGAACAATTCAACTTCTCCAGCGTCCATAGAAGTTGCAGACACTGGGTTGTGATCATTTTTTCCTTTCTCTGCGAGTCCTTTTTGGTACTCGTTTAATGCGTTAACGAAACTCTCAATATTATTGGCATCCAACGTTGCCAACTGCTCTAAAACGAATGTGATCATATCTTGGGTATACTGGATATGCTGGCCATTGATATCACCGAACTGCATACCGCGTATAGCTGCGTTTATCGACTCGTCCAGCTGTGACCCTATATCTTCAATTTGTTTCGTAGTAACAAGATCCGCTTCTGCTTTTTTGATGATTTCCGCTAGTTGATCACTTATATGTGATTTAGCATTAACAACCTGAGATATATCTTGCGAGGCTACAAATTCTGCAGTGTCAGTGAGCTTATCTACCAAACTGCGAATGTTCTCAACCTGAGTCTTAATTACGTCACTAAACTGAGTTGAGCGAGTTGATAACGCACGCACTTCATCAGCCACAACCGCAAAACCCCTACCAGCCTCGCCCGCTCTAGCAGCTTCAATTGCAGCATTTAGTGCTAACAAGTTAGTTTGAGCGGCAATATCATCAATACCGCTAAGTGCATCTATAACCGTGGGCATAGCCTGCTGAATAGTTTGCACCTGTTCCATAAGGTGCTTTGTCGACGAGGACATTTGCTCGGTTGAATCGATAAATTGGGTAAGGGTTCCGTCGGTTTCTTGGGCAAACGTACGCATACGTTCTGAATATGATTGCGTTTGCGTGCTATCAACACTCAATAACGCGTCAATACATTGTGTTTGCTGTGCTACCAGTGCCTTTAGACTGCTAAAAGCATTAGACAGGGTTTCAACAGCGTCGTCTTGAGTAGATTTAATGGACGATAAATTGGTATCGCACGTGCTCAATGAACGGGAGAGCTCTTCGGTCGCTTTTTTGATGTCAGCGCTCCCCTCTGATTCGTCCTGCGCCAGACTTTCATAATTGGGATAAATCTCGTCGACCTCATCCGAGCTTTGTGAATAGACAAATACGCTAAAGACAACCACGCCTGTAAGTACCGCAAGCGCTGTGAGCGCTGATACAAAAAAGAACAAAATCCAAGAAGCAGCTATGCCAACTCCACAAAGTACATATATGCTCTTTAAAGCGCCTTGCTGCATCGAAGGTAAGTTATTAAATGACAAAAAAACTCTCCTTGAAAAAACACTGTGACTTGAAATCAACAGCACTCATTCATGCTTGTGCACGTTACTTTGTTTGAGAAATACATCGTGCGACGCACTAACAACACATGCCGAAAAACGTCATTGTCTAGCGCAAAAAAAATATAAAGTTGCTAGTCATAACAGATAACAGCGTTATGTTTAGCCATCTCTGATCACATTAGGTAAGCGTAGTACCCATTTCGAAAAGTAGGCAAGAACATGCATAAGTTTTTTATTAAAAAAGCGTTTTAGCCGCTATTTGTGTCTAACATCCAAATAAATGCTGCTAGTAAAGTACCGAATTGACATGCACAAAGCATAAGCCGAAATCTCTAGGCTTGCTGCCCCGTGAGGGTGATGATGATTATGTTCGAGCAACGTTCTAGCGACCCTCAAAGCGTTTGATGTAAAGCATGACTATGTAAACTTCTAAAAATAGCAAGCTTGATTACAAACTGGCTATTTTGTGTTTTTGTGTTTTTGTGTTTTTGTGTTTTCGCAACTCGAAATTACACACCACGGCTTGGCAGGCCTAAATGCATCCATTGATTTAGCTGGATAACTTCATCACCGAGTTTGATCGCTGTTTTATCAGTCGACTGGTTTAGTACTTTTTTCGGTCACTGACAATTCATCGTGCTCTTGTTCTGCTAGCTTTGCCCGTTCCGCTTTAGAAATATAGGTTGGCTTATTGCTTTTATGAAGTTTAGCTTTGGCTTTCTTATCTTTCTTCTTAAGCTTAGTGAAAATTTTCTTACGACGATTCATGCCCTTCGCCCTTAATAAGTTTCGCATATTTTTCGCATTATACGATGTTCACCGCTTAAGCAGCCATATGTCTTTTCGCGAGCAGAAATTTCAAAATAGAGGAAAGAGGTTTGGAATCAAAAAAGCCCTCGCATTTCTGCAAGGGCTTAAATGATGGTGCCTCGACCCGGGATTGTAACGCGCGGCGCAGCCGCAGGGGCACGTTAGCGTGTGCCTGTGTTTTTCAACCACCGGAATCAAAAAAGCCCCGCATTCTCATGCAGGGCTCTCTGAATAATGGTGCCTCGACCCGGGATCGAACCAGGGACACGCGGATTTTCAATCCCTACAAGCCTTGTAGCAATGATGCCACCTATTGATTTTAGCGGTCTGTAGCGCCGCTTATCTGTGACAAAACACTGTGACAAAGCAAAAAATCGTCACACCTATTCTTAGTCGGATAGTGCAAAAATCCTTGTTAACTATGAGCTTTGACTGTTAAGCCAAAGCATAACAGAAATGTAATTTCCAAAGTTCAGTAAGATGCAATAACTCATATCCAGGCTACAGTTGAAAAAAGCAACTTGAAGTAAAGTTACGTCTGGCACACTATTGTCAATTCCAGCCATACTAAAGCTAATATAGACGATTGGCTGCTCCCCCTCCTCATTCTCTAATTTAAATCAACGGAATGATAACGCTATGGGATATGAGTTTGACCTAAAGTATGTAAAACTGTTTTTTATAAAAGGACATAGTAGCAAAACCTGCTCCCCTACAATGAGCAACTTAAGTGACAATATGTCACAAAGTTTAAGGAAAAATAGCATTGTGTGACAAGAATGCTATGAAGGTTTTGATTAAGGTGAAGCTTTGAGTAAAAGAAAAAAATCAGCTAACTCAGGTATAGATGCTTTATTGGGATTCGAGTTTCAGCGCAATTGTGCGTTGTACTTGCTCCTAGACCAATATCATCGATTCAGTGGGAGAGAGTTCTTTCTGAGTATAGAGCATCATGACGATTTCCTATTTTGCTATAGAACAGATTGTCGCAGCAATATTGAAGAAGTGCATTCCTATCAAGCCAAAAAACTCTCCGGCAAGGTATGGGCTATAGATAAACGTTTCTCTGAGATAATAGCTAAGATGCTAGAAGTTGGAAACGATCTGCGAAACGACCCAGCACCTAAATGCCAAAACTATACTCATGAGCTTACGTTTATATCCAATTCCGACATTGAACTTAAATTCACGCCTAATAAGCAAGAAAAAGTTGACGGAAAAAAGGAAATAACAATCCTGCTTAACGAGCAAAACTGTAAGCGTAAATACGACTCTTTCCCTCACGAAATTAAGGAAAAAATTACCAAGAAAGTAAACGGTTTATGCAACAAGGAAGAAATTACTTTTCATAAACATGAACTCGACAACCTGCATATTCAGTGGGTAGATTTTCCACGAACAAAGAAGGCACAAAAAGATTGCCTGGTCGGGCTAATGAGGAGGAAATTTCCACATGTATCAGATTCTTTTGCGGCCGTTGAGTTACTTCTTAGTCTGTTTAGGGAAGTTGAAGCCATTTACAACCAAGGCAAAGTTATTACTTTACTTGACAGTTCAAAGAGGGTTGAGGGCGATGAAATCAGGAAAGCGATTGATGTTATTGAAACGGAACAAAAGACATTCAAGCTGTGGAGAGATCACTCAACAGAACTAGCGCGTAGGTTTCGAGTTCCTATAGGTATCCAAAATAATCACGAAAACTATATTAAGAACACATTTGAACTTCTCAAGGACATGATGAATAACGAACATCAGATAATAAAAAGCTTTGTTAGGGACAATGACTACTCTATGAGTTATTACAGCCATGAGGAAATGTTTGAAGCGTACGTTTCGGATATTAAAAGTAAAAATAGCATCAATCTAAACGATATTGATATTTTCTTCTCTACTTTATGCGCATTTGTAGAGCACCACGGAAAGGCCTTGTAATGAACCATACAATTACGTTTAAAAAATTATTTGTAAGCTCGAAATCGCATAATTGTTGCTTCAGTAATGAATTTTCACCTGGTGTAAATATAATCAGTGGACGCAACACTTCAGGTAAAAGCTCTTTGATCCTGAGTCTTATGTTCGCGTTTGGAGTTAATGACGTCAGAGAAAGTTTAGAAGAAATCCTGTCATATGAACCGACGTTCAGAGTAGATTTTACGAAGAAAGTAGGTGATATTGAGGAATATTACGCTATTGTCAGGGACTCAAAATCAATCTATGTCAAAGAGCCAAGCGGAAAGGTAGTTTCTTTCCATGGAATAGATGCAGATAACAGTGTTGAGCACATCAGACTGAAGGATTACATAAGAGAATTGGTTGGATTTTCGCTTATTCTTGAGCAAAAAGGAGAGCTAAAATCGGCTCCGCTTGAAAGCATGTTTTTACCATATTATGTTTCTCAATCTGTAGGCTGGGTATATTTGCGTGAGTCATTCTCTAATCTTCAATATTACAAGGGATTTAAAGACGACTATTTAGATTATTACCTAGGTATAAGTAATAGATTTGATCGCTTGGAGCATAGAAGGTTAACGAAGGAAAAAGATCGACTAACTGCTGAATTAAATAATCTCAAACGATACACTAAGAAAGCAGAATTTCAGTTTTCTAATTTGGTTGACGAAGCGTTTGGCGAGCAAGCAGAAGCCTATATTGAAAACTACGTTTTAAAGGCAAACTTATTAGAGGAAGAAAGGAACAAGTACATAAAGCTTTGTAATGAATTTTCTCTATTACAAAATCATCATAGAATTCTGAAAAGAACTAAGAGTAATATCAAAAAACAGAGTTACAACGATGTTGATCGTTGCCCAGCCTGCACGCAGGTTCTGTCATACTCACTTGAAGGCTTGTACAGCTACTATCAAAAATATAATGATACTTTAGAACTTGAGTCACACATTACAGATAAGCTAATAGATAAAAAGTCTAAGATAAATTCGTCTAAGAAAAAAGCGACGGCAATCGAGAACGAAATTTTTAATGATTATGGCGTACTTCTGGACAAAAACGTCGAAGGAGTAACGTTTCAACAGTGGGTAGAAAATAAAGCAAATATTACACTATATAAAAGGATGCAAGCCGATATTGAGCAATTAGAAAGAGATTTAGAAGACGTTAAACTTTCTCTTGGCTCTATGGTTACTGAACAAGAAACCATGTTTTCACGAATAAGTAAGGAAAAGGCATTCAAGAAGATATTCACAGAGTATACATCACAGTTAAACCTTAGGCCTTTGACTGATTCTCGATATTTAGATTTGTACAAAATACATTCTTTCCCACGTCAAGGTGTTGAACTTCACAAAACCGTTATGGCTTATCATTTTGCTTTAAATGCCATGATAGCGAAATCGAAAACAGCCCATAGACTACCATTCTTGCTTGACGCCATTCTCAAGGAGGATATAGATGAGACTAACTTGGAGACTATTCTGTCATTTATTGCGAATAATCTGCCAAGTGATACTCAGACGTTTCTGTCTATATCTGAGCATGTTAAAGAGCCTAGTGATGAAGAAAGTGAAGAAATAAAACCTATCGAAAAAGTCAGAGTTAAAGACGTTCAAAATGCTTACTTTCCGACTAATTCAAAGCTGTTTTACGTAGGAGCAGGAAAATTTGAGCGTAGCTTTTTATCTCAACCATTAGAAAATTATCAAGAACTTTATGAAGAAACCATTGATATAACTATAATCTAAATGAAGAACTGAAGTGTACTAGCTCAGACCTCAGCTGACAGCTGCCATTTTTTAGTGCCCATGTCAGATTAGATTTGAGCTAAGTTTTTCCCATCTGTTCACATCAATAACAAAAACTAACCGCCAGCCTTCATATACTTTTCTACTAACCGTTCAAAAGAAGGTATTAGCCAGATAGCCAAAGCCACTAGTAGCAATAACACCAGTAAGACTAATTGAAATAAAGTCATCTACCAATCTCCGTCACTTCCTGACAGGTCGTTAATTCCAAAATCGTCAAAACCATTATCAATAGACGTTGTGTCTGTCATCCAGTCGGTGTCAGAGTGGATATCACATCCACCGATCATATCAGTATCTATAGAACTAATATCGAGCATGGTATCCACACCTAGGTGGTCTGATATATCAGTGCCGCGTGGATTTCCTTCTACGTCGATAGCACCAGGGCAGCCTTTTACCCCACTAGATAAAAGCGGTAATCCCGTTGCTTCATTAACTCCAGGCGCATCATACTCGCTCTCATCGAGAGCTGAAGTATTAGCCTCTTCACTGCTTTCTGAGCAGTGTCCGAACAATTTATAGCTTAGTAATGACATTGTGCTGTCCTCTGGTTTATTTATCAGCACAAAATTACGTTAATGAAAAATACACCTAATGCAAACTCTGTCCTTTTAACGGCCAACAGAGAGCTGTGGTATCGCAATTAATTGTTAAACTAAAGATGTCGAGTCTTTACTAAAAAGCGTTAGCCGCCACGCAAAACTAGTCAGCTCTCAGTTGCTGAAACCCTGTTACATTTTTAGTTCATACCTTTTTCCTAATCATAGTTTTACTAGTTAAAGTTTGCGGCTTCTACTTAAGAAGCCAGACTCGACATGAATATTCTCCTTCAAAAAAATTTTTTAAATAAAGTCTGATTATGCTTGGGAAGCATGAATTACTAGTTGCAAAGCAAAGTGATAACAACAAACTAAAAGTTTGCGTGCAAAAAAGCGGTTGTGAAACAACTCAATAGCTCGCGTTAAAAGACAGTTGCGACGCAATTTTCTTTTGAAGCTGGCGCATGTTCGCGGTTGCGAACTACCCCCTATTTTGTTTTGCCCTAGCAAAATTTGATGAATAGGGCGAAAGCGCTATGAATCAAACACCATACCGCGAGCGACGCTAGCGCAACGAATAGCTGTGTATGAAATACAAAGATAGAAGTGTGCAGAATGGGGGGTAGTGCGCAGCACGAGAACATGCGCCTTGAGCGTTGGTGCTAGACGCGAATGCGTCGTAGAGTCGCTGCGTTGACGAACGTCAACATCAGCAGCGGCGGGCACTATAAGCGTTTCGCTCACAACAAACGTTGTGAGCTTTCTTTTTTCAGGTGGGTTATAAACAGGGAGCCGCAATGGGTGTATGAGAGTTTAAGAAACTCACAGTTAAAAACCCGAAAGAGATCCTTAAACACTTAAATTTTGCGTTTGCTGTTCCTTTGTAGTTTTTCAATTAATAAACAAGGAACACAATGATGAATTCTAATACACCTTCCCTAGACACCGAACACCAAAAATATTTCAACCTGGACATGAGATTCCACAGGAGCACTAATCCCGTTCATCGAGGACGGCAAAAAAAGTATTTAGCGTTACTGCTCGCCGCTAGATTTGGTTTTGTATCTGCCATTACATGTGAAGCAATATGGCAGATTAAGCGGCACAAAGTTTTAGAGTCTCTAAATAGAATAGTGAAAGAAGGACTTCTATCAATTGCAGAAACAGATAGGGCGGCAGATGGGCGCATATATGTACTAACTCATTCAGGTGCTAGGTTTGCGTCGGACTTGATGCGAATAGACATCCCTTTCCGCTCCTCACAAGAGCCAATCACTCAGGTCAATCAAAATGCAATCATGCACGACTCTATTATGAGCTTTGTGCTAAGCCTGGGATTGCAAAATCAAACAAAAGATGGCATCCCAAAACCTCTTTGGGATGGCTATTTAACTGAACCTGAATTTAAACGAATTCACAGTTCATCAAATATAAAAAATGTAGATGCTTTAGTACAGCTAGCCAATGGCGAGGTGGCAGCTGTTGAACTAGAAGCTTCATTTAAGCGGAAGCAGCAACACGAAAAAACGTTACTGAAATTGCGTGACGCAATGCTAGGTGAAAATAGACTTTACGATAAAGTCTTCATTATTCCCTGCTCTCAAAAGATTAATAGCGACACACAACGCTTTCACAAACAATTGTTTGAGGAAATGCCTCATCGTTATGATCGTAAAACGAAACAGCCTCTGCTAAGTGAAACTGATGCCAAAAAACTCCAAGAAAAAATCATCTATAGAACAAAGTTTATTGACCCAATAGAACAGACATTTTATCGATAAGCTATTGTCGGAAGAAAAAGAGCACCTTGCGGTGCTCTTAATATTTATTGATGAAGTTTTTTACGAAGCCGTTTCTCTTGTAGGTAGATTGCGAGAGCGAATAGATATATTAGAAGTATATATAACGCCCCTTTAATCCCCACGAACGGATAGGTGCTGTGTGGCTCAAACCCAGTTATTATTTGAAATATCCAAATAACAAATACTACGTCCCCGATACTCATCAAAAATTTAGTCATCATGTCTAATACCATGACGACGATTTGTTGCTTAGTCATTTGTCCTCCTAAGTTGCTTATGACCCGCATAAATAACTAAGAACGACTCATGGTAACTTTCGTGGAACAAGAAAACGGGCATAGAATGCCCGTCAGTAAAATCGCTTTATTCGTCTGTCATAAATCGTAGAACAATACCTGCTGACAGTGCGAAAAATAACGACGCAGCTATACACACACAGTTGTAATAAAAATACTTATTCAACTCAAAATCTGCTTCAGCAGCAGCCTTCCAATCTAGCAATACAGCGACTATCTCATGCCAAAATGGAAACAGTGCGAACGCGAGGAATATATACCCTAGTGTCATGCTATTTTTTGAAAATTTAATAAGTGTGTTAAAAGCTAATTCTTTCGTGATCTTCATGTTGATATCCTTAGTTAGTCCTAAAGATATCTAAGCTTGCTAGAGGGAAATTTTTGCACAAAAGAAAAAAGCAGGCATTAAAACGCCTGCTTTCTATTTTTTAGCTCTGCCAGTATCAACCATGATTATAGCCATCGCATTCGTGACTATAACCAAACAAGAGTGCCTAGCCCTAGCTCTTCTACACAGTTAATCTCACGTTACGTGATTTACAGCAACTGCTGGATTTCCTTGTGTGGGCTTCCAATCGATAATCCCGTTTCTAGGACAACGGGTGATGGCATTTAGCGAAGTGGTCGTGAGCGTTCCTCATCAGTATGCTTAAGGCTTCATTGTTCAATAGCGCCTAGCCTAGGGAAATATAAAAGTTCCTTTCTTCAGAACCATTGCCATTGACTTAAATGGTTACAGATACCATACTATGCATCAAGTGGATTGAGCATTCTCGGTCGGCGTCAAAACCTCGGTGGATTCATCGGGGTTTTTCGCTTTTTGGACTAGGGTAAACTCTCATCCCAACGCCCTCAAAAGCAGTTCCTAAGCTGTCTCTCCCTCCTTCGCAGTAAAACTTTTCTCGAAGAATATCGAAAGCTCTGTTGTTTTGTTCTGGGCGAAGTGTATGAAGCCCTATAGGTCTCGCAACTAGGTCTGCTAGTTGTAACCCTGAAGACATAACTTTTTTGTCAGAGAAAATTATTTCATAGGGCAATTGCAGATTTTGTTTATTGTTACCATCACAGATACGGCGAAATTCTAGCTCTAAATCTCGATCCTCTTTATCCCCCCTGCATTCAACAACTATGTGTGTTTTCTTTTCGCTCTGGCCTTTCTCCGTAAGAAAACCATTTAGCGCTTCCATACACATACCCAATGCTATGTGGTAAGCATTATCGTCAGGGTTCGAGCGCAACTCGCGTTTATCTATAGTGGCGCTTATCAAGATGAAATTACCGACCTCGATTATTTCAGTTAGCTCGTTCAAAAAATGCTGATGATGCTCTTTGCCTTTAAATATATTGAACGCGCCCTTTCGTCGCCTTATTTCGTTTTCGTGAAGCACCACTTGGTCATGGCCGAAGTGGTTGAACTTAAACTTCTCTAAAGCAGGAACAATTACTTCACTGTAGTGACGCTTGTGAAATACACAAAATGCTAGAACAAAGATGGGATAGTTTTCATCAATACTCTGGAGGCTGTGATCACCACTTTCATCCACGTACACGATGTATTTGGAAAAATCACTTTCATCTAACGATTGGGGGTTGTGACTTTTTAGCTTTTTAAGATTTTCCTCATCAATCTCAAAAAGCGGCAACTCATGCTGGACGGGTTGTTTTTCATCTGTCATTACCGAGCATCCAGTTCAGTCAAAACAAACCATAGGCAATTAAGAGCAAGGTTTGCATCTTGGTCGTCTATTGATCTGGTATTGTGCTTATGGCTTTCATTTGGTTTGCCACGCGAGTGCAGTACGCGAACAATATCAGCATTTTTAGAAATTAAATCCTGACCATCACGTTTTGGGTCGTTTACTTTATTGCGTTCAAGGTATTTACTAATTCCTTGGCCTAAATCTAGCGTTAAGTTGTCGGCTAAATCACCAAACACAATACTCAAAGCATCTCGGCACCTATCTACGGTATCTTTTGGCGATAGTTTATTGGCGCTAACTTCAACTTGCTCCAGAGCACGCTTTAACTCTTTTCTTGCAGGCGCAGAGTATTTATTGAAGTTTACGTCCGGTACAACGCCTAAGCTTCTGACTGCTTTAAGCGTAAGCAGTAGCGCTCCGTCGTATTGTTTTTCAATCGCAAGAATGCTCCAGATACTATGATGCGGAGCCTCACCAATTGTGACATTTGGAAACTTTGAAAGCCCTCTTAACTCGTTCAATGGTGAACGCTGGTAGGTAATGAGTTCGGTTTCTTGCGCAGCGCCGCTTGCCCAACCAACTAACTTTAAGTCTTTTCTAGTTTGGTCGTGTACTCGCCAGACCTTTGGCTGTGTTTCAGTGGACAGCTTAACCACTCGGCCACGCCGAATTTTAGTAATAGGGTCGAAGCTGTCTTCTCGAAACAGTAGAGGCGGAAAACCGTCAATACCATGATTTGGTGCATCTACACTTAACTCGTGAAAGGCTATAGGGAACAGGTTTGAGCGACCTTCAATCGGTATGCCTGACCCCGAACTTCCTTCATAAACTCTGCCTGTCTGTTTACAGATTCCAAGCTCACACATTTAGCGTCTCAATTGAGCTTTCGATTGATTTGATTTTTGAATCGACTGAATTTGACAATAACTCGCCTTTGAAAGCTTTAGCTAGTATTGATTGAGTGAGTTTGTCTAAACGAGCTTTGGCGGCGTTGTATTGATTTTCTACTGTGTTTGAATGCTCAAGCAATGCATTAACTCTATTAACTATTTCAAGCTGTTCTTTCAATGGCGGTACTCGAACTGGATACTTTTTAAGGGCTTTACCTGTTAAGTGCTTTATTGTTGTTCCCGTATATAACAGGGATAGTCTTTTTGAAAAATAGTCATCTTCAATACTGAAAAGCAAAAAATCTGGATTCAATTCATCTGCACAACGAACCCTATGTAGTGCCTTTTGAAATACGATGTCAGTTTTACCACCTCTCCAAACAGCACCTCTGCCAGGTTCCCCGCCTTCACATAAAAGTAAGTCACCGTCTTGAATGTTTAGTTCTTCTTGTTCTTTCTGGGAGACTAGTATTTCTTTTAAATCTTCCAGTTCAAATTTATGCCACCTTAAATTTACATTTCCCAAATATTTAGTAGCTAAGCCAGTATTTTTGTTTTTATCAAGCATTTTACCTAGTCTAGAACTAGCAACTTCAGGTAAGAATTTTACATTCCAGCTATCTGGAACATCTTTTATTAACCATGTTGATTCTTCATCACTAAGATGTTCATTCTCCTCACGCCAGTTTTTGGTGAGTTCGCCAGAGGTGGCAGCAGCAAGCACAGACTGGCGGAAGCGTTTTAAGATAGCGGGGATTTTATCGAGGCGGGCTTGGGCGGCTTCGACTTTCGCGAGCACGCTATCGAGTTTATCTGCGATGCGTTTTTGTTCTTCTAATGGAGCAACTGGTACTTCATAAGTTTTGAAATTGCCCATCTTGAGGTAATTTGTAGCAGAGCCATATTGCTTATCTAAATTGGTATCTTTCCATTTATAACGTAGCTGCCAATATAGATACTTCGGGTGGATGGTTATATCGCTGAGCACATAGGTTCTCTGATAGGCCTCAATTTTACCATCGTAATAATTTACTAACCCAACATTAGCTCCATTTCCAGGCAAAATGATCAACTTACCTTCATATGAATACGTTTCTGACTTCAAAGGTTCCATCGCACATGTAAAGAAGGAAAACTCTCCATTGTCTGAAGCATGGTTTGCATCAACCTTTCCTGTCGACACTTTACATAAATCGAAGAGTTTTTCTTTGCTCCATCCCTTAGGCAACTCACTCATAGCACAACCTCTTCCGAAGCTTCTGCTACATCCAACTCAACCAAAATCGACTGTAAATCGGTAATTGCGCCCGCCAGCTCTTCAATGGCCTCATTAATCAGCACATCTGGTTCAGGCAGTTTAGAAGCGTCTTCAACACTATCGTCTCGAATCCATGCCAAATCTAACGAGTCTTCTTTCGCAGCAATTTCTTCGCGGGTGAATTTACGCAGGCGACAAGTATCGACATCCCCTACATCACTACCATTTTGATGGTTATCGATAAAAGCTTGGCGCTGAGCTTCATCAACCTGAGTAAGGTCGCTGCCTACTGCCTCATAAAACTCATCGAAATGAGCTTTGGTTAATACCGTGCGCTTGCCGAACTGCGGCATGTTAGCTCGCATGTCGTAAACCCACACATTTTGGGTGTTACCTGTGTCTTGATTCACATCTTTTGGCTTATCGAAAAACAGCACATTTGTTTTTACGCCCGCCGCATAGAAAATACCTGTCGGTAAACGAAGGATGGTATGCAGGTTACATTTTTCCATTAAATCGTTACGTATCTTGCGCCCAGTGGAGCCTTCGAACAATACGTTATCAGGAAGCACTACCGCCACTCGACCACCAGGCTTAAGCATGGTTTGGTACATGGCATGAAGAAAAGCCAACTGCTTGTTACTGGTGTAATGTACCAGGTCGTCACGGGTTGGAACGCCACCACCCTGCTTTGTCCCAAAAGGCGGATTGGCTAGAATAAGCGAGGCTTTGGGTAAGGCTTTACCTTCGTTTGATAAAGTATCACCGTACAGTACACCTGCGTTGTCATCGTCAATCGCTAAGTCGTGTAGCATTAGGTTCATCATTGCCAGGCGGCGAGTATCTGGCACTAATTCCATGCCAAAGAAGGTTTTATGCTGATACTTGTCGTATGCAGTTTCCGAAAGGCTTGAGATGTCGTTGTGTTCTTCTAAATACTTATGTGCAGCGATGATAAACCCGCCTGTGCCTGCCGTTGGGTCTACCACAACGTCGTCGAGCGTTGGGTGCATTAGCTCTACCATTGCATCAATAAGCACCCTTGGCGTGAAGTATTGGCCTGCGCCCGACTTCTTCTCACTCGCATTGATTTCCAGCAAGCCTTCGTACATATCGCCCAAGCCTTCTACCTTGGCTGAGTACCAGTCTAGCTTGTCGATTTCGGTTACCAGCTTGTTTAATGTTGCTGGTTTGCGAATACAGGTTGCTGCATCAGCGAAAATCGCTTTTGTAATTAACGAGCCATGTGAACCAAGGTGAATAAGTAGCTTTTTGTATTCTTCTAGTCGTGTCGCTGCGTTGAAGTTTTCAATATCGCTCCAGCGATAATTTTCAGGAATGAGATTATCTTGCCCTGTTTCTTCAACCATTTTCAGGAAGATTAGGTAAGTAAGTTCGTTCAGGTACTCGTGGTAAGTTACGCCGTCGTCGCGCAAGACGTGACAAAGGTTCCATAACTTGCTGATTAAATCTTGTGTACTCATGCTACTGTCTCTTATTTTGTTCGTTGCACAACCTGCAATCAGGCTGTTGCTTTATCATCTGTGTAACCGCCGTCGTCATCGTTTATCCACAATGCTCGATTAAACTGGGCGAGGATGTCAGTGATAGGCTGGTCGAAGAGTTTGTTGGCGCGATTGATGCCACCAAGTCGTTGCTTGAAAATACCTTCATTCAAATTGGCTTCATCAACGATGATGTTAGCTTTCATTTGTTTGGCAATGGTGCTTAACCAGTCCCGCTGCGGTGTTTTCCACGGCTGACTGGCAAGTATTCTATCTAATGCTCTATCTACTCGTTCTTCGTATGGAATAAGAGCTTCACCTATTGCGGCCTGGCGAATGTAACCAATGATTCTGGCGGCGATATCTTCATTTCGCACTTCTTTCCATGCCGCCTTGAGATCTTCTTCTCTAAACTCGTTTTTTTCAAGTTCTAATGCTAATTGTTTCAAGCTTTCACGGGTTAATTCCCACGGACGTTGAATGACTGTTTGAATTGCAACCATTCTATTACTGTTAGCATTCACGAAGTCGTTAAAGGCGGTTAGGTAGTCTTCTGGCTTCTGGCCGCTGCCATAACCTGTTGAGGTATCGAGCACCTCGTCTTCATGCTCAGAAACCACAATTCGATTAAAACCACCCGTGCCCTTTACTTTCATATCGAGCAGCTCGCCTAAGCCTGGATTATTTAAAAACCAGTCTGCTACTTCCTGCACAGGCTTTGATTTTAACTCTTGGGCAAACTCCTGAGGCGGCTTTCCAACAATGCGCTCGAATTCGCTTTGCTGAGTTTCTGTGAGGTAGCGCTTCTTACTTTGAAGCTTACTCAAAAATTGGTCTCTCGCGAGTTCCTGAAGTTTGCTGTCTTTACCCTCTTTAATCTCGCTTTCTAGTTTGCTAAAGGTAATGTCTACGTTCGTGACCACGGGCTTCATTGTGTTCACTTTTTCGAGCTGCTTGTAAATGTCTACAGCATCGTAAATACGAAACCGCTCTTTAGCGATGTCGTCACAGCGACGCGTAGCTCGGCCTAGCATTTGTTCATAAAGAATACGACTGTTCACGCGGCGCATGAATACAAGGTTGCAAATGGAGGGCACGTCCACGCCAGTGGTCAGCAGGTCTACCGTGACTACAATGTTAGGGAGACGGTCGTTCTTATAACGCCTGATAAGCTGGAGCGGCTTATCGGATGCACCCGTTATTTTCATAATTGCGTCATCGTCAACGGCTCCATGATAATGCTCACACGCGTCTTTAAGCGCCTCTACCATTTCATCAGCATGTTTGTCAGTTACACAAAAGATGAGTGTTTTCTCTTGAGAGTATGGGTCGATTGAATCACTTTCTATCAACCACTTCGCTATCGCTTTAGTAAACTCTGGCGCTATTACTTTTCTGTTGAACTGTGCAACATCAAAATCGAGTTCATCGGGTGTGTGAATGAGTTCAAGTTGATTGGTTTGCGGGTCGTAAACCTGCACTTCTTCATTCACATTGTAGTGAATACCATCGGTGTTGAGTTTGGTATGAATTCTTACAGGAGGTAGATGGTCAACGAGGTAGCCATCAATTACTGCTTCGGTATAGCTGTAAGAGAATACTGGGTCGCCAAAGATATCGGTGGTATGTATGGCTGGCGTGGCTGTTAACCCAATTTTAAATGCATCGAAGTAGTCTATTACAGCGCGATATTTTGAAACATAATCTTGCTGATCTCTAAACTTTACCTCGGTTTCACTTAGCTCTCGGTCTAACAGATAACCACGGTGACACTCATCCACTACGATGCAGTCATACTGCCCTACACCTGGCTTAGTCGCATCTTCTGACGGGTACATAATACGCTTAACCAAACCTTGCACTGTAGCTACGTGTACTTTGGTGTCGTCATCAGGCGTGGTTTTTGGATTTTTTTCTGGCTCCATGCCCAACACGTCAAAAGTATCTGCAAACGTGTTGAGGTTTTCCATGCGTACTTCACCAAAATCGACGGTAGCCTGAACGCCCAGCGCACTGCGGTCTACCAGAAACAGGATTCGGCGAAAGCGTTCTGCTTTTAGAAGGCGATATACCAGCGCGATACAGGTTTTTGTTTTGCCCGTTCCGGTTGCCATTGCTACAAGCGCACGCTCTTTTTCATCTTTAATAGCTTGCTCAACGCTTTGAATGGCTTTTTTCTGATAGTCACGTAACTGAAGTTCGTATTCAAAGCCCATGTCATCTAATTGTGCATTGGCTTTTTGGGGTGTTTGGCGTAAATACGTTTTGATTTCTTGAGGAGAATACCAGCCTTTCAATGCTTTACGGCGATTAGTGGTATCACGAACGTCTAAAAACCAGATCCCGCTTTCTTGTTCCAGTTGTTTTAAATACGCGCGGCCATTGGTTGCGAACGTAAGTGGTACTTTGAATTCACCGTATTCAGTAACCTCAATATCATCAGTTAACGATGCAATACCTTTTGCATAACGTTTGGCCTGGTCGATAGCGCCATAGACATTCTTGGCATTTTTCTTTGCTTCGACGACAGCCACCAGCATTGTGCCGATAAAGAGTGCGTAATCAGCTGGCCCAGAATCTGTGGGCCACTCTGCAATAGCACGGTTTTTATTGGGTTCTGGGCGAGCACCTTTGGCATAGCGCAAATTCTCTGTATCAGCTTCCCAACCTGCATCAATAAGTTGCTGGTCAATGATGACACGGGTTTCCGCTTCATCCATTTCAAAGTGAGATTTTTCTATGCGTTGAAGCTCGGCAGCCTGCTGCTCTTTCGGTTGCGCTTTGAAATGGTCAAAGTTGACTTTGTTTTCACGCTCAACTTCAGCGCGATAATTGGCAAGCGCTTCTTCTTGCTCATGCGCCAATTGTTCCCATATCTCACGCTCTTCAGCCATTCGCTCTGCACGAAGGCGCTCAGCCTCGGCTTTTTCATGCTCAATTTGACTAAGCTTTTCAGCTACCTTTATGCGGTCTGATGTGCGTTGAGATTCAATCTTGAGTTGTTCTAATTGCTCTTCTATTTCTCTAACGTAAGCGGAGGGATCTTCAGGTTTTACAAACTTGGAAACTTTAAAACCTTTGGCCTTGTCTCCTCCAAATGTGGTGTGAAACCACATGGAAAGCGCGTGACCTACCATCATCGACTTCAGGGCGTCGCGGTGGCTGCTACTATCAAACTCGTGGGTTGCTGTATTTCCTAACTTTCTTAAAGTATGAAAAGCGTCTCGAACGTTGTCATCTAATCTAAGTGAGTAATCTATATCGCGAAGTAAATCTACTTGCTTGATATCGTTGCCAAACTCAACGCCCACACGGGCTGCAATATTCTGAGCAATGGCTTCGCCGAGTTGGCGCATTTTGATAAGTGTTGTATTAGGATCAGAGGAGAAGTTGCGCTCAGCACTTGCTGCAAGGTTATAAAACCAAACTGCGTGTGCTTTAAGAAACTCAAAATTGCTTGTGAATACCATACAACTTTCCTTGTCTACTTATCTACTGCTCACACTATATACTAAAGTTTAATCTTGATTAAGATTTTACTGAATACAGTGTGTTCGAATTTAATAATTATATCCGCAAGTTAGCATTACTTTCATTCAACCTCCACGTCGCTCATCGCGCCTCTGATTTATGCTCAAAAGTTCTCTCGCTCATATGTTGAAATATGAATAAGGAAAGCCTATAGAATTCTTCACTGGATACTCTTTACTCAGCCTGGATTCATAATGACTAAAAGCTCGAAACTTATTAAATTCGTGAGCTGATAACGCCTTCCTTATATCAAAAAATATCGATATATCTGTACTGAACAAAAACATGCTCCCAAATTGGAGCAATGGAACTTCGTTTATATGCGGAAGAGCTACGGTATTACTGTTCAATATAGAGTCGAAGCTTGAAATTGCGTTATAAGAACAGAGCTTGAAGTTACCTAGCAAATATTTAGGCCAAGGCAGCTCCCCCTTTTCAGTCTTTATGAAAGTCTTCACACCTTTAAGTTTTTTGCCATATACGTTATCGAGGTGCTCGATTCTTTTGACAATTTGAAGAGCATGTTTTGTTTTTCTTATCTTGTAAGCTGCTTGTGCAGCTCTGCCTTTCTGAGAGTGTAGAATAGATTGCTTCTCTGCCAATTCATTTTTTCGAATTAAATCTTCTAGAAAGCAAATAACCTCTTCAATCGAAAATTTAGGAGAACTGAAGTAGGGTTTAAGCTTCGTATTAAGAACAGTCGGCGATAGAAACTTTTGTGACTCACCAAAATTAATTAAGTCACCATCAACAAGTACCTTAAATTGCAAACGCTCAGATTCAGTTAGCGCTTCGAAAAACGTTTCAATCAATCCATCGTAACGATGGTTAAACTGTAATATTGTTTTTTCGGAGAGCGGCTTTACTCGCTTATAAATGTTATTTAAAGCGCTTATCTTGCTATCTGCATCGATAATTTTTTGCTCTAATTCTTCGTACTCAGCATGTACGACACGCCCTATTCGACGTCCCAAGCTCCTTTTTATTTCTCTCTGTTTTTTGATAATTGCCCTTCTGTCCTCACTAGATAAAACACTATCTTCAATCCATTTATTGTTTTCTATTTGGGTAATTTTACGGACATCGCTTGCCACAACGTAACTTTCATCGACGAAAGCTAACTTCTGTTTAAGTACGGACACCCCTACATTTGTGGATTTTTTGTAGACCAACTTATTCCATCCGATTGATTTTAAAGCCCAAGCGCTAATTACACCTTTTTTAGCAACGCCGCCGCAAGAGTATTTAAATACCATTATCAACACAACACATAAGCAGGAACTAAAAATGAACATACTTATTACTCTTACACAAGGCGCTATCAAAAACGGCTACATAAACCTTAGAGGCAATCTAGACAAATTTGAGAGTCGGTATATTGGCGCAAGTGGTGAGGATCAGCATGGACATATGTTGCTGCTTGATATAGGTGATGGCGAAACCTTCGGTAGCGATGTATGCAGTACGTATCACCGTTTTCGCAATAGGACTGCCCTAAAAGCACTTGTACAGAAATATGGGGTTAAAGCGGGAGACACAATATCTCTTAAAAAGCTATCAACCAGTCATTGGTCAATTTCAAAAATGTAGTCATAACCCCAGCGGGCGGTGGGTTTGGTAACACCCGCAACCAGGCTTTAATCTTCACTCCCCGATACAATCGGTTCGAAGATATTGGCTTTTTACAAGGATATTAATGCGATTAGGGGTATTGATAGAGAGGTAAAATCCAAAAGTGACTGGCTGACAGCGGGAAAGACCGCGATATTCCGAATATTTTGTATTTGAAAAAGCCTCCGCAAGGAGGCTATTAGTATTAAAGAGTAAGTTTTCTCCACCGAGCTTTACAAGCAATCATCCACGTCTCAGCATCAATACCAAAAATTGACTCTATTTCATCCGAAAAGTGTTTTAGAAAGTTACGAATTTCTTCGTGGTATCTCAGTAACACAGTCAATGCTTCTCTGTGGTTCCTATATTTGCCTTTGCCATCAGATAATTCATCAACTAATGAAGAGCTAAGTGATATCCCCAGCCATTGGCCTGTTTCGCTGCGATGTAAGTAAATATATCGCTGATAATCCAGCCGTAAGTCCTCACCTTCAATTTCTAAGTTTGCTAACAGCAAAATGGTTGAGTCATCTCCTGTGAAAGGTGACTTTGACTGCCGCTTATATTTTCGAATGATACTAGGCTTTTTGTCTTGCATATTGTTACTCCTTTTTTGTCCTTAGAAGTAACTAAGCTCCTAGTCGGGAAAATCTTCGCTTATATCGTCGAAGTCAAACTTCATTTGTTCTGAAAAAAATTCGAAATCGTCCTCTGTCCACTCTGCATATAACAAAGGTTCACTCACTACTACACCAACAAGCTCTCGAATAAGAGGCAAATACGAAGGGTCAGTAATCACCTGATTTTGCAATACTACGTTCATTATCGAATCTTCGATGTGTTGGTTATTTCTATACTGCGCACCGTCTATTTCATCTCTAAACAAGAGAAACGCGTTAGCTAGTGAGCCAAAAATGTCAGAGATAACAGCGGAGCACAGGTAAGTGTTATTGGTTGTCATAAAATTCCTTAATTTAATGGGTTTCATGACTAAGTAGTTCGCGTAAACGAAAAATTTCCGTCCGTGTGGCTTATTTCACTATAAGACTTAAATGATGGAGATAAGACATGACAAACTTGAAAGTGGTTGAAAGGTCTACACACTTTTTCTCAGATGACGAAGACTGTATTGCACTATACGAACATAATGACTCATATATCTACTATGTTCGAAATTACGTATCACAAACTGAGTTTATCATCATAAGCCATTCCCTTATGGATACACTCCCAGAGCAGGCCAGAACTTTAACTGGTGTGTACGTAACAATGCATTTTGGCGTGTTGAAGTATTTTCAAGACGAAGTGACGCACCACGTGATGACAAAAGGCTTGCTAGCGCACTTTCACTATCTTTTTAACTGCACAGTTTCACATTTTATTGAGCAGCTGTAGCAATACTGAGCCAACTGAAATGTTGGCTCTTTTTTTCGCCTAGAGCTACAGACAAAAAATTTACGTGCTTTTGGAAATTCTACATCGATTAAACTGCTACCAAACTATGAACTAGGTAGATACATTGTTTCAATCGCAACAGTCTCACAAGCCGGAAACACTTGGGTATATCCCGAGTGTTGCTGCTGGTGCTGTTCGACAAGAAATACCTAAGACAACAGTCGCAGATGCTTCAATTCGTCCAATGGGCCTCAAAGAGGCTGCGCAGTTTCTCTTACTTTCAGAAAATGAAGTCATTGCGTTAGCTAACGATGGTTTAATAGCTCATAAATATTCAAAGACCCTCAACAAATACTTCTTTAACTTGCGTGGCTTATCTTCGTTTTGTGAATCGCTCGACAATTACGGGCATCTTCAGGAAAGCAAGAGTGATTATCACGTAACTGAGACTTCAACAGTTGATTGTATTTCCAGCGCCGATAATAGCTCACACAACAAAATAGACGACTCAAATAGGGCAGCGGAGTTCTCAGAAGTAGCGTTTGAACCAAAAAAAGTGTCTCAACTACCTACTCCTCAACCAGAACTTGAAAAGCAATTTCAGTTTATTGATACCAACAATGAACGCGCTCTGTCACGCTTGAATCATTTACTTACACGTAATAGAGAGGAGCTATCACCTCTTTTAGATGAATGGACTTTGTCAGATAAAGAATATTGCTTGGCGAGAAGTTTCATCGAATATTTCAAAGTGAAAGTGGTCAACGTAGACAATAAAAATCCTTTAGAAAAAAGAATGGATGTGAGGAGTGCGAATGAGTTAACTAACTTGTTTAGAGAAAACAAGTTCAACTTAAGAGAAAGACTGAACACTAGCGACTACAAAGAAGCAGTAAAAATCGCAGCAGCCAGTTTGAAGGACAAACTATCTCAGATCGGTATAAATTTCTCTTACCTCATACACTTTCAAGAGCAGAATTTTGATTTGTGGAATGAGGTTTATCGAAAGGCCGAAAGGTTGGTGCGAGATAAAAAGTCTTCTGCTAAACAAGTTGAGCAACGTTCAAGAAAAATTGCGTTTTTCAATTATATGTTCGCTACCACCGATCTCCGAAATTTTTCCCAAGAATTAGTCGAAGAAATTAACGATGCTATTGTTTTAAACGGTAAGAAAGACAGTACCAGAAACAAGTACCTAATCGAATTAAGAGCTATATATGACGAACTATTTGCAAAGCGTCTTATAAATGAAAATATCAAAGTGTGCTCTTTCCAATCAGGTAAACGAGAATTAATTGAATTGTCTACTAAGCAATTTACTAAATTCCGCGACGAATATGCTCGATGCGCTACTGAAGCAAACCTACTATCTTTTGCTTTCTACTCTGGTGCAAGAAAAGGCAATATACTCAACCATATATGTACTTCCAGTATGAAGCTTAGCGATATTGAAGATTTAACAATAAGGAACAGCAGTTTCATAAAAATCCCTGCTCGTCACGCCAAAGGAAGCAGGCTCATCACGATTCATGTAACGAAAGCCCTTAGGGAAGTTATAGAGCGCCAGTTGGAATATCGTAGAAAAAATAATATTACGCATGACAATTTGTTTGCGCTGGATGATACAGGATCAACAATTGAGTTTGATATGACGAAATGGGTGGAAGCGTTGGAAAAGGCAGGGATTGATACGACCTTCAGATTTCATCACTTCCGTCACAATCGAGCATATCAAATTTTACTTGAGGGCGGAACATTTGAAGATATTCAGCAGCTTTTTGGCTTGGCGAGTAATAAAATGGTCGCTACAGTTTATGGGCACCTAGACATAACTCAAGGTGCGCTGAATGTGAACGAAAAGGCGGCAGCGAACTAGTTCTATTATTTAGCTTTTAAATCATTAATGTTGTTATTTTTAGAGGAGCAATATTGATGGTTTATAAAAAGAGTAATTCCAAATTCTGGTTTACGAAGTTTCAGGTTTCATTTGCTGACAAGGTTAAACGTGTTCATTGCAGCACCAAGGAAACTGTGAAAAGCCGTGCAGAGCACTTTGAACACCGCCTTCGCGATGAAACGTTAGCTATACTGATGCGTAACTCTCAAGAGGTTGGCTCATGGAATGAAGCTTTAACACTTTATCTAGAATCCAGACAAGCAAACAAGACCATTGATGAAAAGACGAAAAAGCTAGCCTGGTGGTCTCAATATCTAGCAAATATTCCATTAACCGAAATTAATTCTAAGCTTATTCTGACGACGTTAGTAAAAAAGACTGACGTCACCTTAGCAACGAAGAATAGATACCTCGCAGAGATCAAAAGCTTTTTAAATTTCATTCATAAAGAGCTGGAGTGGATTGATCGCGTCCCCCATTTGAAAACCCACAAAGAGCGAGAAAAAAGCTTCTATAAGCTTACTGAGAAAGATTCTGCTCGCCTCATTGATTGCGCCCCAGCCTTTCTGCAACCTATCATCATATTTGCCCTAGCAACCGGATTTCGTGCCTCTAATATCATTGGCCTGAAATGGACTCATGTCGATTTGGAGCATCAAACACTGAAGGTAGACGCGGGTTCTCACAAAAGTGGCTCTTCGGTTCTTATACCGATGAACAATATAGTCTTCGAACTACTGAGTTCTTTGCATAACTCGAAAAATTCCGTATTTGTTTTTCTCAATTATGATAGTTCGCGTATTAAAGACTTAAATAGAAGGATATGGGCTAGGACGACGAAAGCAGCAGGTCTAGATGGGCTGCGTTTTCACGACTTACGTCATAATTGGGCATCACGCCATGCTGAGAGTGGCAGCGACTTATTAGCTATTAAAGAATTAGGGGGCTGGAAAACACTGGAGATGGTTCAGCGATACACACATCCATCGTTGAGTTATTTGTCACAGCAAGCAAACAATATCGTAAAAGAAAAAAATGATACCTTTGTCACAAAGTCAGGTTGTGACAAAAAATCGTCACACTTTGTGACAATCAATGGCCTGCGGCTAAAAAAAGACAAGGCCCAGAAATGGAAAAACCTGATAGTTTTCAATAAACTATCAGGTTCCAATAATGGTGCCTCGACCCGGGATCGAACCAGGGACACGCGGATTTTCAATCCGCTGCTCTACCAACTGAGCTATCGAGGCTGAAACTTGTTAGCGTTCTAGGCGTTTGCTGCCTGTCCTGCTGTGGGTGCGTATTAAACGGTTTTCGCCTTCACAAGTCAACCGTTTTTCTCGCTTTTTTTGCGCTTTTATTACTGTTTGCGCATTGTTTGCTCAAAAAACGCTTTTTTGCTTATTTTTCAGGCGGAACATAGCCTTCAATCGTAGGCTCTACGTCGTCAAACAAGTAGGCCGACATTTTTTCTTCCAAAAATGAACGGGCATTCGGCTCCATCATATTTAACTTATGTTCGTTAATCAGCATGGTCTGTTTCTTTTGCCATTCAGCCCATGCTTCTTTAGAAATGTTGTCGAAAATACGCTTACCCAGTTCACCCGGATAAAGTTGGAAATCTAAGCCGTCAGCTTCTTTTTGAAGCTTGCGACAAAATACCGTTCTTGCCATGTTATTTCCTTTCGTTCGCTATCTGCTTAGCAAATAATATTGCGTTGGGCTTAGAACGCCTAACGCATTAACTGCTGAATAATCTTGGTTGTAGGTGCCGCCAAACCAACTTCAATAGGCTCGTTCAACGAAAACCAACGAAATGCCGTTTCGGCTACGCGCTTTGATGGAGCAGAGTTTACCACGGCCACTACTGGGGTGATATCTAAATGAAAATGGCTAAAGGTATGACGGAACCCTTCAAGCGTTCGGGTTTCGTCGACACTGATACCTCGCTTGGCCAACTGCTCAATCCCCTCTTCTATTGAAGACACCTCAATAAAACCATATAGGCCACCCCACAGCCCTGTTGAGGGACGCTGCTCTAAATACACTTGGCTGTTAAACTGTGCCACCATCATATAGGTGGACTTCTCGGGTAGCGCCTTTTTCGGCTTCTTACCCGGGTAGTCGGCTTGCGCGCCTTGGGCGTAGGCAATACAGTCGGCTTGAAGCGGGCACTCATCACACTTTGGCTTGCTTCGTGTGCAAATCATCGCGCCCAAGTCCATCATTACCTGCGTATAGTTGGCACAACGTCCGCCTTCTGAATTGGTGGGCGTGTTTTTCTCGGCCACTTCCCAAAGCTGATTCTCTACCTTCTTCTGTCCCGGCCACCCGCCTATTGCATAGTATCGGGCCAACACACGCTTCACATTGCCATCTAATATAGGAAAGCGCATATTGCGAGATAGCGAAAGTATCGCCCCAGCAGTAGAGCGCCCTATGCCGGGCAAATCCATAACTTCTTCTAGACTATAGGGAAACTCGCCGTTGTATTTTTCTACCAGCGTATTCGCAGCTTTGTGAAGATTTCTTGCTCTTGCGTAGTAGCCAAGCCCAGTCCAATGATGAAGCACGTCGTCTTGAGAAGCCTTAGCCAAGTCGTGCACGGTAGGAAAAGACGCCATAAAGCGTTTAAAGTAGGGAATTACCGTGGTGACTTGAGTTTGCTGCAGCATTATTTCCGACACCCACACCTTATAAGGCGTAACGTCTTGTTGCCAAGGCAAATGCTTTCGCCCGTGTTTATCAAACCATGCGAGTGCTCGCTCTGCAAAGCTACCTGTATATTGTTGTTCTGTCATAATCGTCTGTATGGGCAGTTACTACCGCTTGGTCGTTTTCTACTTAGCGACCATTCATTAAAAAGCGCGCTATGGTAGCATGTAACTAGCTAGATTATTGTTAAGGAGCACACGTGTCTGTGCAGCACCCTGTTTTATTTTTTCCCGGTACCCTCTGTGACGAGCGCATATTTCTACCGCTTTGGCGCGAACTAAATATTGCACAACGTCGTTATGTACCGCTTCAATGGGCAGCATCGCTAGAAGAAATGCTGGCATTAAGTGAAGATCGTGTTCTTGATAACGAAAAAGTGCACCTTGTGGGTTATTCGATGGGGGGGTTTGTGGCTGCATTAGTAGCACAGCGCAATCCCGCCAATATTGCTTCAATAACCTTAATCGGTTACAACCCAGAAGGGTTATCAAAAGAAGAAATTGCAAAGCGCAAGCAGCTTACTACTATGCTTAAGCAAGGTAATTTTAAGCCCGACAATGACGCTTATCTTTCGCGATTTATACACCCTTCCCGCTTAGCGGATGAAAACGTGGCTGGTGTGGTAAAATCGATGGCGCAGGATTTAGGTAAAACAACGTTACTCAACCACACGCTAGCAACCACACCACGAGAAAGTACCGTTAAAGCGCTCGCAAAGATCAATGCGCCAGTAACGTTTATTACTGCCCAGCAGGATGCGATTGCCCCTGCAGAAGCAATACAGCAACTTAAAAGCGTTTTGCCTAAAGCGACGTTCCACACCATTAGTGACGCTGGGCATATGGCAATACTTGAGAAAACTGACGCCGTAGCGTCTATTATTGCGAAACAAATTGGCGTATAAAATTACAGCATTTTTGCCACGATAGCGTTGCATAAGCCGCGGGTAAGTGGATAATGCGCCACCATAAAATTGGGTAAGAAAGGCATTGCAAATGAGGCAATTCAAAAGTCAGGCGGAAGCAGAAGCCGCTGGAGTATACGTAAGCAAGGTAAAAAGCTTCGTGAAACGCGAAGGTAGACTTACTAAAGCACAAGAAAAAGCATTAGAAGATTACTGGCCAACCAAAGGTATTGACTACGCTGAAGCACAGTTATCGCTGTCAGAAATTTTTGGCCGAAGTGCGCCTGTTGTTGTAGAAATTGGCTTTGGTATGGGCAAGTCATTGGTGGAAATGGCCGCAAATGCACCTGAGAAAGACTTTATCGGCATTGAAGTTCACCGTCCAGGCGTTGGCGCATGCTTAGCTGAAGCAAGCGAACAAGGCGTCGAGAACTTGCGTGTAATGGACCATGATGCGGTAGAAGTGCTTAAAAATATGATCCCAGACGGTTCGTTGTCTCGCCTACAACTATTTTTCCCAGACCCTTGGCACAAGAAGCGTCACCACAAACGCCGTATTGTTCAACCTGAATTTGTTGAGCTGGTTCGCACCAAATTAGCTATTGGCGGTTGTTTTCACATGGCGACGGATTGGGAGCAATATGCTGAGCACATGTTAGACGTTATGATCATTGCCGACGGTTACACCAATACAGCAACTGGCGGCGACTATGTACCTCGTCCAGACTACCGCCCAATTACCAAGTTTGAAACCCGTGGCCAAAAATTAGGTCATGGCGTTTGGGATCTAATTTTCGAGCGTACTAAGTAATGATTTTATCTCCTCAAAGCCAGCTGTTAGAACGTAATATCGCGCTTTTCGACGAAGGTCAGTGGGCATTTATCAACCCTTCTGATGCGTATTTTCTGGACGGTCTTAAATCGCAAGAAGTCACGGTAATTCACCAGTATTTCGATATTTTTTCAGAGTGCGTAAGAGTCGTACCTTCGGTATCGTTTGATAGCCGAGATATTACGCGCACAGGTTTTGAGGTGACGCAAAAAGTCGGAAATCATACTCATATATTTGCGCCTTTCGTGGCACTAGAGAAATCTCACACTGACGTGATGATTTTCTTACCCAAAGCAAAAACCCATTTTCAGATGCTATTGCGAATGGCAGCCAGCATGGTGGGCCAAAATGGTCGTATTCACGTGGTGGGTGAAAATAAGGGCGGTATAAAGAGTGCTGCTAAGTTGATGGACCAATACGGCCCAACCCAAAAGGTTGATTCTGCTCGCCACTGCAGTCTTATCACCGTTTTAGTTGAAGAGCCACATCTTGCCTTTGAACCCGATGCATGGCTTGACATGAATACGTATCATGTTGAGGGCACAGCTTGGCAAGTAGCCTCTATGCCTGGCGTATTCAGCTACAAAGAACTGGATGCGGGAACTGAGCTTTTACTGGAAAAACTCTCAACATCACTGAGTGGTGAAATTCTGGATTTCGCGTGCGGCGCTGGCGTGATTGCCAGTTATATTATGCTTAAGTATCCGCATTTGAAGCTTCATCTTACTGATGTTAGCGCACTTGCAGTTTACTGTAGTGCACTCACTCTAGCAGACAATGGGTTATCAGCAACACTCTACGCTGCGGATGGATTGCACGGTTTTACTCAAAAAGTACAGCATATTGTCACCAACCCGCCATTTCACACAGGTATTAAAACTGACTACACCATCACTAAGCGCTTTATTTCTGACGCTAAAGCAAGCTTAAGTCGTGGCGGTACTATGCAGATGGTGGCGAACCGATTCTTACCCTACCCAGGGTTGCTTGCTGAACATTTTCAAACAGTGTATACCACAGCACAAACGTCGCAATTTTCTGTTTATCAGGCGGCTTTGTAATTAAAAAAGCCAATAGCTTGTGCTAACTTAGTTTTTCTATCTGTTGTTCATGCCATTGTGAAAGCCTCACGATGGCACACGGCGCTTTTTCCTTACATTGTATCAAGCAAACAAGTACGCTATACGTGCGCTCTGGGAGATCACCTGTGAATATTGTATTTGCTATTTCAGAAGTTGAAGAGTTGGTAAAAACCGGCGGTCTTGCAGATGTGGGGAAAGCACTGCCTCTCGCGCTAGATGGTTTGGGCGAAAGCGTTACAATTGTTATGCCTTATTACCAAGTACTGGCGGAGCAATTTGAACTGCCCACGATAACCGAGCAACAAACCCTGTTTACTGAAGGCCAGGTGTATCATTTTGATATTCGCTACATGCAATGGCACGGTGTTCCTATTTATTTTGTAGACTCGCCTGAGTACTTTATGCGGGAAGGGCTATATGCCAATGCTTTTGAAGCCTATGAAGACAATGGTGAGCGCTTTAGCTTTTTCAGTGGTGCCGTCCTTCAGACGCTAAAAGCCATTGATAAAAAGCCAGATATTGTTCACTGTCACGACTGGCACGCTGCTATGCTGCCGTTTTTGCTTACCCACGACAAATCAGGGTATTTTGACGGTACTAAAACCATATTCACTATTCATAATGCCGCTTTTCAAGGCGTTCATAAGCTAGAGAGCATTCCCTTTCTTCGCCATCATCCAAACATTCTGGCGCAAGTGCACGGCGGTTACATCAATATGCTTCAGAGTGGGATTGAGTTTGCCACGAAAGTGACAACCGTAAGCCCTAACTATGCAAGCGAGTTACTCACAGACTTGGGCAGTCATGGCCTGCACGAGCGGCTTGTAAATCGTCAAGCCGACTTAAGCGGTATTCTAAATGGGTGTGACTACACTCAGTGGAACCCCGAGACAGATACATTTCTCCCTGAGAACTACAGTGTAGAGAATCTTCATCCGAAGAGTGCATGTAAACGAGCGTTACAAGAGAAGTCAGGATTACCTGAGAATGGCAACGTACCGCTTATTGGAATGGTGTGCCGGCTGACAGAACAAAAAGGCTTCGGCTACATATTGCCAATCTTAGACGATTTGATTAAGCACAATGTTCAAATAGTCATTGTGGGCACGGGCGACCCTAAAGTGTGCATGGACCTTGGCGAATTCGCTCAACAACACCCTGACCAATTCGCGTTTATAAACGGTTTTAGTTCCGAGCATGCCCATCTGGTAGAAGCCGGGGCAGATTTCTTCCTAATGCCTTCTCAGTTTGAGCCGTGCGGGTTGAACCAAATGTACAGTTTAGCTTATGGGACCATCCCTATAGTACGTTCGGTAGGCGGGCTCAAAGACACGGTTATCGATTACAGCAACGATAGTGAAGGTACGGGTTTTGTGTTTGATGATCCTACGCCACCTGCACTGCTATCTTGCATTCGTCGAGCTCTGCTGGCGTTCTACGAAGATGCCGGAAAGTTCAGAGCGATGCAGCAACGTGGGATGCGAACGCGATTCACATGGAAAGCAGCAGCAAAAAGTTATCAGCAGTTGTATTTAGCAGCCGTTAATTAGGCTTTATTTTTTGCTTTGTTTTACAGCGACATATCCACTTAGACGTGAATATTTGTGATGGGTGTGTTCTACATTAATTATTGTTTATAAGCACCTTTCCTTTTGTCCATTTTTGCGCCACTATTAAAAAATGGACGATGTAGATGGACGGTACACAAGGCGGGTATGACGGATAAGGCAGTTAAGCTTTCTATAAAGAGCCTCTTTCTCTGGGTGGTGATGTCTATTGCTACCTTTTCACTTGCTGTTTTAACAACGCTTGCAGTTTATACACAGATAAAAACTTATCGCCACGAGCTTGAGTCGAATGCACTGATACTCGCCAAACTAGTTGCCAGAAGTTCTGCCACTTACCTCTACGATGAAACGCCTGAACGCATTGAATTTGCATTAAATAACCTCACTGCCGCTGAGCATGTGCTCAATGCTCATGTTTACAAAGCAAAAAGCGGGACGGCAGAGCCTGAGATTTTTGCTTCATACAACAGAGAAGGGCAGCTTTTGTTAGGTGGCAAAGAAAGTCAGTTAGCTTCCATGGTTATGAACCCAGTACTAGCAGATAATGGACGCTACCTTGAACTCAGTGCAAAAGTGTTCGATATAGAGACTAACATTCAGTTGGGCTGGGTGTATCTAAGGGTTTCATCAGAAAACTTTAATCAATTGGTTGGAAAGTCAATTTGGCTTAATTTAGCCGTAGCCTTGGCGTTATTGCTAATAAGTTTTTATTCCGCACTAAGAATGCAGCGTTTTGTGACAGGCCCAGTAGAAAGTATCGCTAACTTTTTGCAACGCACATCGCGACAGCGCGACTATTCGGCCCGTGCCAGCGGCTCCACCATTAAAGAACTCGATATCTTAGCTGACGCCGTTAATGTGATGTTGTTTCGTATACAAGAGTACATGCAAAAGCAACGGCAGGCTGAAGAGCAACATAGAAAGCTCAACGCCAGCCTAGAAGATATGGTAAGTCAACGAACAACCGCCCTCAAGGATGCCAATCAGGAGCTTATTCAAACGCTCGAAAAGCTACATCAGTTTCAGCGTCAAATTGTACAAAATGAAAAAATGGCCTCGCTCGGAGATATGGTTGCGGGTGTTGCCCACGAGGTAAATACTCCGATAGGTTTAGGCGTTACTGCATCGACAATGATGTTAGACAGGTTAGCGGTTATTCAAAAAGACTTCGAAAATAAAACGCTGAAAGCCAGTGCAATGAAACGCTTTTTGGATGAAAGTAACGAAAACCTCAATATTATTTACCGCAATTTGAATAGAGCTGCCGAACTTATTAGCAGTTTTAAGCAGGTTGCTGTAGATCAAACCTCAGAATCTAGTCGAAGTTTTTGCGTTGTACAGCTAGTTAATGAGATACTACTGTCATTGCAGCCTCGACTCAAAAAATTAAAACACAACATCAACGTAGATTGCGACCCTACCCTTAGCGTTGAAACGAAGGCTGGCCCAATAAATCAAATCTTGATTAATTTAATCATGAATTCGGTTATTCATGGGTTTGAAACCATGGATGAAGGCACAATTGATATTCGTGCCGAAATGGTGAGTAGCAATAAGCTCAAGCTTGTTTATACCGATAACGGAAAAGGTATATCCCCAGAAATTCGCAAACGGATATTTGACCCCTTTGTTACCACGAAGCGTGGGCAAGGCGGTTCCGGATTGGGAATGCACTTGGTATACAACTTAGTAACGCAAGCCCTTAGTGGTTCAATATCGATTACCAGTGAGGAAGGCAACGGCGTAGAATTTGTAATTATCTTCCCCGTTGTTAATGCGAAAACGTCAGAATAGTTGTATAAAGTATGAACTTTTCTTGATTTTTATTGGCTAACCCCAATACCTTAACAGTAAGAATATTCACAAGTTGCTTGCAATCAAGTACATGAATATTAAAATTTAACCAGTTAGTTGCTTAAATCGTATTTTAGAAAGAGTGTAGAACACCATGCAGACGCCAAATGTGTTAATTGTTGAAGATGAGGTGGTAACCCGTACCACGCTTAAGAGTTTATTTGAAGCGGAAGGGTATAATGTGTTTGAGGCCGAGAACGGTGATCAAATGCATGATTTCTTCGAGAATCACGCTATCAATTTGGTTATCATGGACATTAACCTACCGGGTAAAAACGGCCTTATTTTGGCACGCGAAGTTCGTGACCGTAAAAACGTTGGGCTTATCTTCCTAACGGGTCGTGATAACGACGTTGACCGTATTCTAGGTCTTGAAATTGGCGCAGACGATTATCTGACTAAGCCATTTAACCCTCGTGAATTGACTATTCGCGCGCGCAACTTATTATCTCGTACTACAAACTCTTCAGAAGATGACGATTTGCCAAGCCGTGTAAGCTTTAACGGCTGGACGCTTGATGGTGATAGCCGTTCATTGATTTCGCCTAACGGTAAAGAGTTCCGTCTACCACGTAGTGAATTCCGTGCACTTCACCTTTTCCTAAGCAACCCAGGTAAAATCCTTACCCGTGAGCAGCTGATTATGGAAATGACGGGGCGTGAACTTCGTCCGAACGACCGTACGGTTGACGTAACTATTCGTCGTATTCGTAAGCACTTCGAGTCAGATCCAACAGACGAAGAGTTGATTGTAACTATTCACGGTGAAGGTTACCGTTTCTGCGGTCAGGTTGACGGCTAAGTCGCTACCTGAACAAACGTTGAATTAAACAAAAGCCGCTTTATAAAGCGGCTTTTTGGTATTTATATTTGTATCGAGAGCTTACGCATTCGCTGACTTGCAAAGGCGCTTCACAGCAAGATGCAAAAAAGTACATGCTTAGCAACGGCGGCATAACAAGGTTATACCGCAGTATATCAATATATATACGTGTTGATTGAACACCTGCATTCATAGTAGATGTTAATTGGCTATCGCGTTGAAGCAAACTGAATAACGGTAACGCTTCCCTTCCAACAAGAACGCTTTGTGCGTACTTGGGCTCCACGAGTCATCGCCGCCCACGCCCATATGCGCATGATCAATGTACACAAATACACAGTCTTGAGGTATTAAATCACAAGTGTGTTTTGCCTCATCTAACTGTGCCTGCCCATATTCACTTACACTGAAATGGAACTGCCCGCTTGCCGTTACGCTGCCAAGAGCCAACGTTTTACAGTCACTTCGCAAACCATTGTCTGTAGGAAATATATAGTGCGTTTGCATATCGCCGATAGGTAACGTGTAGTTACCATAGCGCGCCGCCGATTTTCTGTCTGGATAGTTCTCAAATGGTCCAAGCCCTTGCCAGGCTACTGGCATATTCTCCTGCAATACAGGCACTGCTATTTGCATACCAATACGCGGCATAGGCGGTAAACCATCATCTAATAGCACCTCCACCTCTACCGAAAGCTCGGCCTGCGCGTTAACGGTATAGATCCATTTGGTTGCCGCCATCAGCTTTTCCGCATGGTGATATTCAAATAACGACGTTATACGCACGTCTTGCGCGCCCTGTTCAACGTTTACGCCCGTACAAGTACGTGTCCATTTGCCAATTCCAGCACGACGCCAGCGAGACTCCCACGCATTAGGGTCGGGATTATCAACTTCACTTACCCCAATGTCGTTATCTAGCGGCGCTCTGAAGAAGTTATCTTCTAACGGCGCGCTAAGTGCCTCCTCTGCGTCTTGAAGCCACGAGGTTAATAGCCCGCTCTCACTATTAAAGCTAAATACGTTGTTTAGCGCGCGTACCAGCACCATTCCGTCTTGAGCTTCAATTGATAACTCACTAGTGCTGTTAGCTATGTCGTTATCAGTAAAAGAAAACGACACTATTCCACGCTTATTGACCAGCGCTAACTGAGCGGTGTCCATAACATGCCCCGCATTAGCCCACGGGCAATCATTCGCTAGTACCACATCAATATTTAAGTGGTAATCAGCGCCAGCTTTAAACGTAATATCTGGGGTAAGACTGAGCGTTTGTGTTTGTTGCGGCGCTATGTCGATTTCGCATTCGCCCGTTGCCTCAGCAATCGGTTTTCCGTTTTCTAGCACTTGCCAACGTAACAACTCGTTGTCTGTGCGTCTAAACAGGTAATCGCTGCTTACTGAAAGCTCAAACTTGTTATCTTTTTCAACCAACGAAAAGCTTAAGTGCTGTTGACAATATTTAGCTTCTAATAAGTGCGGATGTGGCGTTCTGTCTGGAAATAACAGACCGTTTATACAGAATTGTCTGTCGTTTTCAGTATCGCCGAAATCTCCGCCGTAAGCCCAGTATGCTTCACCGCTATTGGTATGTTTTACTAATCCTTGATCAACCCAGTCCCAAATAAAGCCACCTTGAAGACGCGGATACTCTTTAAATGCTTTCCAATATTCATCAAAGCTGCCCAAGCTGTTGCCCATTGCGTGGGCATACTCGCACAGAATAACGGGTCGGTTTTCCCCCGGCATCGACAACCATTTTTTAATGGCCCACTTAGGCACTGCATCGTCCTTAACGTCGGTATCAACTCTTGCGTACATGGGCGCAATAATATCGGTCGCCGTAGTATCAGCGCCACCGCCTTCATATTGCACAGGTCGTGATGAGTCAAATGACTTCGCCCAGCCATACATGGCGTCGTGAGTCGGCCCATGACCACACTCGTTACCTAACGACCAGATGATAATACAAGGGTGGTTTTTGTCTCGCTCGACCATTTGGGTGAAGCGCGCCATGTAAGCACCGGCCCATAGCGGGTCGCGAGAAAGTCTTCCCATTGGGAACATACCATGGGTTTCAATATTGGCTTCATCTACCACATAAAGCCCGTATTCGTCACAAAGCTCATACCAGCGAGGGTGATTGGGGTAATGTGCAGTACGCACAGCATTGAAGTTGTTTTGCTTTAATAGCTTAATGTCTTCAAGCATGTCATCTTCGTTGATGGCATGACCTTTTGTTTGATGGTGTTCGTGACGGTTAACCCCACGAATTAGCACGGCTTTACCATTTACCAGTAACTGGCCGTTTTTCATTTCAATATTTCTAAAACCAACATTGTAGGCCTCAACATCGACGGCGTTGCCATGGTCATCAATAAGCGACACCACAATACGGTACAAATTAGGGGTTTCAGCAGTCCAGTGTTTTGGCTCTTTCACATTAAGCGTTTGAAAAACCACATCATCCCAACCGCCCTTTTCATCAATACGCTTATTGTTAGTGCCGGTAATGACTTGCTCTGTGACAGCGTTATCGCCATCAAAAAGCTGGATACCTACTTTAAATGAAGACGGCGCATTGATAGCTGTACGAACTGAAACCGTAGCGTCGCGGTAGCACGCGTCAAGGCTTGGCGTAACAAACACATCCTGAATGTGATGCTGAGGTTTGGTGACTAAACTCACGTCGCGGAAGATACCGCTTAACCACCACATGTCCTGATCTTCTAAGTAGCTGCCGTCTGACCATCGGATCACCATTACCGCTAGTCGGTTTTCACCTTCGACCAAGTAGCCAGACAAATCGAATTCGGCCGGTAGTCGGCTGTCTTGGGAATAACCTACGTACTCACCGTTGCACCACAAGTGAAACGCGCTATTTACCCCTTCAAAAACTATATGGTTGCGCTGCGTTAACTCATCCTTGGTAACGTTGAACGTAGTGCGATAGCAACCCGTTGGATTCTCGCTGGGAACCACAGGTGGGTTTACCGCGAAGGGATATTTCACGTTACAGTAAATCGGTTTGTCGTGACCTTGCAGCTGCCAATTAGAAGGTACCGCAATAGGCTGCCAATTAGCAGACTCGTCATCACTTAATGTTTTAGAAAGCAGGCTTTCAGGTACGTTTGCTGGAGCTTCAAATAAACGGAAATCCCACTCGCCGTTTAAACTACGCTTTTGCGCGTTGGTATTGTGCAATGCGTCTTTTAGCGTTTTATATCCGTGATGTGGACTGTGGGCATTGATACGATTCCTCTGAAATACAACCGGGTTTTGCCAATCGTTTTGAGCTACTACTTGCGCAACATTAAGCATGTCATATCCTTTACTTTTTCGTTAGGCGCAATATAGCTAACTTTCATTAAATCCTTTATGCTCTAATCTTTCATATATTTATCCAAAACTATCATTTCACATTTATGCAACTAAGCTTTAGAGACATTGTAGACATAGGCCCTAAGTGCTTTGAACGCTTTATTGATAGTAGTAATGCGCCTGAAATCAGCGACCTGGGGATTGAACTAGCAGGATGCTCTAACTTATCAGGTGACTATACGGTAGGTCGCGTTTCGCCTCCTAACCACACCTTGTTTTACAGCATTCATGGACAAGGAAAGTTTCGTGTCCCGTCAGGCGAGATGCAATTAGATGAAGGACAGCTAATTATTTTACCCGCTGGACAAAGTTTTGAAGTCACAATAGTCAGTGAACAATGGGATATTATTTGGGTTAACCTGGCAGACTCCGAACGCTGGACATCATTTAATAAGCGAGGTGCGGTGATTGTGGATAATGCCATGCTGGAAGGACTGCATCATGCAATGGAACTTTTGTATTTAGAGCGTGACGTCGAGAATCGAAATTCGGCGATGCAAGTTGTGTCTCGCTACCTGTACCGTATTATTGATGCACCTTTGAATAACGAGCCTTGTCACGATGAGAAAGAACGACGCCAGGTAAGCAGACTACACAGCCTTTTTTCTGCGGTTGAAAAACAGCTTCAGTTTGATTGGGATATGGAAAGCTTAAGTGAGAAAGCGCATTATTCTGCCCCTCACCTTCATAGGCTGTGCTTACAAGTGTTTGGGCGCAGCCCCAAACAGCACGTTATCCATTTGCGTATGACACGAGCCAAAAGCTTATTACTAAGCACGCAGTGGCCCGTATCTTATATCGCCAGTTATGTAGGCTACGCAAATGTATTTACGTTCTCGAAACGCTTTAAGAAGTCCACCGGGCTGTCTCCTTCAGCGTTTCGAGAAAGCGTAAACTAGCTGCCTGCTATCTTCATTTGGTCAATAAGCACAGAACCGGTCTGTACACTACCGCGCACATCTTTTTCAGCGCCAATTGCCACAATGCCTTTAAACATATCTTTCAGATTGCCAGCAATCGTTACCTCGTGAACTGGGTATTGGATGATGCCATTTTCAACCCAGTATCCCGCTGCGCCGCGCGAGTAATCGCCCGTCACACCGTTAACGCCCTGCCCCATCAGTTCGGTTACGAACAAACCTGTGCCCATTTCTTTAAGCAGGTCGGCGTCGCTATGACCCGTATCACCTACTAGCCAGTTATGAATACCACCAGCGTGGCCATTCGAGCGGGTGTTTAGTTTACGCGAGGAGTACGCAGTATAAAGATATGTAGCCAATTTACCCGCATCGACAATGGTCATGTCAGAACATGCCACACCTTCGTTATCAAAGCTTGAGCTTGCCAGACCGCCTTTAATAAACGGACGCTCTTCAATATTAAGCCATTCCGGGAAAACTTGTTTACCCAAGCTATCTAGCAAGAAGCTAGAGCGACGATAAAGGCTGCCACCGCTTATGGCTCCTACATAATGACCAAACAAGCTAGATGCGATGTCACGGTGTAAAAGCACAGGCACGTTTGCCGTGTTAATTTTACGAGCACCTAAACGGTCTACAGTAGCTTTAGCGGCATCAATACCCACTGCACTTGCTGATTGCAGCAAAGAGGCTTTACGACTTACTGTGTAAGCGTAATCGCGCTGCATGTCGTTGTCTTGTGCGCCAATAACCATACAGCTTAGTGAATAACGGCTGCTAGGATAACCTGCATTGATACCGTGCGTGTTGCCGTAAACGCGCATACCTAGATTTGCGTTGTACGACGCGCCATCTGAATTTGAAATGCGCGAGTCGTAATTCATTGCCGCCGTTTCGGCCTCAATAGCAGTTTTAATGGCCTTTTCAGTATCTAATTCTTCAGGGTGATACAGGTCTAAATCAGGGAACTCGGTAGCGATAAGGTCGGCATCGGCCAAACCTGTACAAGGATCTTCACTGGTATAGCGTGCAATATCTACGGCTTTTTCTACCGCGAGTGTTAGCGCCGCTTTGCTCAGATCTGCGGTAGACGCACTCCCCTTTCGCTTGCCTACGTATACACTGATACCTAAGCCACCGTCGTTGGTAAATTCAACGTTTTCAACTTCTTGCATACGTGAAGACACGGCGATGCCCTGCACTTTAGACATGCTTGCTTCGGCTTGCGTTGCGCCTTTTGAAACGGCTAATTTTAGTACATCATCTACGACATTTTGAATGTCGGCTAACTGCTGCTCAATTTGCATAGTAAGTTTCGCTGTCTTAATTCGACTGTGATAGTTACAATTTAGCTAAAGTGTAACACTAATGAGTTTGAAATGAGTGATCAGAAATACAATTCTCCTGAAGATCCTTACTTCGAAGATGCGCAAGCAGATGAGTTCGAAGAGGAAGAATTAATCAGTAAAACTGAGCTGAAGCGTCAAGCCAAAGAACTTCATAAGCTAGGTGAAACCTTGGTTAACCTGACCGATGCTCACATCGCTACGATCCCTATGGATGAAGAGCTTGCTGACGCCATCGCTATTGCCCGCAAAGTAAACAAGAAAAAAGACGGTTACCGCCGCCAGCTTCAGTTTATCGGCAAGGTATTGCGCCAGCGAGACACCGCTCCTCTTGAAGAGGCGTTGGCCAAAATCACCCACCAGCATCAGGCGAGCAATGCGGCCTTTCACGCACTAGAGAAAGCCCGTGAAGCCGTCATTGAGCAGGGCGACCCCGCTATTCAAAAACTGATTGAAGCGCACCCTGAACTTGACCGCCAAAAGCTGCGCCAATTTAACCGCCAAATTAAGAAAGAGCGTGAGAAAAATGCGCCACCTAAAGCATTCAGAGAGCTGTTTCAGTATTTGAAAGACGTTATTCATGAAGATTAACGGTCTGCAATTAAAGTAATCTCAACATCACAATTTCGTTCACCAGCCAAAGGGGGATAGTGTGAAAATATTTTCCAACCCTAACGCAACACTGAAAAGCAAGTACGGCCAGTACCAAATTGCTGTGCTTGGTAGCATTGTTGGCGTGTCGGCTGAAGGTATTGCCGATGGTTCAGCCATTGAACGCTATGCGCGAGATATGATGGATGTGATTAACAGCTTTGGTGGGGATCACTGGGCATTTTTAGGTTTTTTGCATGGTTCTGCCCTTCTTACTAAAGCAGGTGAGACAGAACTGCAGCGTTCAATAGAATGGCGTGCGAAACATGGAATGGCGCTTGGCGCGCTAGTTATCGGCGATACCACGGTGCAGCCTATTGTAAAAGCTCAATTTCAGAGAATTTACGACAATGCAGGCCTTGAGCTAGGTATTTTTACCAACGAAGAAGATGCTATTGAGTGGTTGAACGAAAAAGGATTTGAAAGTTAGCCGCGACTTATACCAGTTCGCATACAAAAAAGGTTGGTGCCTAGGCCCAACCTTTTTTAAATTTTCCAGTGTACAGGTTTGAGCTGAATTAAGCCGTACCACCCACCGTCAACTCGTCAATTTTAAGTGTGGGCTGTCCTACACCCACCGGCACGCTTTGACCGTCTTTACCACATACACCAACGCCTTTATCCAGGGCTGTGTCGTTACCAATCATTGAGATCTTTTGCATAACCTCTGGACCGTTACCAATTAAGGTAGCCCCTTTCACTGGTGCGGTAATTTTACCATTTTCAATTAAGTAGGCTTCCGCGCTAGAAAATACAAATTTTCCTGACGTAATGTCTACCTGTCCGCCAGCAAAGTTCGGCGCGTAAATACCTTTGTCGATAGACGCGATAATTTCCTGCGGATCGTGTTGGCCTTCCAACATATAAGTATTCGTCATGCGGGGCATGGGCAAATGCGCATAGGATTCACGACGACCGTTTCCGGTAGGTGCAACGCCCATAAGTTTGGCGTTGTGTTTATCCTGCATATAGCCTTTCAAGATACCATCTTCAATAAGCACGTTGTGCGCTGTTGGTGTACCTTCATCGTCTACCGACAACGAGCCACGACGGTCGTTTAATGTGCCATCGTCAACAACCGTCACGCCTTTTGCAGCAACGCGCTGACCAATACGGCCACTAAATGTTGATGCACCCTTACGGTTAAAGTCGCCTTCAAGACCGTGCCCTACCGCTTCGTGAAGTAATACACCAGGCCAGCCGTTACCTAATACTACAGGCATAGCGCCTGCCGGTGACGCCACAGCCTGCATGTTTACGCGTGCCATGTGAAGGGCATCTTCTGCCAAGGTTTCGTAATACGGTTTGCCGTTTTCGTCTTGCTTAAAGAACGAGTAGGCATAGCGACCACCAGCCCCCGCTGAACCACGTTCACGTCTATCGCCTTGTTCTAGCAATACCGAGCAGTTCAAGCGCACTAGCGGGCGAATATCAGTAGCTAAAGTACCGTCACTGCCAGCAACTAAAATTTCTTCATACACACCGCTTAAGCTCACCACTACCTGATTGGCAGACGGCTCTTGTTTGCGGATATAGGCATCTACTGCTTTTAAAAGCGAAATTTTCTCAGCATCTTGCATCGCAAGAATAGGGTTATTTTCGCTATATCGCGCTTGCACTGGTTTTTGCCCAAGCGAAGCAACTTGTTGTGACCCGCCGCTTGGCGCAATGCCGCGAGCCGCTTTACACGCTTTGGTCAACGCTTCTTCGCTTATTTCATCTGAATAAGCGAACCCTGTTTTCTCGCCGCTAATTGCACGCACGCCTACGCCGCGCTCTATGTTATAGCTGCCTTCTTTAATAATGCCGTCTTCCAACACCCAGCTTTCGTGCTGGCTTGACTGAAAATATAAATCGGCATAGTCGGTATCGTGACGATGAATAGTCGCTAAAGCACGCTCTAGCTTAGAGATATCTAGCCCTGAGTCAGATAATAAATGACGCTCAACAGATTTAGACAAAGTGACTCCTGAATCGGTTATGTTCGGCAACCGGCATATTCTGTTTAATGGTTTCTCTTTCTGCAATATCTACTTTTGCCGAGACTAACCCTACGTCGGTTTTACGTTCGGCAAGGGTCTCCCCCCAAGGCGACAGTACAAGACTGTGACCGTATGTTTCGCGGCCATTTGCATGCACACCACTTTGATTCGCAGCTACCACAAAGCACTGCTTTTCAATGGCTCTGGCTTGCAACAACGCATGCCAATGCGCTTCTCCGGTGCGTTGGGTAAAGGCCGCTGGCAACACCAAAATATCGATATCGCCCATTGCAGTAAATAACCCTGGAAAGCGTACATCATAGCACACCGCAAGACCAATGTTGCCTATTGGAGTTTCAACAGTCACCACCTTGCTGCCCGCTTCGGTTGTCGCCGATTCACGATAACTGCCCGTGTTGTCGTTAACTGATACATCGAACATGTGAATTTTTCGGTAGTCTGCCAACACATCACCGTTGGGGCCAAACAGCATGCAGGCTGCGGAAAACTTCTCTGGGCTATTGGTTTTCACTGGAAACGTACCCGAAACCAGATAGCACTGATATTGTGCAGCAAGCGCTGACAAACGTCGCTGAATCTCACCTTCGCCCTTTGTTTCTGCCACAGCAAGTTGGCCTTTGTCTTTACCGCCGAAATAAGCAAAACACTCTGGAAGCACAACTAAACTGTTTTTCTCAATCTTTGCCGATGCCATTTCGTTTGCAACGGTGTCGAGATTTTCTTCTACGCTTGGCGCAGATGTCATTTGTAATGCAGCTAAATTAACCATCGATCACCTCCATTTTAAGCCTGCGTACGTCATCTTCCGTTAATGGCCTGTCTTGCGGGTTGGCCGGTACAGGCGCATTTTGCGCAGGTAAGCTGATGTCTTTGCTGTTGCGCTCAACTTCGTCGAACTTAGGATCTTTTATGGTGCCTGTAACGCGATAGTTCACATTCGAAATAACTTTCGCAGAGGTTAGCACCTGGTCTATGGCAAGAGCAGCGAGTGCAGTGGGCGGCGTAGCCAAGAAATACACTAAAAACGGTAAGTTCCCGGTTACGTTCGGTGCGAACGATACGTTGTAATTTAATCCACCGGTATTGAGGTCTGTGAAGCCAGTGATCTCTATTTCACCAGCGCCGCCGTCAATTTCAGTATCGTCGGTATACGCTTTGCCATCAACAATACTTAACGTGCCGCCCATATCGTCGTAGAAAAAACCCTTAGCAAAAACGTCTCGAAAATCGAGGCTGAGCTTCCGCACTAACGAGTTCAAGCTAAACAGGGTAAAGATACGTGACCCCTTATCACTCAACTCAGTTAGATACCCATCTGACAGCGACCACTGAACATTACCGTTTAGCTGTTCAAACCCGAAATCCATCGGCGCATTTGGCCAGTTGATATCAAACGCGACGTTTGCGCTAGAATCTTTTATACCTGATTCAACACCGTACTCCTTTAGCATCTGCCCAACGTCGGGAGACGTTAATGTTCCGTTTAACGCGCTTTGAATCTCGCCTCCCATGTGCTTCCAATAACCCGTCGCGGTAACGTTAGTTTCATCAGACTTCACTAGAAGCTGGCGAATGGCTAAACCATTCTCTTCCTTCGCGATGTCTAAGGTTATTTCACCTAAATCGATGCCGTGCACGCCACAGGACTGACAATAAAAATAAATGGGCGGTAGCGTATTAGGGTCAATATTGTAGGGCGACTCGCCTTCCTCATTTGGCATAGCACTATTGGTAGCTAACTCAACGCCGCTCTCTGAGTCGGCTTTTGTCGTCCCCCCGGCTTCAGCAGGCTTCTCTAGTGATAAATAGTCGGCATTTATCTCAATGCCTTGCTCGTCTAAATCACTATTAATACGAATAGTGGCTCTTGCCTGAGGCGACGCTAAGTCTAGGATCCAATCTTTATTGCGTTCTGTTGCACTGAGCTGCGCATTCTTAATACTGTGGCCAGCAAAATTTAGCTTGTCTGCTTTGGCGAATATCCGCGAGGGAGTACCAAACAAATTCGCTTTTTTGCTTTCATTTGATTGGATACTCGATTGAATATTTGTTTTTGCAATGGCGGTACTGGTGTCTTTCCCTTTGCCAGCAAGTAACATATTGATAGTGGTAAACCATTCTTGCACATCAGCTTGAGCTAGATTCGCACTGATACTAAAACCTGTACCAATGTTGGCTATATCGCTTTCGCCAAGTGCCAAGTGCGCACGTGAAAATTGCATTTCTTTGTGCGGTAGTACGCCATCAAAACGAATGTTATCACCAAGTGACGCCTCCACATTTGATGCTTTGCTATCGCCTTTACTTGTAATAAGCAGCGGTAAACTGCTGCCCGCTGGCGTATCGAAGGGAGCAGGCAATACACTTTGTGTCGCCGTTAAATCTGCAGTCAAATTGGCAGTATAGTTAAACCCACTGTTTGAAAGCGACAGTTGGACTGTCGTGTTCCAATCACTTTCGCCGTCGATGTATTCGGTGAGATCTGTGTTCACATAGTTAGCCAGCGGATGTACATGCCACCGTCCATCTAACTCTACATTTAGGTCGTACGTGTCGCCCTGCCTACCGGATAGCGACAAGTTCACCGGCTGTTTAAGAAACTGTGCCTGAAGCCCACTTGCGTCTATATCGCCATTGACAAATGACACCTCTCCTGACGCTTTATCAAACAGCATGTTAGTTGTAGAAATATAAACAGGGTTGTTGGATAGATGTGCGGTACCCGATGCCACTACATCTTTGCCTTTAAACGGAATATCAAGCTTTATGTCGGCAGATAGAGGCCCGCCAATTTGTACGTCTTCGTTAAGTACTTTGCCTAAAGATTTTTGTAATGACGAGTTCATCATTAAATCAGTCAGGGCATCTCCGGTACCTTCGCCAGTAGCATAAATAGCTAGTCGAGCACTCGGCTTGAAGCTTGGAATGGCAGCCGACATATCACTGATTTTCATACCAGCAAGCGTCGCACTAGGGCTCTCCATCACTAATGCATTATTCACAAAATATAGAGATAGATCTAAGTTATTAAGTGCCGGCCAGTCTGGCGCAAAAAGAAAATCTCCCTGCTCAATATCGACATACGCCTGAAAAATACCTGTGTTATCGTCAAACGGGAAGTCACTCGTGCGACCGTGCCACAGCACGCGCGCGTTTGCGATTTCACCTTCTCCTGTAAACGCACGAGTGAGGTATTTGTCGGTATTAGCCCCCATTAAAGAAGGGGGAAATAAACTGCTCACCTCATTTAGCGCCAATGGGCTTACATCCACATAAAGTGACATAAACCCTGTCGACGTATTCAGTTTAAACTGCGGGTGAAGAGTGATGGCATCACTATCAAGCAGCATATCGCTGCCTTTTACTACCCACTGCTTGTCTTCGCTATCTATCTGCTCTGGGTAAATATAAAACTGAGATTTAAACAGGTTTATATTGACGTCTTTCTTAATTACGCCGTTGGCACTTAGTAAGCTATCCGCACTTTCCAAGTAGATAGCGCCATTATTTTTATACCAGAAAAAGTCTGCGTCTAGCGACGAAAGACCTGGTACCTTATCTGTTTTGTCCCACTGTAAATCTAGCACTTTAGCCGCTAAAGAAGGCTGGCCGTTGTGCCATTGAATCTGCAACGTGGCCAACTCGCCTTTTGGATTAAGCCCGCGTATTTCTTCTTCACTGGTATCATCCATGAAAAGCGGTAACAACAGCAGAAAGGGATTGATTTGCACCGGCTTTACGGTGTTTATCAGCGCATCACCATTTGCACTTATACTGCCAATTAGGTCTGTTGTAAGGGTCTCGTTGCTCGAATTAAGCACCAATTGATCCACTCGGACATTCCAGCCTCCCTGTTTGTTCTCATCGTTAGGCAGCGCCTGAAGACTACCTCCGCTGATACCTGTTACCGTTTTCGCGCGGCCACTGCCCCACTCTAAAAGGCTTTCACTAAGCTCGGCTTGTACGCTAGTGACTTCACTTTGAGAAAAGTTAGTCCATACTTCAAAGTTTGCGCGGCTTTGCGCTAGTGGGCGCTTGGTCTTGATGAGATCGCTTACCCACGGAGAAATATCGAGTTCTTCTGCTTTGGCGTAGAACACGCCGTCAAAGTCTTCCCGCGTGCCTGTGATATCAATGATAAACGACGCCGAGTTAGCCGCTAAATCTGCAACCTTAAGCTGACCTAAACCTTGGTGTCGCTCTTCATGGTTGTTCCACGATAAACTTTCAATATCAAATGAATTGGTTTCATTAAGATGAGTGACAGATACCACCCCGTCTTCTAATGAGAAGCTTTGAAGCTGCTCTAAAAACAGACGCTCTAGCGCATTTACTACGGGGAAGTTATTCTTATCGCCTCCAGAAAGGCGATCGGCGTCAATATCAAGCTTAAGACCACGCAGCTCGAAACGGGTAGATGAGATAAGTTGGTGGCGTAGCGATTCCCAAAAATCTAGCTCGACGTAGATTTGCCTGATATCCAATGCAACAGGGGAAGCATCGTTTTTAGCCAACGACACCGAATTGAGCACAATACTTGGACCATTGCGCTGCCAAACAGCATGCACACTTTGGATGGATAGGTTTACGCCATACTGCTCATTAATATAATTTTCCAACAGGTGTTTGTTGTGCTCAATATGCGGCAGAGCATAGCGTGCAGCGCTTAAAACAAGCGCGAAAAGTACAAGCAATACGGCGAGTAGCAGCCAAAACTTCTTAAGTAGATAAGCGGCTACCGACGAAAAATTTGTCACATTTTGCCTTTGTATACGTTAATGCATTACATCATGACGACGTCGTACTTATCCTGATTGTACAATGTTTCTGTTTGAACCTTGATTTGTTTAGACACAAATACTTCCAGTTCTGCCAGCATATGAGACTCTTCACCCATTAAGGCTTCCGCCACTTTAGGTGAAGCGTAAACCACAAACTTGTCTGCGTCGTAGGCGCGATTCACCCGTACAATTTCACGCATAATTTCAAAGCAAATGGTTTCAATGGTTTTTACCGTGCCTCGGCCTTTGCACACCGGGCATTCGCCGCACAGTATATGCTCTATGCTTTCACGGGTACGCTTTCGGGTCATTTCAATTAGCCCTAGCGCAGTAAAACCGTGAATATTTATTTTGGCTCTGTCCTTGTTCGTCGCCACCTCTAATGAGTGTAAGACACGTCGTTTGTGGTCTGGTTCAATCATATCGATGAAGTCGATAAGGATCATCCCACCCAAGTTGCGCAATCTTAACTGACGGGCAATGGCCTGCGTCGCCTCAATATTGGTGTTAAAAATCGTTTCTTCTAAGTTCCGGTGGCCAACAAAAGCGCCTGTATTAATATCGATTGTGGTCATCGCTTCGGTTTGATCGATGATCAAATAGCCGCCAGATTTTAAATCGACACGGCGTTCCAAGGCTCGCTGCGCCTCATTTTCCACATCGTATAAGTCAAAAATAGGTCTATCACCCGGGTAGTATTCGAGCTTGCCGTTCATTTCAGGCACGTACTCTTTGGTGAACTGGTGAAGTTCGTTGAATGATAGTTTCGAGTCGATACGAATTCTGTCGAGCTCTGTACCAACAAAGTCGCGTAGCACACGTCGTGCTAGCGGTAAGTCTTCATAAAGCACGTTCGACTTACGCTTTTTCATACGCGACTGAATTTTATCCCACAGCCTTCGCAAAAATGCTGCGTCGGACTGCAGTTCGTTTTTGCCCACGCCTTCAGCCGCAGTACGCAGAATGAAGCCACCGTTTTCATCACAAAACTCTTGCACCAGCGACTTTAAGCGCTCTCTTTCTACTTCTTCTTCAATGCGTTGAGATACGCCTACGTGAGTGACCGAAGGCATAAATACAAGATAACGGCTGGGGATAGTAATGTCTGTGGTAAGGCGTGCGCCTTTGGTACCGATGGGATCTTTTACCACCTGAACCACAATATCTTGACCGTCTCGCACCAACTCGCGAATGTCTTGCTTTTGAATATGGCTTGCCGAGACTTCTTCAGCAATTTCATTGTGAATGACAATGTCAGATGCATGTAAGAAGGCGGCCTTTTCTAAACCGATATCAACAAATGCTGCCTGCATTCCCGGCAGTACACGGCTAACTTTACCGCGATAGATATTGCCAACCAAACCGCGTTTGGTATGACGCTCTACGTGAATTTCTTGCAGTATTCCGTTTTCAATAAGCGCTACCCGTGACTCTGACGGGGTAACGTTAATAAGCAGTTCAGCACTCACGATACAACTCCAAATGCATTAAGTAATTGGCGGGTTTCGTATAGTGGTAGGCCTATTACCGCACTTGCACTGCCGTTAATAGAAACTACAAACTCACCACCAATGCCTTGAATAGCGTAACTCCCTGCTTTGTCGGCAGGTTCTCCTGTTTCCCAGTATGCGTCAATTTGCTCATCCGTCAATGCTGCAAAAGTCACAGAGGTGGTAATTACTTGAGTCTGTTGCTGAGCGTTATCAAGTACACAAATAGCGGTAAGGACGTCATGAGTTTTACCAGAAAGCATAGTGAGAATGCGCTTAGAATCTGCTTTATCTTCTGGCTTGCCAACACTTTGTCCGTTAAACGATATTAGCGTGTCGCTGGCCAGAATAACCTTGTCGTCGGTCATTGCCTGCTGATCTTCAAGGTGTGCTTTCACCGCTTGGGCTTTTTCACTAGCAAGCCTTGCGACAACCTCCTTCGGTGGCTCGTTGGCACGGGGCGACTCGTCAATATCGGCAGGTTGTATTGTATGGGCGATGTTCATTTGCTTGAGCAAAGCGGTGCGCCGTGGAGAGGCTGAAGCTAACACTACCGATTTTGTCATTGGCTTACCTTTGGTTTAATCGAGAACGTGTTCGGGTTACGAAATTGAAAACTGTCTGCGCGTGCGTCGAAGCAGCCAAAATACCCACGGCCACAACACCATAGACGTAACAACGGGCCACAAATAATCGACCCGGAAATAAATATCAGTCAGTAGATGCTGCACCCAAAATGTAAGTAAGTGATATAGCGCCGATAGTAGACCGATAATAATGGCTTGCTGCCAAACGGAGTAATTTCTTAGTCTTTGGTAATTGGCCGCTAATATATAAACACAAATACTTAGGCCGAAACTATGAATGCCCAACGTTGTGCCCACAAGCACATCCATAGCAACACCAGTTAAAAACGCCACGCCCACATTCACTCTGTGGGGCAATGCCATACTCCAGTAGGCAAGCACAACTAGCACCCAGTCAGGGCGGTACACATCCACTTGAGTAGGCAGTGGAACAATTTGCAATACAAGGGCGACTAGCAGGCTTATCCAAATGACGAGGTTACGTTTACGCATCTGAAGACTCTTCCTCGTTGTCTGCTGGCTTGCTTGCCTTTTCATCGGTGTCTAACTCAGGCTCACCTTCGGCGTCCCATAAGAGCAACAAATGTCGAAGCCTGTCTAAATTAGCTAACGGCGTAGCAATTACACGTGCAAAAGGGCGACTTTCATCTCTCACTACCTGCTTAACGGTGGCGACGGGATAGCCCTCTGGGAAAACTTTACCCAGGCCCGATGAAATAAGCGTATCGCCTTCTTGAATATCTACGCTGTGCGGCACATGTTCAAGATATAACTCATTCAGTGCCCCGCTGCCGGTTGCAATAAAGCGAATATCATTGCGCAGTGAACGAACTGGAATGGCGTGCGTAACATCAGCAATAAGCAGCACGCGACTGTTGGTTGAACCGACTTCCATAACTTGGCCCACAACGCCATTGTCATCAATAACTGGCTGAGATAGATAAACACCATCTATGGCGCCTTTATTGATAACAACCTGCTGACTATATGGGTTTTTATCTACCGCCATTAGCTCAGCAACCATTTTTTTAGACGCTAGGCGCACGGGGGCTTGCAGCAGTTCGCGAAGCTGAGCATTTTCTTTGGCGATAACTTCGTACTGCTGAAGCTTTTCGCTCATGAGCAACAGCTGGTTATTCAGCTTTTGATTTTCCGCCAACAACTGTTCTTGAGAAGTAAGACGCTGGGCGCTTTCACTAAGCATTAATCCAGGAAGGTTAGCAATATACTGCAGCGGGCTCATTAAAGAGTTGAGGTACACTCGCGTTGATTTAAAGCCATCCATCTTGTGATCTACAAATATCAGAGTGACCGACAGCACAAGGGCCAGCGTAAGTCTGATATTTAAAGAAGGACCGCGAGTAAAAATAGTATCCATGATACAAATAAGGCAACCTTACGGTTGCCTTTCCTGTTTATTCGTAACTAAACAGGTCGCCACCGTGAAGGTCAATCATGTCGAAAGCCTTACCACCGCCGCGTGCTACACAGGTTAACGGATCATCAGCGATAACCACTGGGATACCCGTTTCTTCCATAAGTAGCCTATCTAGGTCTTTAAGAAGTGCACCACCGCCGGTAAGTACCATACCGCGCTCAGAGATATCAGAAGCGAGTTCTGGCGGCGACTGTTCTAGTGCCACCATTACAGCAGAAACGATACCCGTTAGCGGCTCTTGAAGTGCTTCAAGAATTTCATTTGAGTTTAGCGTAAACCCGCGAGGTACACCTTCAGCAAGGTTACGACCGCGCACTTCAATTTCGCGTACTTCTTCGCCCGGATATGCAGCACCAATTTCATGCTTGATACGTTCGGCTGTCGCTTCACCTATAAGTGAACCGAAATTACGGCGAATATAGTTGATAATAGCTTCATCGAACTTATCGCCACCAATACGCACAGAAGATGAATAAACAACGCCGTTTAGTGAGATGATAGCAACTTCAGTAGTACCACCACCGATATCTACCACCATAGAACCTTGCGCTTCAGATACCGGCAAGCCAGCGCCGATGGCCGCAGCCATAGGTTCATCAATAAGAAATACTTCTCGTGCACCCGCGCCAAGCGCTGACTCTTTGATTGCACGGCGCTCTACTTGGGTTGAACCACACGGCACACATACCAGTACACGAGGACTAGGGCGCAAGAAGTTATTGTCATGCACTTGTTTAATAAAGTGCTGAAGCATTTTTTCAGTTACGTAGAAGTCGGCGATTACACCATCTTTCATTGGACGGATGGCGCGAATGTTACCCGGCGTACGACCAAGCATTCGCTTAGCTTCTGCACCCACTGCGGCAACACTTTTAGGGCCTGCTGCACGTTCTTGACGAATAGCTACTACTGAGGGCTCGTTTAGAACAATACCTTGGTCTTTTACATAAATCAGCGTGTTAGCTGTTCCGAGGTCGATGGACAGATCGTTAGAGAACATGCCTCGAAGCTTTTTAAACATGAAGTGTGTATTCCTGTTCCTGTGTTAACGCGTATTTGCAAAGGTGAGATGGCGACGCTTTAACGTGAAGTCGATATTTATTCGCACACTTTAACAATGGGGGCAATTTTGGGCAAGTAATGGTGTCCACTTAGGGCCAAAATAACTACTTTATTGATAAGCAAATCTGGCGTCAGCCCCACAAAGGCATAGTGCATACGCGCTAATCATTTGATTCCTACATTAGAACCATTAATGACCTCGTGAACATTAGAAGGTTCAAAAACAATTAGCTAAATATTCACACTTTTTACAATGAGACCGCTACTGCTCGCTCTACCTGCAATGTCGTGAATAAACCATTAAACTGCCTTATTAGTTATTAATTTGTTCCCGCTTATAAATGATGTTGTCGTTTCCTCTATAAACACCATAGGTCAGCGTGGCGCTAGGCGGGTTGTCAGCTTCACCATCGTTATCCCAATCCCAGAGCAACCATGCTTCGGGGGTATAAGTTAACGGATAATTACCCGCCCCATTTGGCGATGATAGGCGCATACCTTCGCCGGTGACGTACGCACCTTCACTTAGGGTTCCGTCTTCAGAAGAAACTAGCTCGCCTGAGACATCATTTATATTAGCGTGAGCAAAGTCTGTGCAGCTATCGTACATGTTTATGCGCCACGTTTGACCGTCCCAGTATTGAGTACGAAGGGGAAGCAATAAGGCTTCATCTGCACCGCCATAGTTGTTAATTAACGTAGCTCGGCCGTAGGCGAAGCTGATCGCATCACCAAAATCGTCAACACAGAAACCCGTGCAAGAAAGCCCATTAAAGTTTGCGCTCTCAATTTGTCCACTATCAGCCACTAGCGCAATAGATGCGTCCATATATGCTCCGTCGAGTGCTGTGCCACCCAAGCGGCTAAATGCTATATCATTGTCAGAAAAGGAGATTTGACCTGTAGCCCCGCTTTGAGGCCATGAGATCGTGTTTGTATTTTCTAAACGGTCTAACAAACTCCCGTCGTGCTCAACCTGTAAACCAAGGTTTGTTAGTTTGTCGAAGCCATCATAGTAGTTCACAGTGCGGCTGCCATTTTGATTAAGGGCAGTAAGAGTAAAGCTAACCTCATTAATCGGTTGGTCAAAATAGTTGAACCCGTCACTGTCAGTACATGCGGCCACCACGTTCCCTGTCAGTGAAAAATTCGAAGGCGCAAACCTTCCCACGTTATCGACTAGGCCCAATACCGTGGTATCGTTCAAGTATGTACTTTGAGCTGCAATAGAAATGACACCCACTTCATCATAATTAACGGCCAAGTTAACTTTACCTTCGTTATCAAAGTTAACGCTGGTGGTACTCAAAGACCCTGCTGTTCCCCCTGCTGGCAAGGTTTGTTGAGGCGTTAAGATGACACTACCTGAATAGTGTTCGGCTGTATTGTTATTGGCTAAGTCAGCGAAGTTATCTGGTACACCATCGTTATTACTATCTTCGCCATCAACCCACTGCACAGTACGAAGACCTAGTACAAAGTTTTCACCCGTGCGCTTCAGCAGTGAGCCACTTGCGTCAGTCGCATACCCGTTGGGATTGGTACTGGTGCCACTGTCATTTAAAATGTCCATTGCAAAACCGAAAGGGCGAACCGTGAAGATATTTGAAGACCCTGATATTGCCGTCCTGTCAGTAATTGTTCCTGTGAGCGATATTTCACCTGCATCAGGATACTGCACCGTAAACTCAGCGCGAGAATTTGCATCGAACTGTAGCGCGAATGTTTCAGCTGACAACCCCAATTGATACGTGTTGCTGTCATTAGACAAGGCTAGCTTGTTCGAGCAATTGCTTGCGCTTGCACAGCTGTAGTTAAGGTCCACATCCACAATTTTGTTATTTAAGAGATCCGTATTGCCGCAGGCCTCGATAGCATAAGCTTTACTGTTAAAACCTTGATCAGATGGTTTGCCTGATAGTTGGGTTACAATGGTCGCGTTGCTGTCGGTAAGATTCTTAAATACTAAACCATCGTCTTCAAAGTCAATCTTACATCCTTCAATACCTACTTCTTTGCCGCCAATAAAGCAGCGAAGCTGAGATGATGGTGTTTCTCCTAGTGTTGCAAGCTTTGTATCGTTTCCTTTCAGGCTGTCTAGCGCTAACGAAATTTGTCCCGTAAAAGAGACGACATCGTTTCCGCTCCACTGAAAATTGGCGTTATTTTGAGGAGACAGTTTAACCGTTGAAGGTTGAGAATAAATAAGATCGCAATTCACATCTGCGCATGCTTTTAACGTTATTTGTTTAGCCGCACAGCTACTGCCTTTATTATCAGCTAATTCATAGCGATAGTGATTGAGTACTTCGATAACCTCTCGACCACATATGCCGGGTATATTATTTGGTACTTCGTTCGCCGTTACTTTAAGAGGTACAGGAATATTTACCGTAGGTGAAGAAATAGATTCGATTCCCCCGCCGGCGTTAAATCGCCCAACAATGGTTTCATCACCTACATTAGCAAACGTCACCGTGCCTTTGGCAATAACTAGCGCTTTGGGGTTAGAGCCATCAATAACTACGTCGCCGTCTACATAAATCGCTAGGTAAGCACCATCAGCAACGGTAACATTGACATTAGCCATAACGAAGCGGGTTGGTTGTCCCACGGGATTAGTGCCAGGGTCGGAAATATAGATGCGTGTAGGGGCTATGACGTTATAGTTGCCCGCTGCCATCAGCACGTTCTGCCTGTTGAAGTAGTAATCCCCCGCTAAATCACCGGCAGTTATTTCGGGGCCGCTGTCATCAACGGTAATACTAGGTATTGCTCTGGCTTGTGACTCAGTCAGTGAGTCTGTGTTATTCACTGTACAGTCGACACCCGGCTCTCCACATTTAGGATAATCCGCCGTGCCTTTTGTTCCTCCGGGGATTAATTGCGTTGCACTTAGTACGCCGCTGTTTTCATCAATAATACGGCTATTTGCGGGAAGATTAATGGCCGAGCCGCCAAATGCTGCTACCGCGCCAGGAAATGCCACGTCACAACTTGGCACCTCACCACTAAAGACAAACTCTGACGTCATAGCCAGAATGCTTGCCTCTTCTTCGGCGTGATTACGCTCCGAATCTAAACTTCGGTCTTCATCAACGCGAAGCCCCAATCTATTATTGTTAACTTGGCAACTGCGCAGCCAGCCACCGTCTTGGCCGTTGCGACTAATCTTACTGGCAGCAACAAGTGGCGTTTGAGAATAATTGTTCTTAAAATTGTTGCGGAAACAGCCATCACTCCACCCCTGAATAAGTACATCTGCAAAGTCTGCCTCCCAAACCACCTCTACACCATTATCGTCAAAGAACCTGCGATCAAACCCTTCTGTAGTGGCCATGTAAGCAACCGTTTCTGTGCGTGTTACCGGCTCATAATCGGTTTCTGACGCTTCCAAGGCTATGTAATATGACGGTGCGTCATATTTAGCCGCAATAGTTAAAAATGGCAGTAAATGCTCATTAGGTGGCTTTTTCCCGTTTACGTCTACTTGGTTATTCACGGTTTGAATAGAATGAAAGAAAACCGGCTGTTCACCAAAATCTGTTTGTAACGGTACTTCTGCATATCGCGCATTTTCTGTACCCGGAACCAATGTCCCCGTTGGAATATACCAAGGCGAATTGGTAGAAGCTTGAATAGTAGTAGCATCCAGCTGCATTTTTCCTACCTCAACGATATCGCCGTCAGGAAATTCGTGAATGCCGTAGGCGATAGCCAAGTAGTGACCTCCCATAGTAATATGAGGGCCATCTTCACCAGAGGGCTCAAGGGGCAATGCTTCAAAACCCGTTCTGGTGACGTTGCGAATTTTAACAATAGCGGGGTTGTTACCCTGATTTGTTGAGAGCATGAATACTGCGGGTGGCTCGTCGTACACCTGCGAAAAGCTTATCGTTGTCCACTCTGCTTTATTGTAGGTATTTTGAAGTTCGATGAATCTGCCTTCAATTTGAGGAACTGCTAGTGCGGGCAAAGCTGACATAGGCAACAGAAAAGCAAAAAAGAGTCGAACAAGCGATTTACAGTATGTCATTATTCTTCCTGCCTTACTTCAACAAGAACGCGTTTTGAGGTTTCAAGTTGGCCTATACGGCACTGCGCTTCGGCCCCCAATGCATAAACCCTTATTTCACCAGCGGCAACTTCAGGCTCTTCAACTTCGGTCTCCACCTCACAAGATAGCGTAATTACACAATTCTGCACATTAGCGGCATCTATAGTTATTGGTTGAGTAATTACGGCACACGCGGGGTTATTGCCATTAATTAGTCTAGAAATAGCGACTTCCATTGCGCTTTGGGCGGCTAAATAAGCACGAGCACCGTAATATTCAATGGATTGCTGCCGGATGTTAGATGAAATTTGGTTGGATAAAGCTATACCGAGCCCTAAAAGAACAATACTTATAATGATCGCAACAATCGTTGTAGAGCCTTTTTGACGAACAAGAGAACCACGCAATCCAACTGTACGCTGGCCGCTGCGATTAACGTTTAATTGGCGTGTTTTACTATGGCACATTAGGAAAATGCACCTCATGTACAACCGATATTTGTTCGTCATCACTGCTTTCTAACGTCATTTGTAGCTCAATTAAGCCATTTTGGCGTAAACCAGCGGTGACCACATTCGCGCTCCACGATGTTACGTTTGTTCCAAGAACGCCCGACGTAGCGCCTTGTGTTCTTATTAAGCGTTCACCTTGGGCTGTAGACGTTCTACAAATTGTCACTTGCGTTTCAGGAACAAAGAAACGTTTTCCCGGAGAAGATTGTGTATTAGGGGCACTGAGTGTGATGTCGTATTGATTATCGCTAGTCGGCTCGGAAGCGGCATCAGCAATAGCGTCTATTGTTCGCCCGTTATCATTCACGCTCTGCGGATTTGTCGGGTAGATAACAAGGGTATCATTCACACTCAATTGGCTATTGAACACCACAACATGCATGGGATTATTAAACGCGTCGCCCACATAGGTGCCACTTTCTTTGATCGGGTAATAAGAAAGACACCCTAAACTAGCATCAAACGACACTGAATTCGGTACCACATTGCGCAGCTCTTTTTCCAGTCGCAAAATAATAAAGCGCGCGTCTGAAACAAGGCGAGTGCGCTCTGCGCCTGTTATGTAAATTTGGGCACTGAGTGAAATTACTTGCGCTACAGATACACTAATTACGCCTAAGATGGTGATCACCAAAATAAGCTCTATAAGCGTAAAACCGCGCTGACGCTGTGCTTTGCGTGGAAACATTAATAGCTCCCTCGATAAGCGCTGAAATTGTAGACTTGGCCGTCTGGAGCGGTAACTGCTATATCAATACGCTTGAAAGTTTGCCCATCAGTTGGCGTACTGTCATCTAAATCACTGTCGTAATCTACCGTTACCGCAAAACCAAAATTGTTATAATTACCGCCCACATTACTCACTGAGTAGCCGTTGTAGTCGTCAACATCGTCATAGTCGTCTTCACTCGCCTCTTCAGGACCAAGGGTTGTTGAGCAATTTCCTTTGGCATTACAGGTTTCAAAAGGCGGGCTTCTGTCGCTGTTTTCATCATAAGAACGGCTTAGAATATCGTTCATTAACGACTGACCTAACTTAGCAGCTTTTACTTGGCGAAATGGCTCAGCCGTTTGTTCAGCTTGCGGCACAATAAGCGACAGCACTATTGTTAAGCTTATAGTGAATACAACAATACCAATTACTAGCTCTAGTAAAGTAAAGCCTTCACTGCGTTTTCTGAAGTTAGGCAACATTGCGCTAGCACGCATAAATTGCCCCTTCGCTTTGCAAACACATGGCAAAGGTACTTATTTGAATTTTGCAGTTAGATGAGCAGGCAATGTTGCTTGGTCGGCCGAATCCGTCAAACTGAATTTGAGAAAAGCTATCGCCGTTTTCATCTGCAGTTTGAAAAGTGAAATCAGTATTAGAAGCATTGACAACTTGATCGGCATCAAAAGCAGTGGAAAGAGGGTTTGCGCAGTCGTGCCCAGCGGGGGGAGCAATAACTGTATTCGTTATTTTCACACAGCTGGTGTCTTGAACGTTTTGCATGGCACGAAACTGCATATTGCGCACAAGCTGAAGTGTTCTGTCGCGAAGCGCAACAGCTTCTTCAGTGTCGCTACCAAGAAAGCGAGGTGCGGCGGTTACCGCCAGCACCCCAATAACCAATATGGTTATAATAAGTTCTACTAATGTAAAACCGTTTTTCTTCACATTACTCTACACACGTGTTTACAGTGATTGTAGGGCGCTCGCCTTCAGCTGTTGAGTTAGTATAAGCAACAGAACAAGCACTATCGGCCGCGGCTGGGTCCGGAGCCCCATCATAGGCGCCCGTGTAATAAATGAGAATAGTATCTTCACCTACTGCAACAGTAGCATATTCTCCGTCGGTATTATTGATATCAGCGTCAAGAATATTTGTGAAGTTTGCAGCAGTTGCGGCATCTGGATATCCATACACCACAGATACAGTAGTCGCATTTCCAATATTGACTGAATCTGAACCGTCACTTGAAGCGGCTACATCATTGATGAGAGCTTTACCATAAACGACGGATGAAGCAGACTCCAGAGAACCTGCAATACCTTCCAATACAGAGTCTCTTGCATCATCTTGAAGGTTCAAAAACTTAGGTGCTGCGGTTACCGCTAGAATACCCAGCAATACAATTACAATGATTAACTCGATTAGGGTAAAACCCTTTTGTGTTGATACTTTTTGCATAATCAAACTTCCTGAGTATTAATTAAAAAACAGTAACCTGGCCAGTGGCTGGGTTGTAAGTGAAACCGTCAAACGAGGTACCGTCAGGCGTGCCGTCTGCTGGTGCTGAAGTATTAGGTAAACCCATAGACTCAACTAAGTAGTAAACACAAAGCGTGTTTGCACCAGAATCATCTGAACGTACCGCGTATCTGAAGTCAGCAACGACCGTATCGTTCGTCGATGTGGTGTTGGTAGGTGCCGACTGTAGAATTAGGTCAAATGTGTTTTTGCACTCGGTATTGTTAACCGTAGAAATAAGTGTATTGCCAGTAGAGCTGCCGGTAGGGTAGCCGATAGTGCCGTCTACACCCACTTGAGTTTGATCGTAGGTGATTACTGTGCCGTTGCCGTTGCCATTGTTGCCACTTGGGCGGCCTTCCACTTCCCACTGCGCTCTTACAAGTCCAACTGCGGCAGCAAAACCACCAGCAACACCTTCAACGCTGGCTTCGCGAGCTTCGTCAGTAACATCGATAAAACGCGGCAGCGCAGTAGCCGCAAGCAAGCCCAAAATAATTACAACAATGATAAGCTCTATAAGCGTAAAGCCCTGCTGTCTCGTGTTCATACCTTCTCCTAGATTACAAAGTAAGCGCATAACTCCAACGCTTAGTTAACTTTTTCTTTCTCTTACCACACCGCTACCCGCGTTGTAGTCAAACCAAACCTTGTTTTGGATAGAAAATGCACATTGCAAATATCCATTTACGTATTTATCGCTTACCGATACGTCAGACGACATATCAAATTCTCTCAATGTCGCTAACGTGAACAGGTATTCACACGCATTGCCTTGGTTCGCTTCAAGTCCTTCAGGCCAACCTTTTGCATTTACAAATACTTCTGCTGCGACTTCTTTTTGCTGCTTTACGCTACCGCTGGCATCAAAGTCAGTTTCGTAAATCAAAACCTTCGACTGCTTGGTCTTTATCCATTGCGCTCTAGCCAACATAACAACCCGTTGAAACTGAGCCACTGCGTTTTCTTTGTTAACTTTTTCTGCTTCTTCTATGATTGGCGTAGCGTGATACACGTAAGATGCAGCCATAACAGCGAGCACCAGCCCAATCACAATAAAGTTAAACAACCCTGCTTTAGTGCTAGCCACGTTTTACCCCACCTGAACAGGTGGAACACTTACCCGCCTTTTACCGCCGACATCATGTTCCACATTGGCGTAAATATGCCAAGCGCCAGTATCAATACCATCACCGCAACAAAACCTATCAAAATAGGCTCGATTTTGGCTGTTAAGCTTTTTAGGTCGAAGTCCACTTCACGTTCGTAATAATCGGCGCTTTCTTCTAAAAGCGGTTCAAGTCGACCTGTTTCTTCTCCTACAGCAATCATCTGCAATACAAGTGTAGAAAACAGTTCGCTATTTTTCGAAACTCTCAGCAAACTTTCGCCCTTTTCTATGCCCTGACGCATTTCTTTAATGCGCATCTGCATGTGGGCGTTATCTACGGCATCTGCGGTTAACGATAACCCTGCGGTTAACGGCACACCTGCGCGTAAGATCATAGAAAAACTTCGGCTATATCTTGAAAGTAATGATCGCTCAATAATGCTCCCCACGACAGGCAACTTTAGTTTAAATTTGTCCCATTTAAGTCGTCCATTAGTCGAATTAACGTATTGTTTAGCCGAAAAAATTATTCCAATTAATACGATTAAGATTAACCACCAATAGTTAACAAAGAAGTTTGACGTGCCTATTAGCACGCGAGTCATGATGGGTAGTTCTGTGTCGAAACGCTCAAACATTTGAGTAAAAACGGGCACAACGAAAAGGTTTAAAATAAACATCGCAATAGCAAGCGCTATAAGTACAAAGGTGGGATATCGCAATGCCGATTTAATGCGCTTTCGCGTTTCTTGTTCACGCTCAAAATAAAGCGCCAGTTGCAAGAAAACATCGTCTAATTTACCGGTATTCTCTCCCACAACAACGACTGAGATAGTCAGGCGGGTAAAGATTTTTTCGTACTTGGTCATGGCGGAAGACAGGCTTCTACCCTGCTCAAGCTGGTCAGCGATATCTTTTAAAATTTCTTGAAAGCGCTTGTGTGAAGCATTTTCGCTTAACCCTCTTATTGCACGAATAATAGGAATACCGGCTTTTAACAACGAGTACATTTGGCGAGAAAAGATGATCATTTCATCCAGTCCCACTTTAGGCTCAAAGAGACTCCCTATGGCAAAGCCATCATTAGCTTTCTCGCCACTTGCCTTTTTAGTCTCTTGTATGGAAATCGGTACAATGTTTTTAGACAGTAGTGTCTGCGCAGCGGCTTGTGCTGACGCTGCCTCAATAACCCCTTTTTGAGGGCCGCCTTGAGTCGATTTACCTGCATAAGTAAACTGAGGCATTAGTGATTCACCACCTCAGGAACAAACTCCGCCACCTTGAAAACTTCATCTAATGAAGTTTTCCCTTCAGCAGCATAATCCAAGGCCATGTGGGAAAGAGGAACAAAGTCTTTATTCGCTTTTGTCGCGTCGACAAACCCCTGCGTATTGTCATCTCGTAGCGCTTCCATCATGTCTTCGTTCATTTCCAAGAACTCAAAAACACCAATACGCCCTTTGTAACCAGTATGGTTACAGCTATTGCAACCTCTCCCTTTATAAAACGCTGCATTTGCTAACTCTGGTTTTAAGAAACCTACCCATGCCTGCTCTTGCGCACTCGGTGGTCGCTCTTCTTTGCAGTTTTCACACACACGGCGCACAAGACGCTGAGCCAAAACACCACGTAGTGAGGTGGCAACGAGGTAGGGCGCTGCGCCCATATCGATAAGACGTATGGCACTGGTGACCGAGTCGTTTGTGTGAAGTGTACTTAATACCAAGTGACCGGTTAGTGCGCCTCTGAGCCCTATCTCTACGGTTTCTTGGTCGCGCATCTCCCCCACCATGATAATGTCTGGGTCTTGACGTAACGTAGTACGCAAAATTGCAGCGAAATCGAGGCCTATTTTGGCATTCACTTGCACCTGGTTAATACGCGGTAGTCGATATTCGATAGGGTCTTCAGCGGTAATGATTTTTAAATCGGGTTTATTAAGTTCGCTTAGCGCGCCATAAAGCGTGGTGGTTTTACCTGACCCCGTAGGCCCAGTTACCAATATCATACCGTGGGGCCGGTTTATGGCGGCGCGAAATTTTTCAGCCATCGCATTAGGCATACCCGTTTGGTCTAACGTCAAAAGACCTGCTGATTGGTCTAATAAACGCATAACCACCGCTTCACCATTAGCAACAGGCATAGTAGACACACGAACATCAAGCGTGTGCCCTTTCACTTTTATATTAAAACGCCCGTCTTGGGGAATACGCTTTTCTGATATGTCCAAACCTGACATAAGCTTTAGTCTGAGCACCAGTGCCGAGGCAATTTTCACCTGGTTTAACGTGTTTTCTTGCAATACACCGTCTACACGCTGCCTGATTCGCAGGATATTTTCATCCGGCTCGATATGTATATCAGAAGCTCGAACCTGAACAGCATCTTCAAATATAGAGTGAAGTAACTTCACCACTGTTGCATCAGAGGTTGTATCGTCGAGTGCAGAGAGCTCAAAGTCTGCTTCATCTGCGTATTCTTCGCCTAGCTTTTCCGCAAACGACGCAATGTCTTGCGTACGTCGATAAACGGTATCAAAAGCTTCAAGAATTTGGTTTTCCTGCACAATCGCCAGTTCAATGCTACGAGGGGCCACTAGAGGCCCCAGCTGGTCTAGCCCACCTAAGTCTGTTGGGTCGCTCATTCCTAGCAACACTTCATCATCGTCAGCTTCGAGCACCAAAGCGCGATAGCGCCTTGCATAGGTTTCAGGAATAAGCTGTGCTTGTTCAGGATCTATTCGGCGCTGTGTAATATCTAAAAACGGAATATTCAACTGCTGTGCAAGGAAGCGAAGCAATTGGGGCTCGCCGATAAAACCCAGATCAATCAGCGTATCACCTAGTTTTCGCCCAGATGAACGCTGTGCCGATAGCGCGTTATCAAGCTGTTCGCTGGTGATAATATTTTCGTGAACTAATAAATCGCCGAGGCGCATCTTTAATCGAGGACGCATTAAGGTTGCTCCTGTAAATCATTTAGGCGGGAACTGGCATATTGCGATGACGTAGAAGAAAGGCCGCCTATCGCAAGCGCTCTGGAATATGAAGAAATAGCCAAGCGTTTGTCTTCCAATGCATCGTAATTAACCCCCAGTGCCAGCCACCATTTTGCATTATTCGGTTGCAGTGATGTCATGGCGCTGAATGCCGAGATAGCTTGCGCTGGTTTATTAATGGTTTGTGCTGAAGTTCCCTTTAATATGAGATAATCGATACGTTTTTCAGCTAGCGCTTTTGCATCTAGACTCTCTGGCATTAAGTTCAACGCTTCTTCAAAACGGTTTTCTTGCACTAAAATTTTGGCCATTAGTTCACGCCACACTAAAGACTCTGGGGACAGCACGACCCCTTCGGATAGTACTTGTAGTGCCTGTAAATTGTTGTTCTGCCCAAAGTAAAGCCCCGCGAGTTGTTTGCGAGCCTCGATGTTTTGTGGGTAAGTAGACAACGCAAGAGTGAAGTTCTTTTGTGCGTCTTCAAACATGCCAAAGTTGTAGGCTTTCAGTCCAGCTTCCAGATGAGCACTACTTTGCTGCTGAGGCGATCTAGGCGCGACTTCCACCGCGGGCTTACGTGAAATTATGCTACCCGATGACGCCTCTTTTATTCCGTCATTTGTTTTACTGGTAGTTTGCTGCTGTTTCTTACTCGGCATTGAAACCGGCGAAGCCTCTTCTACAGAGCGAGCCCGCTCACTTTCAATGGCTTGCGCTTGAAGCGTTACGACCTTAGAGGCTGAGTTTGAAACTGCGCTTTCAACAACTTGTGATTCGGTATTATGACGTGAATTTGACGTGTTGTTCTCTTGTGTTTGTTGACGATATTCAGCCTCATCATCAGCTACCGTTTCATCAACGCTATTAAAGACTAATTCAGCCACATCAGAGGGCACTTCTTGATTGGCCATATCTTGCTCTGATAATGGTGTAGACTGCATCCCCTCAAGCATAACCGAGTCGCCATTTTCACTTTGCACTTCGCCGCTTTCATTGGCTGATTGAGTTAATGAAGTAGGCTCTTTTGATAAGTTCGTTTTGGTGCTTGGTGTATCATTTTGTACAGTGCCTTTTGCTCTATCGGCTACCACCAATTCACTGCTGTCATAGCTATCTACAAGTGCACTAAACACAAGCCATCCAATAAGCCCTAGTACGATTAAACCAATCAGTATTTTAGGCCACAGTGGGCGACTTGCTACTTGAACCGTAGGCGGCAACCCGAAGTCTTCACTTTGATTTCTTTCATCAAGCGATTTTAGCGTGTCATTTAAAATGCTCATAAACCTGGCGCTCCGTAAAAATGAAGCACGCTCGCTACAGCAAGCACCGCGATAGATAAAATAACGATACTTTGTCTGGGTACCAATCGACGCTTACAGTCATCGGTATCAAACACCGCATTTACTGTATGTTGCCAATTTGCTGATTCCTTGCCCTGACCGTAAGCACGAAGCAAAATTTTGTGGCAAACGATGTTGACTAACCGCGGAGTTCCACGGGTTACCAGTGCAATAAATGCACGTAAACCTTTTGAGATTAACTGCTCGCTGCCCCCGGCAGTGGTTAGTCTGTGCCCTATGTAATAGTCCACTTCTGCCGAGGTCATAGTGCGTAGCGTATACGAAAAACTAATGCGCTGACGGATTTGTCTAACTTTTGGATTCGATAAGTTATTGTCTAGTTCGGGCTGACCGAACAAGACGATTTGAAGTAATTTACTTTTTTCTGTTTCTAAGTTGCTAAACAAGCGCAGCATTTCAAGCGCATCCCAGCTTAGAGACTGCGCTTCATCGATGATCAGTACCGCTTGGCGCCCTTCCTTTTTCAGCGTTAAAAGCTTATTTTCGATAGCATTGTGCAACCCCTGCTGCGGCACCGTGTCTTTACCAGTATCGATACCTAACTCATTAGCAAATGCAATACGCAACTCGTCGGGCGTCAGGTATGGGTTTGGCAGATAACAGGCGACAAACTTATCTGAAAGGTGGTTTATCAGTTTGCGGCACAACAGGGTTTTGCCCGTACCTACTTCACCGGTCACTTTAATAAATCCTTCAGACATACTTAGCGCAGACAAAATGACTTTTAACGCTTCGTTATGCGGTGCCAGCGCACAAAAGAAATCCGTGTTCGGCGTGAGCGAAAACGGCATTTCTGTGAAGTGATAAAAGCCTTGGTACATAACTAGTTTCTATACCATTGGTCAAGTAGAGACTGAGTGCGCAGGCGTTGCTTTTCCCACGTATCAGGCTGTACCACAGAAGGGCGAATAAGGATGACTAGTTCGCGCTTGCTCTGGGTTTTCGCTTTGTTCTTAAACGCATTACCGATAATAGGTATATCGCCTAATAAAGGAGTTTTGGATTCTTGTTCGCTGGTAACCGTTTCCATTAAACCGCCTATCACTACAATCTCACCGTCGCGGGCACGTATCACGGTATCTGATTCGCGAATATTACTTTGCGCAAGCGGTAACAATATTTGTTGATCACCTACTTGGATAACCTTTGTCTGCTCCGCCGTTTCGGTTACAGACGGGTGAACATGCAGGATCACAGAACCACTTCTGTCTATTTGTGGTGTTACATCCAAAGCAATACCAGAGAAGAAGGGCGTGAGTTCGATGTCATTTTCATTTTCAGTACTTGTTGTACTTTGATCTTCACTAGTAGAAACGTCAGTAACGAAGTATTCGTCTTGCCCTACTTTAATCACCGCTTTCTGGTTGTTAGTAACCGTTACACGAGGGTTACTAAGCATTTGTACGTCACCCTGGGTTTGCAGCATATTAATAACACCATCAAAGTCGCCTCGGGATATGCGCAACGTTGATACCCCCCCGATATCGGTAGAGATAGTATTGCCAATTGCATTTACTGCATTAATAGCGGGGTCTATACCGGCTGCGGTGTTTGCGGCAAAATTAGAAGCAAGTGCGCCGCCACTAAATCCAAAATTTAGACTACCTGTTAAGCCGCTTGCTATTCGATCCCATCTAACGCCCTGTTGATAGCCATCGTTAAGTGTGACCTCAATGATACGTGCCTCAAGCACTACCTGGCGTTGCAGGCTTTCTTGGCTCTGATTCAAGAAATCTTTAACCACGGCAATTTCGCTTGGCAGCGCTCGAACCGTTACTAACCCGGCCTGCGGTGAAACCACAACCTGACGACCTTCAGTGGGTGAAACCAAAACTTTTAACGCTTCTTTCAAGTCACTCCAGAAATCATTTTCACTGGTGGTTTGAATGTTTGAACCGTTTAGCTGCTGTATATTGTTACCGCCAAGACCACCTTGGCCACCAAAACCACCCTGACCGCCCAAAGCGTTGCCGCTGATATTGTTGTTACCGTTAATACCGCCGTTGTTACCGCCGTTATTTTGATCTTGCTCGCTAACGCCACCCGCTATAACACTTACGTTCGATACGCCAAAACGCTTGATCATAAGGAAGTTTACCGGGATAGATTCTGTCTTTAACTGAGACGGCATAACTTGGATGACCTTACCTTCTAAAAATACATCCAGCGGATACATTCTAGAAATAATCGTAAGCACGTCATCAAGCGCTACGTCTTTAAGCGTTAAGCTGATTTGCCCTGACACAGCTGGGTGTACGGCCACGCTATAAGGCGTATCTTCCACTAGCGCATCAAAGAAAGGGCGAACATCTACATTGTTGGCAGATACCGCAAACATTTTCTGAGAGGTAGGAGCCGGTAGCGATTGATAACGCGCTACTTCTGACAGCAATTCTTGGTTTAACTGTGGCGGAGGTGTGGGCTTACTAACTGGCACATTCTGCGAACGATTGAGTTCGTCGCGAATATGCGGCTTAACTTCCTCGCCAACACCATAGGTTTGACAACCCGCGATAACAAACGCCGCAGCTAGGACCAGTGCGTTAGAAATAAGGCTATTTTTTAATTTCATATGCATACATTCTTAGTATTTTCTGCTGACGACCGTCAGTTATAATCACGTGTTTAGGGTGAATTTTAGACACAGTGAACTCGTTGAGCGTGTCACCCTCTCGATAAGATTTGCCAGAGATAATTGCGCTGTACCCAGAGCTTCGTTTGAAAATTGACTGCAACGCCAACTCGCCATCAACAAGATTACTCTCGCTTGCACTTATTCCTTTGACCAGAGCAGGTTTGGTTGGGTCGACTGCAGCAACTGCAGGCTTTAAAGCGCTCCCCATCACCACCAAACTTAGAACAACGAATCTCATAACGTTACCCATTCTCCTTAAAGCGAAATGAAAGTTGCATTGTTACTTACTGTCGCTAACCCTAACGTAAGTGATGCATTGGGATACTCGTCAACGTTATAAGCAAAGTCAGTTACGATGACTTTTTCAGGTGCGGCTTGAAGACGCGCTAGATAACTGCGCAAATCGAAATAACTTCCTTCGATAATTAAGCGCATATTGTGGCGGTAAAACGATGTACTCTGCGATTCACCGTCACCAAATCGAATGATTTGAGTAGGCTCTACATTGAAGTTAACTAAACGTACGTTATTTTCTTCATTTAAAAGCGTCATTAGCAACTCAGGCATTCTGTCTGCAGCCACGAAACCTTCATTCAACGAAAGCAGTGAATTGTCGACATCCAACAGCGCTTTTCTTGCGCTATCCAGTTCCTGTTGCATACGCTGGGTGTAGTCAACGGTTAGTGCTTGTTGAATTGCGTCGCGTTGAATAACCAGTGCTTTGTATTCACTTTCTTTTCGAGTAAGGGTTTTATCTGCACCAGACATGCCATCTAGCGCGGGCGATATGCCGAACCAGAAAAACAAGTAAACAATAAGACCAAAGCTCACCCACAAGATAAGCTGCTTTTCTCTCTTTTCTAAAGCAGAGAACTTATCAGAGAGCTGTTGATACTGATTCATCAGCTTCCCCTTCAAAATCGGTTGATAGTAAAAATTGCTTCACGCTTTCATCCCCGTCCACTTCGTCAAACTTCACTGACGAGAATGTCTTGCCTTGGAAGAAAGGTGACTGCTGCAATTTTTTAAGCCAAACAGGTATCGACGACGGTGCTATCGTTTGCCCCGACAGACGAATTTTCTGGGTGTCTATATTGATGCTAGTAAGCCAAAGGTTTTGGTTGTGATAATCAGCTAAATCGTCCATCACTTCGCCATACTTGGTTGCGTCAAAAGACAGCTCTCCACTTTCTAAATAGGCAAGCAACTGCTTTCTGTTTTGAATCTTGGCATTCACTTGCTCAAGCTGCTGTTGCAGCGTTTTGGTATCTCGTTTTTTCTCTAGCGCGTCATTAAGCGCTTTAATTTCGTTATTAATTTGGCTAGTTAACGCCGTTTGCTGCTGTATTTTTTCTTGCTTCGCGGTTAAAAGCACGTTTAAAGCAACAACAGCAATAAGCATTACGCCAAACGCTAAGCCGTTCACCCACAACACTTTTGATAAAGGTAAGCGCTCTTTTTTCGGCTTAAGAGACGGATGGTAAAGATTTATGGAACGTTTCACTGTGCATCCCTCGCGGCAACAAGCGCACTTGCCAAAGCAAAGTGACAAGTGGAGTCGACAACGTCAGCTAAATCAAGCTGCGGAACAAGTACATTCATTGCCGCAGGCTGGAAGGGCTTTAAACGTTCTATGACAGGTTCGCAATCGAACTGTGTTCTAAATAAGATCTCTTTAAGCGGCGGTTGTTTTAACTGTGATTCATAGAAATCCATTGAACGTTGGATTTCTAGACCAAGCATATCGCTTAACTGTGCTAAGTCTTGTTGCGCATTGGCTTTGTTCACAAAGCCTCGTAAACGTCGTGCTAACCAAATTGCACGAGAACGTACAATCATTAGAAACGGTTCGCTATTGGGCTCTTGAATAATCAGTAGTCGCGCGTAATCATCGTCTGGCACCATTTCTGTTGCCAAGACTTCTTTGGCATGAATATGGGTAAGCTTAACGTTTTTCGCTTTTTCCATACTTTGCACTAAAGCAGAAAGTGGCGACTTTTCAGCGGCAAATACATCAATTTTCTTTCCGCCAGTTCTTGTTTGTACCGGGTAATCAACATAGTCCAAGACAATATTGTCTGAGTTAAAAGGTACAAGTTCACCTAGCGTCCAGGGCAATGCGGTAGTGATATCCTCATCTGGTAAATCAGGCTTTTCTACCTGCACCATGTGATACATATCTTGCGAAAGCACAACAGACACCCGACACCCTTCTTTTTCAAAATCACGCAATGCGTTGCAAACTTGCTTTTCGAAAGGTTGGCGATTGTCAAAAGGAACAGAGGTTACAGAACTTAAAACATAGCCACTGTCGCCATGACTAATAGCGGTAATATGCAGTTCTTTCGCACTCACAGAAACACCTACTGTGGGCGATGCAACGTTCTTTTGAGATGAGAATAAGCCAGATAGCATATGTCTACTTAATTCGTTAGTGTCGAGTATTATCTTATTATCAACAATACCTTAAGGTGCCAGATTGTGACATGGCGCTAACTCAAAAGTAGACTAATTATCTAAATAGAACAAATACCTACATAGGGGAATATTTATATTAATATGTATGGATATGAAGACCTTATTAGTCTTTTAAAGGCGTAACTGAACCACTTGCTGGGTAATAGTCGAAGTAAGTTCCTTTACTTAAGCTGTAGCGGCACCAATAGTTGTCTTCATCGACATCTAACTCTGCGTAATACCTCGCGTGAATTTTAAAGCCATCCACGCGAAGCGGAGATGCAACTACTGATTGCCAAATTTTCTCACATCCCACATCAGACAAATCCGCTGTTGGCCACCCATTGTGATTCATACGTACTGGCGTTCGGTTTATTTCGCTGCCTGAGTCGTCATAATGTATGAGCATGATCATTGTGGTAGGTTGACGGACTCGCCATTGCCAATGAGAAGAAACAACGTGACGTTTAAACGTATCGAACTGGTCTGTTAGCGCCTTTACCGTTGTATCTTCTTCACCGATGTGAAAAAAGTTTATTGCCAGGCCCAATGAAATGGCAAAAACCAATGCAATCGATGCTTTTATAAGGTTTTTAGTAGTATCTGAATCTTTTTTGTTGTTATTCATTCGTGCTTCCTCAGCCTAAACTGAAGTAATAAATCTCTATTTAGGGCCGGCTTTGTTCGCTGCATACATTACATTAAGTTGATATAACAACCAATAGTTGCCCTGCAACATTGCTACGTTATCGGCATTTGAAAGGAAAATTAAAGTGTCTTAAAAGAATAGGTTAAACCCTACTAAAACGTAGGAGCTTATAACCCGTAATGGTCGGGTTGTGTTAGCCTACCTTTTACAAACTACTTTTTGCAAAATTGTTACTCCCCAGAAATCGCTATCTTTCTCTTTTAGCTGCCAGCCTTTTTTTATCAATGCTTTTCGCGTGAAGTAGTTCGTCATACCATGTCCGAATAATACAACTCGAGGGTGATTACTGCTTATGTCATCAATATGCGTGGCAAGTTTTTCCACCCTTTGCTTGGCAAATTTGAAGCTTTCGAAGCGGCCTTTAGTTCCCATAAACCAAAGGGCTCTGCTTAACAAAACCCAGTGCCAACTACGTAAAGTGAAAGGCAGCTTATAATAGGGAATATCCATTTCCTTTAGATATGGTAGCTCTTCATCTATTGAAGTTACGCCATAGTGAGCCGCGGTTAGCTTTGCTCTTAAAAGCGGACTCACAGCAATATAGCTATTGTTAAGATGCGTTATTTGTTTTGGTTGACTGGCGGGATCTAAGGGAGACTTATTGTAATTACGCACCCAGTTTGCATACTCTGCTGCATTCACTTTTTCGTTGTGAGCAGAAAGTGGCTTCCCATGGCGAATAAAAACCACTTCTTTTGGCTTACTGTTGCTTAAAACATCCCTGTTCATGATTACTTCACTTAATTCGAATTTGCGAGTCTACAAGCCGCTAAAATTTGCTATTGCACTAAATTTTTTAGACCTGTTACTAACATGGCTTCATAGTTACCATATTTAATTACAGACCCAAAGTCACGATACTAGGCGCTAGCTAATACCGGATCGGCAGTTTGCCTTTCATTAGCAGACAAATTCACTTTCTGATCGATATATTGGGATAGCGCTACTTGTTGTTCTTCACTTAAACGCAGGCCATGCTTTGTTCTGCGCCAGATAACATCTTCTAGTGTACACGCCCATTCACACTCAATTAGATAGTCTACTTCCGCGCTGTACATGCCCGCGCCAAAGTCTACGCCCATATCGTCAGCTGAAGCTCTCCCTTTGAGGAATTTATAGCTTAATACTCCATATTGACGTGCATAACGCTCGGCAATGTTATTTTTTAGCCATGGAAATTCATTAGTCAGTTGCTTGACTAAGGCGCTTTGACTTTCAAATGCACCTCCAGGCAGAGGCACTTCTTTTGTCCACGCCTTTTTTGCTTTAGGGAAACAAGAAACAAGCTTATCAACCGCATGCTCAGCAAGTTTTCTGTAGGTAGTAATTTTTCCACCAAAAATGTTGAGCAGCACAGGCTTACCCGTTTCACCTTTTAATTCTACTTTATAATCGCGCGTGAGCTCTTGTGCGGACGCATTTTTTTCTTCTAATAACGGCCTTACACCACTATAAGAATGAACGATATCGCTTCGGGTAATTTTTGACTTAAAGTACGTGTTTACCACATCTATCAGATATTCGGTCTCCTCATCTGAAATTGCAGCGTCTGATGGATTGCCTTTAAAGTCCTCATCGGTAGTTCCAACTAACGAAAAGTCCCCTTCATAAGGAATAACAAATACAATGCGCCCGTCTTTATTTTGAAGAATGTATGCTTCATCGGTATCGTAAAGTTTGGGTACGATGAAGTGACTTCCTTTCACCATACGCATAGCATTTGGGTTGTTAACATTTACTAATCTATCTAAGAACGATACCGCCCATGGGCCTGCAGCATTCACAATAGACTTCGCCTTTATGGTAAACGTTTTCCCCATTGCCGTTTTAAGTTCAATACTCCACAGATTGTCTTGCTTTTCAGCTTTAACGCATTCTGTACGGGTAAAAATTTGTGCGCCTTGATCTTGTGCGGCCAGCGCGTTCAACACCACTAAACGTGCATCGTCTACCCAGCCGTCAGAATATTCAAAACAGGTTGTAATATCGCTAACTAGTGGGCTTTCGCTCGTTGTAGAAAGCTTACGCGAACGTGGCAGCATGTTACGTTTTGCTAAAGAGTCATATAAAAATAATCCGATTCGAATCATCCAAGCTGGGCGTAGGTGCTTTTGATGTGGCAGACGAAAGCGCAGCGGCCACATGATATGGGGTGCCTTTTTAAGCAACACTTCCCTTTCCGCTAATGCCTCTTTTACTAGGCGGAATTCGTAATGTTCCAAATATCTGAGGCCACCATGGATAAGCTTACTACTTGAAGAAGACGTTGCACCGCCCAAATCGCCCTTTTCACACAATGCTACTGAAAGGCCGCGACCCGCTGCGTCAAGCGCAACGCCAACGCCATTGACGCCTCCGCCGACAACCAAAACGTCGACTGTTTTTTCAGATTCATTGTTGTGACTCATAGTTTGCCTCTGCTGCTCTTAACATTTGCTTGCACTTTATTACTGGCTATTTGACAACCAAAAAGAAAACATGTCAACACAAAACGAACATAATCGAACATTAAAGAAAATTAAATGCCCACGCCGTTCGCTATTTTTTTAGGCAAGTGAACACCAAGGCGAGTAATGATGGACATGGTTCACATTTGGAAACTTACTGTTTGATAAAAATGTCATGTAGATGAGTAAGACAAGGGTTAGTCAGATAACTTGCGTGGATATAGGTAAGTTTAAACTATCGGCCCAAAAAATAAGAATAGGCGAAGTTACGGTGTAGTTATGACCACGTCAGTTAATACACACGAAGGTTAACATCACGCTTTTACAAAAGTGATATTATTTTCTTTAATAATTTTACTTATGCTAGCAGGCGGCGTTTTATCACAAACCAAGCAATCTACTTGTGAAATATGGCCTTGTTCAACCATAGCGCGACGTTCGAATTTGCTGTAGTCGGCCGCAAGAATGACGTGTTGAGTATGGTCTAAAATAGCTTGGGAAACTTTCACTTCTCTAAAGTCAAAGTCTAATAAAGCACCGTCTGAACTTATGCCACTTATACCAATAATGCCGTAGTCCATTCGAAACTGACTGATAAAGTCACAGGTTGCTTCACCAATTATACCGCCGTCTCGGTAACGAACTTCTCCCGCCGCGATGATGACCGAGAAGTCTTCTTTGGCAGATAAAATAGTCGCCACATGTATATTGTTCGTTACAACATGTAGGTTTTTGTGGTTCAGCAACTTAGTTGCGATAAGTTCGGTAGTCGTACCGATGTTGATAAATAAAGACGCTCCATCAGGTATCATTGCCGCAACCGCTTCAGCAATTTTTTCTTTTACTTCACTATTTTGGGTTTTACGTTCTTGATAGGGCGTGTTTTCCCAACTGCGATTTAAACCCGCGCCGCCGTGATAACGACTGACTACACCAGCATCAGCCAGTTGATTTAAATCTCTTCGAATTGTCTGAGGTGTAACGTCGCAAGCACTCACCAAATCATCAATAGACATAAAGCCCTGTTGCTTTATTAGCCCAACAATTTTTTCGTGTCGTTGCGTTTGGTTCATCACACATCCTCAAAGTAAAAATCGATATTGATTATACGTGCTTAAAGAAGAAGTTCCCACGATAAAACGAAAAGCAAATGTTCGTTTTCGAAAATATGCCGTTGTTAAACATCTGTAAATGATGCAAACTCTATGAAAAATCATCTTCAGGAGTGACCTTATGGGACAACATATTCTTGCCATTGACCAAGGCACAACAAGCTCTCGCAGCATTATTTTTTCTCCGAAAGGCAGTATAGAAGCCATTGCTCAACAGGAATTTTCGCAAAAATATCCTAAGGATGGTTGGGTTGAACATGACCCTGAGGAAATTTGGGAAAGCGTTGTCTCAACTCTGAAGGAAGTTTTTGATAAGTGTAATTTAACGCCGTCTGACATAGCCTCCATTGGTATAACAAACCAACGAGAAACAACGTTAGTTTGGAACAAAATTACAGGTAAGCCGATATACCCTGCAATTGTCTGGCAAGACAGGCGTACTGCTCAATACTGTCGCGATTTCAGCGAAGACGAAGAGTTCGTTTCGTATATAACAGAGTCGACAGGGCTTTTACTAGACCCTTACTTCTCAGCAACCAAAGTCGCATGGATACTTGATAACGTCGAGGGCGCCCGAGAGAAAGCAGAAAATGGCGAGCTTCTGTTTGGTACCGTGGATACGTATTTAATTTGGCGCTTAACGGGCGGTGAATCACATAAAACGGACGCAACAAATGCGTCTCGAACCATGTTGTTTGATATTCATAATCAGTGTTGGGATAAAAAGCTACTCAATAAATTTAATATCCCAGCTTCTATGTTGCCGGAGGTTATGGACTGTGCCGCAGATTTTGGGGTAATAAAAGAAGATATTATCGGCAAAGCTATTCCTATTCAGGGTGTAGCTGGTGATCAGCAGGCTGCTTTGGTTGGTCAGGCGTGCTTCGAAAAAGGCATGGCGAAAAGTACATACGGAACCGGATGCTTTATGATCCTTAACACCGGCGACGCACCACTTCAGTCGAAAAACCGACTACTGACAACAGTAGGTTACCGCCTTGAAGGGAAAACGACCTACGCACTTGAAGGTAGTATTTTCATGGCTGGCGCCACCGTTCAGTGGCTACGTGACGGACTTAAGTTAATTGATGATGCTGCAGAATCAGAGGCCTTAGCGCAACGTGCTAGACGAGACAACGGCGTCTTTTTAGTACCTGCATTTACGGGGCTAGGCGCGCCATATTGGGACCCAGATGCCCGCGGCGCTATTTTAGGACTAACTCGGGATACGGGGATCAGTGAAATTGTTGCGGCGGGCCTGCAATCAGTTTGCTATCAAACTAAAGATCTTCAAAAGGCTATGGAAAGCGACGGAGCGCGTCCAACGACCATTCGTGTAGATGGAGGCATGTCTCGCAATGACTGGGTTATGGGCTTCTTGTCAGACATTTTAGGGGCTGAAGTAGAACGCCCTGAAATTACAGAAACTACTGCGCTAGGTGCAGCTTTCCTAGCAGGATTACAGGCTGGCGTCTTCAATTCAATCGACGATTTAACCCATTGTTGGAAGAGTGATAGCGTTTTCACTCCGCGCTTATCAAAACAAGAACGCGATCAGGCTTACGATGGCTGGAAAGCCGCTGTGGACCGTATCCGCTGTAGCTAATTTTCTCTTATATTTCTTATTGTTAATAAAGTGCGGTTATATTCCGCACTTTTTTTATACAAAAAAAATTTTTATAACATTGTAATTACATTGTCATTTTGTGCTAGTATTGGATTTAAGGTAAACGTTTCACCTTTTACCTTAATAAGGAAAACTTATATTTTTCATAAAGTTACAAATAATAATCGAGAAAATATAACGTTAAATGTGTAAAAGTAATGTTAATAAGCTTGATCCGCACATACTAAAAACGTAATTTAAGTGCAAAGTACGTTAAAACGTAGCCTACTCACGGAGAAAACACAGTGACACATAAAATTAACACATCACAGATAGGCCCAATTGCTAAACGCTCACTTTTAGGTGTTGCTATCGCCTCTGCCCTACACGCACCGGTTGCATTTTCGCAAGACGCTGACGCGCAGAATGTAAACGATGCACCTGTTGAAGTTATTGAAGTCCGCGGCATTGTAAGCAGCTTGAAAAGAGCAATGTCTGATAAGAAAGAAAACTTAGCTGTTTCAGACGGTATCGCAGCAGAAGATTTAGGTAAGTTTCCTGATCTCAACGTTGCTGAATCACTTCAGCGTATCACTGGTGTTTCTATTGACCGTAACGGTGGTGAAGGCCAGCAAGTAACAGTACGTGGTTTTGGTCCTCAATTTAACACGGTACTTGTTAACGGTCGCCAACTTGCTTCAGACGATGCTGGGCGTGCATTTAACTTTGATGTACTTGCTGCTGACCAAATTACTGGCGCAAATATCTACAAGAGTGGCGTTGCAAACCTTCAATCAGGTGGTATCGGCTCTACCATCAACGTTTCTACTGCTCGCCCGTTCGACTATGACGGTTTCCAGGCGGTTGGTAGCCTGAAAGGAATGTACGAGACGCTTTCAGAAGAAACATCACCGCAAGCCTCATTCCTAGTAAGCAATACGTTTGCCGACGATAAGTTTGGTTTACTTCTAGCGGTATCACACCAAGAGCGTGAAGTTCAGATCAACCGCATTCAAACAGCGGGCTGGCGACCAGGTCTGACGCTGTCGAACAGAAATGACGGTGTAATTGCTTCGAATGTATACCTTCCTCGTAACTGGGATCAGGTTGTTGACCAACAAGACAGAACACGTACTAATGCATCACTTGTTGCGCAGTTCGCACCTTCTGATGATGTTACCATTACGTTAGACGGCTTCGTGTCTAAGTTTGAAATTGATTCGCAAGTTACTGACTTAGCGTCATGGTTTGAGCCAGACCGTGTAGGTTCTGCAACCATTTCTGAATACGGCACTGCTATCCAATTTACGCAAGAAATTGACTTACACCAAGGTAGCGGTAACCCTGCTTCTGACTTTGTATCATCAACACGTGGTGTACGTGATGTAACTAACAAAGGGTTCGGCTTAAATGTTGATTGGCAAGTAACTGACGCCCTTTCTGCAACCTTCGACGTTTCAACATCTGAAGCTGAAAACGATATTGGTGGTAAAGGTCGCTTCAATGTAGTTGGTATTATTAACAACTACGAGTTTGACGGCACTGGGAGCACACCGACTGTTATTCACGATGGTTTTGGCAATGGTCAATTACCTGACATTTCTCTAAACCGCCTTCACTATAATGACCTAGGTAACGTGGTAGCGTCTGAAGACGAAGTAACAGAATACAAAGCAGATTTCACTTATTTAGCTGATTCTGACGTTTTCCGTAAAGTGGATTTTGGTATCTTGCGCTCTGAGCGCGAAAAATTCGTATTCCAAGAGTTTGCGTCACAATGTGCGTTCTGTGGTTATGGCACAGAAGCGCCAATTGATGAGTTGAACATTCGCCCGTTTACTGCAAACAACTTCTTCAGCGGTCTGATTGACACTTGGTATACATATGATGGTGATGCGTATCTAGACTACCTTGCCTCTCAAGGTGCTCCAGTAACGCCAACGTTGCAAAACAACTACTACAACATTGAAGAAGAAGTCACTGCACTTTATGCACAGTTCGAATTTGGTTATGACATTGGTGATATGCCATTAACCATGAATTTTGGTGCACGTTATGAAGAGACAAACGTGGCTGTCTCAGCAGTACAAGCATTTGTTTCGGATATCGTTCCAACTACTGACTTGACCCTGTTTTCAAACGTATTTGCTCCAGCGGAGAATATTACAGGCACTACATCGTATTCTAACCTTTTACCTAGCTTGAACGTTAAGTTAGAAGTACAAGAAGACATGATTGTGCGCTTCTCGCGCTACGACTCTCTAACTCGCCCGACTATGTCGCAGATGTCTCCGGCAACTACATTTGGTGAACCTCGCCGTCAAAACCTTCAAGCAAGTGGTGGTAACCCTAACCTTAAGCCATTTAGTGCAGAAAACTGGGACCTGTCGTTTGAGTGGTACTACAGCGATGACTCAGTGTTCTCGTTTGCAGTATTTAGCAAAGAAGTAGAAGACTTCATTGTTACGCTTTCAGGCGCAGAAACTTACACAATGACCGACCGTCTACCAGGAGACTTCCGCTGTGCAGCAGCAGATTGTGCGCCAGGCGTTTCGCTTGATCCACAAGACCCTGACCGCGATGTAGTAGCTGACACTGAAGAACTTAACGGTGCAAATGAAGTTTATACCGTTACTCGACCGCAAAATGGCGAAACGGCTACAGTAAATGGTTATGAAGTAGCGATTACTCACGTATGGGATAACGGCTTTGGTGTAACGGCTAACGCTACTGTAGTTAACAGTGATGCGGAAGTATCTGGTGATACTAGCCAAACGTTTGCATTGGAAGGGCTTGGCGATTCACAAAACCTTATCGTGTTTTACGAGCGCGATGCGTTCCAAGCTCGTGTAGCGTTTAACAACCGTGAGTCTTTCCTATTCGCACTTGATAATGGTTTATCAGGCGAACCAACCACTACTGAAACCTATGGTCAGTGGGATGTTAGTGCAAGTTACGACATCAATGAACACCTAACCGTATTCGTTGAAGGTATTAACGTAACGGAAGAAGAACTTACGCAGATTGGTCGCTTCCCAGACCAAATTTACTCAATTGAAGACAATGGTGCTCGCTACTCTGTAGGTATCCGAGGCTCATTCTAAGATTTGTGTGTGTTTTGGCAGGGGTAAAACCCTGCCATTTATCCACAAGCCTATTGGCAAAACGAGTACGTTTATGGATAAATGTAGAAAACAGTCGTAATTCCATTTAAGCAGTGTTGTTTCATGAACCATTCATCTAATAAATCCCAAAAACAAAGTATTGTCATCGTAGGTGGCGGGACCGCTGGCTGGCTTACAGCCGCCATCGTCGCAGCTAAACACAAGGTAGCAATGGGTGAATGTGGCTTAGACATTACTTTAGTGGAATCCAGTGACATCCCTACCGTTGGCGTGGGTGAAGGAACCTGGCCAACCATGCGCAACACGCTTAAAGACATTGGCTTATCTGAAAAAGAAGTATTTAGGCGCTGTAGCGCTGCATTTAAGCAGGGCGGTAAGTTTGTAAATTGGGTAAATGGTGACGGCGACTTTTATTACCACCCGTTTACCGTTCCGCTAGGTTATGGTCGCGTTGAGATGGCACCCTACGTAGGTGACATTGCAAACTTTGCGAACGCTACAAACTTTCAGCAGCACGTGTGTGAGCGCAATATGGCACCTCGCACACTTAGCGAACAAGAATACAGCAGCGCACAGTCGAACTATGCATACCATTTAGATGCTGGCGCATTTGCTGACATGTTACGAGACTTTAGTAAAACGAAGCTTGGGGTTAAGCACATCGTTGCCACTGTAGAAAGCGTAGCTGCAACCTCAAACGAACATATCGAAAGCATTACTCTTAATAACGGCATGGGTTTAAACGCCGATTTATTTGTCGACTGTTCTGGTTTTCGCTCACTATTGCTTGGCGAAACTCTCGGTGAAAGCGTTGTCTCCACAGACGACGTGCTATTCAATAACTCTGCCCTTGCCCTTCATGTACCCCACGAGGAAAACTTCGAAATAAAGCCCTATACCCAAGCAACAGCACAAGAAGCAGGCTGGATTTGGGATATTGGTTTGTCTTCAAGAAGAGGTGTAGGCCATGTTTACTCAACCGAGTTTACTACCGACGAACGTGCTGAAGAAGTATTGCGTCAATACGTAGGCGACGAGCACGGTGATTTGAAAGCGCGCACAATTCGCTTTAACTCTGGTTATAAGAAGCGCATTTGGAAAGGTAACTGCATTGGCGTAGGTCTATCCGCAGGATTTGTAGAGCCATTAGAGGCAACAGCCCTTATGCTTATTGAGATTTCAGCACGTTATATTGCAGAGCAAATGCCGCTGCCAGAATCAGCGATGCCTATCGTTAGCCAGCGCTTTAACAAGCAAATGAACTATCGCTGGCAGCGCATTATCGACTTCTTGAAACTTCACTATATTTTTAATCAACGCAGTGAACCTTACTGGGTTGCCAATCGCGATCCTTCAACTATTCCCGACTCATTAAAAGAAGATTTGGAAATATGGAAGTATCGCGGCCCACAAATTGCTGATTTTTCAGCGGCAATAGAGCTATTCCCTGCCGCCAGCTATCAGTACGTACTATATGGAATGGGATTTTCTCCAGACTTTTCTTTGCAATCTCATTTCTACAACGAACGTGACTTAGCTGATAAGGTCATCCAGCAAAATCAGCTTATCACCCAGCAAAAACTAAGCAGCTTACCTAATCACCGCGACTACATTGAGCAGTGGTTGGCAAGCTAACGAGAACTATAATATGCCAAAATTTGAAACCTTATCGGCTGATACCCACAGCACTCTTGCTATTGACGAGAGCAAGCTTGCTAGTACTTATTCGAAATTTCATCTTCTCAATATTGAGATAAAGGAAGCCGTACAAGCATCTAGCGACTTCCCTCTGTTTTTCAGTAAATCTTCTGAAGCACAATATTGGACTATTTCAGCGCTGTGCGGCCTAGCTCCCCAAGAAAACGTATTTGAAACGCAAGGCACGTGGCTTGGTCACTATACACCGCTCAGTCTTCGCACCTTACCTTTTATTGTGCGATTGGGAAATGATGCTCAGCAGCAAGAAGTTTTAGTTGATGTGGACTCGCCAGCTGTTTCTTCTCAAAACGGTGAAGCACTCTTTTTGTCTTCAAAGCGCCCTACTGCGTACCTTGATAACAAGAAGAAACTGTTAGATGAGCGCGTTACCGCCATGCAGCAAACCGCTGTAATGATGAATCAAATTAGCGAGATGGGACTTATTCATTCTGTTGACTTGATTATAGAGTTCAAGGACAACACCAGCCAGCGGGTGGGTGGATTAGCAACAGTAAACGAACAGCGCTTGCAGAATCTAACAGCGGACGAACTGGCGAATCTAAACCAAAAAGGCCTACTCAACGTGCTGTTCAATATTCTTGGCTCTATTTTGCAAGTGAACCGCGTTATTCGTCTTCACAACATTAAATTCCCTGATCGCGCTGTAAACAACATTAAGTTCGAAACCAGCAAGTCATAACTGTCCTCTAGGAGTAAAACATGTTTTCCAGCACTATTCAGGTGTCTGTTTTTGTCTTTGTGACTGCTTTAATTGGTTTTCTTACCTATTTAAGTTGTCGCGGACAAAATAGAAATGCCCAAAACCAAAACCGCGAATACTTTCTTGCAGGCGGCGGTCTAGCTTGGTATTTCGTTGCAGGTAGTATCACGCTCACCAACTTAAGTACCGATCAGCTTGTAGGTATGAACGGTAACCAAATGGCCTTGTTGGCCCTATGGGAGCTCGCAGCGGTAGTAGGCCTTTTCGTTCTGGCAAAAGTATTTTTGCCAGTGTACTACCGATTCAAGTGCACAACAACCACGGAACTTCTAGAGCAGCGCTATCACGATAAACACATTCGTGCGGTTATTAGCGCGCTCTTCTTCGCAGGCAGTGCTTTAATTTTTTGCCCGGCGGTAATTTATTCGGGTTCTTTGTTCATGCAGTCTATGTTTAACGTTGAACTGCCGCTAATGTACATCGCAGTTATCTTCGTTATCGTTGGTGCTCTTTACGCTATCTTCGGCGGCCTTCGCGCAGTAGCAGTGTCTGATACCTACTCAGGCGTGCTGCTTTTGACCATGGCAGTACTGGTGGTTATTCTTGCGCTTCAGGCCATCGACTATAACTTTGACGGCATTCCACAAGAACGACTTACTCTAATTGGCGATGATGAGTCACCGATCCCTTGGCACACCTTACTTACCGGTATGATCTTTATCCAAATGTTTTACTGGGGTACTAACCAGGTAATTACTCAGCGCGCAATGGCGGCACCGTCGTTGAAAGAAGCGCAGAAAGGCGTATTCGCTGCAGCCGGCATTCGCTTGCTGATTGTGCCTGCTATTATCGTTATTCCAGGTATCGTCTCATACAAGCTATTTGGTGATATTGGTGATAGTGCTTACGGGAAAATCGTGGCAACGGTATTGCCCGATTGGCTATCAGGCGTATTCGCAGCGGCCATGGCAGCTGCGGTGTTAACCACGTTTAACAGTAACCTAAACTCTGCAACAGCCCTTTATGTTTGCGACATTCACGAAAGCTACATCAATAAAACGCCAAACGTACCTAAGTTAAGCGGCTACGTTACGGTTTTATTGTGTTTAGTATCGCTTGCGCTAATTCCTGTATACCAACAAGCTGATAGTATTATTAACCTGGTCCAGAAGCTGTACGGTTTATTAAGCATGCCGATTCTTTCGGTATTCATTGTTGGCTTACTGTTTAGAAACGTGCATGCATTCGCAGCCATTGGTGCAGTGTTGTTCGGCGTTTCAATTTACGCATTAATGAGCTTTGAAGCTTCACCTCTGTATGCACCATTTGGCCTTCATTACATACACCTAATGTTCGCAACTCTTATTGGCTGTGTCGCATTTGCGCTTATTGTGAACCGCGCGGTGTTTAACCAAAAGGCAGAGTTTTCGTTAGAGCTTTATAAAAAAGAAGCCTAACAAATTAGTAACATCTTGAAAAAGGATGTCTTTTGACATCCTTTTTTGTTTTTAACAATTAATATCATCTATATTTTACGACTATTGGTCAGACTTCATTTCCTTCACAATGCAGACTACCATTGAAAGTAAAACGTTTACCCTAAAATTGTAGAATAGGTATAGTGAACGTGATTTAATATGCGAAACTATGGCGTAAGAAGACACTGCTTACGTTGTAAAAAAGTTGTACCACCACCTAATTTACGTTTTATTAACGCTGAGGTTTTTATGTCGTCACTTTCTCAATTCGTACGCCTGTCGAACGAAAAAGTCACCTTAATATTCGACTGTCAGGGTCGTATGCCAAAAGTCATTTACTATGGTGCGCCATTGAGTGACAGCACTACGCCTGAAATGCTTAGCGTTTTAAACACACGCCAAGAAGCTAAGTGTGCGCCAGTAATAGAGCCACCAATTACTTTAGTGCCTACCCATGGTGAAGGTTGGACAGGACAGCCAGGCCTTGAAGTTTCCGGTGATGCTGACCAGTGGTCAGCAGGCTTTTGCTTAGTAGAGATAAATCAAGACGGTCAATCGGTTGCCTTCATTGCTGAAGATGCACATCGCGGTATGCGCCTTATCACAAGTGTAGAGCTTGATACCGCGACCAGCGTTGTAAAATATGTTTCTCGTCTAGAAAACACCGGCAGTAGCGCACTAAACCTCAACTACTTGAATGCCGCTAGTCTTCCACTTCCTACAACGGTTAGTAAAATTAAAACATTCGAAGGTCGTTGGTCTGCTGAGTTTCAGACCAAAGATCACGACTTATTCTTTGGAAGTTATGTACGTGAAAACCGTCGTGGCAAAACCTCTCACGATACTTTTCCCGGTTTAATTGCATTTCCAGTTGGAACAGGCGAGCTTAACGGCGAGTGCTTTGGTTACCACCTTGGCGCTTCAGCAAACCATAAGCTTCGCGCCGAACTCATGGCTGATGGCAGAAGCTACGTTCAGTTCGGTGAATTACTGTTTCCTGGTGAAGTGGTACTTGATGCAGGGGACAGCTACACATCTCCGGTGCTTTATACCGGCTATGGCTGTGACGGTTTCTCATCCCTATCGCAACAGTTCCACAATTTTATACGTAGCAATGTGCTAAACCATAGCGCTGAGTCTAAGCCTCGCCCAGTTCACTACAACACGTGGGAAGGAATTTACTTCGATCATAACGAAGACGAACTTAAAGCCTTGGCTGACAAGGTAGCGCCGCTAGGTATTGAGCGCTTCGTATTAGACGATGGTTGGTTTAAAGGCCGCAGAAACGACAAAGCTGGGCTTGGTGACTGGTTTGTCGATGAGGCCATATACCCTGAAGGACTAGACGGACTCATTGACCATGTTACTGGCCTTGGCATGGAATTCGGCATTTGGTTTGAGCCAGAAATGGTAAACCCTGACAGCGACCTGTACCGCGCACATCCTGAATGGGCACTTCAAACTGAAAACAACCCTCATGTGCCATTTAGAAACCAATACGTTCTAGATCTGACCAACCCAGAAGTCGTTGAGTACCTGTATAAAGTGATTACTGATGTACTAAAAGCCTATCCAAAAATTAGCTACATCAAATGGGACATGAACCGCGACGTAAACCACCCAGGTAACCTTCAAGGCAAACCGGCAATGCACGGCCAAATGGCAGCACTTTACGGTTTGATTGACCGCGTAAAAGCAGCAAAGCCAGGCATTGAAATAGAAAGCTGTTGCTCGGGCGGCGGACGTGTAGATTTGGGCATATTGCCACACACAGATCGCTTCTGGACGTCGGACTCTAACGACGCATTAGACCGTTTATATATTCAGCGCGGCTGCTCTTACTTCTTCCCCTCTGAAGTCATGGGCGCCCACGTAGGTCCGCGCGATTGCCATATTACGGGTAGAAACCTACCTATCGAAATTCGTTCTGCGGTCGCTTTGTTTGGTCATATGGGCATAGAAATGGACCCACGTGAACTCACAGACCACGAGCAAAAAGTGCTAACAGACGCCATTTCGCTTTATAAGAATTATCGTCACATTACCCACGGCGGAGACCTTTTCCGCATGGATGACGACGGCATGAATGTAAGATTTGGTTATGTGTCGAAAGACAAGCAGGAAGGTATTTTTGCATATAACAGTGTTACAGAAACCGTACGCACTACGCCTAACCGTTTCTACTTCGCAGGGCTTGATGCTAACAAGCAATACACCATCGAACGCGTATGGCCTGAAAAGCTAAAAGAATACACCCCGTCTATTTTGCAACAAACAGACGGGCAAGTGTTTTCTGGCGAAGTCTTGATGAAATACGGTATGCAGCTGCCGGTACTCTTCCCACAAACAGCCCTGATTTATACTGTTAAAGCCCTGTAGTTTTCTAAACGCTATGGCTTTCTAAGCTCTGCCTAAGGAAAATTAGAGTAAGCGAGCTATGCGGTACGACACCGCCGCTCGCTTTTTTTAGTGCTTACTTACCTTCCATCTCAAGGCCTAACGCCCAGCGATCATCAAACCCTTTCCAAGGCTCTGGCTTTTTGCCATCTACGGGTACTTGGGCACTACTGCCACTCACGTTCAGGTATTCACAATCATCTTTTAAACCTTTCACGTGACAGTTCATAAGCGCCAACGCGAAGTGCTCATTAATAGCGTTCAGCTTTTGCACTTCCCACGCAGGCTCAATGTAGCTGCCCAAATCAAACTCGCTGCCATAGGCTTCTTTAGGGGCGGGGTGAGGTGCGACATTATGACGAGCGTTTTTAACAGTAAGTAGCTTAGAGCCTTCACTGCCGGTATTTTCGAATAACCATTTAATACCGTCGTAACCAGAAACATCGTCGTTATCACCCGCCACATAAAGAACAGGTACCTCAATATTATTAAGTGATTCAACGTCAAAGAGCTGATGTTGCCCGCCCCATGGAGCAAGCGCTAACGCTGCTTTCCAAGCTGGGAGTACATCCTTGCTACTTTCTTCGCCACCTGCGCAAGTATTAAGTGCGTCTTTGATAAGGGCTGCCACTTTAGGGTCTTGTGTGCCGGTGAAAGTGGCTGCTGTTTGATCGTTAAATGCATAGCAACCACCGACGGTACTTACCGCACCATAGCCTCCCATGGAATAACCAATCACCCCTGCTTTGCTTGCATCAACACTGTTTTTAAAAAATTCATGTTCGCTGATGCTGTTCAGGGTTAGCACTTGGTCCCGAGAGCGATTCAACAACGTACTAGGAAAGCCTGAATACGGATTTTCCGCAAAATTAACATCTTTGTTTGTGGAGTCTGTATGGTCGATAGCCGCAACCACATAGCCATGAGACGCAAGGTGTTCACCTAAATAATACATAAGCGTGCGATAGCCGGTATAGCCGTGAGATATAACTACCACCGGGTAATCAGAACCCGCTTTAGCAATTGGCGCATCGCGGCTTGCATCGCCCTCAATTTCAAATACCTGACCACTTCGCGTTTCATTTACATACGTTGCCGTTTCGGCAGCACTTGAAGCTGGATACCAAACCTCTAGCGTCAATTTACGTTCGACATCATTCCCAGCAATATCTTTCACTTTTTCTGGGTAAGTCGCTTCAATGGTTTTTACGCCAACAACGTGAGCGCCTTTCTCGCTTAGCGATGGCATAACATCTGCTGGAAAAGGCTTATAAAGGGTCTGAGCTGCTGAAACCGGTGTAGGTAACATTGAAGTACTAAACGCGAGTGCAGCCGCGCCACAGAGCAGGGATAACGTTTTCATAATTTAACTAATTTTCTTGTTATTGGAAGACAAAATTATAATACCGACTCACGAACTCCATACAAGTAAACCTCCATTATTATTGCTGATTAAACGAAATAAGAAACAGTAATAAAACCTGAATATACGGGTTCCGCTTCAACATAGAAAGCTATACAGGTTACGTTAAGAATATAGGGAAGAGATTATGGACTAACTAAAAAGATCCATATAATAAGGAGACTGAGAAATAGGTTAAACGTGCTACCCAACATTTACTTTTTCACCAGAAAAGTATCCCATCGTTCATCGAATAACAGCTTAAGGCGATGTGAATAACCATCGGCTCTGAAATTAGTATCTCTCAAAATCTCACTTTTTTCAGAATCTGCAAAAATTCGCGCTAGCGCTTGATTCAAACTCGTTGTTACCTCTTGCCCTAGCGCTGTCTTTGAACATAGCAAGCGCTTTGTTCCTCTCAATTCTTCCGACAGTTCGCTAACTTGATACACATGCAAGGTGTCGAGCTCTTCTCTTGATAATGTAGCAATCTCGCGAGGGCCAACATAACCGAAGTCAATTCGCCCACTTTTCAGCAATTCGATGGTATGCATGCCTAGGTCTGTACCTAGGCTATGCACTCTTAACACATTGTACTGCGTTGCCCATTGTTCGACAGTACGCGAATAGGCGTTACTCACGTCGCTGTAGAGTACGGTTTTAAGATTTCGATTGAGTAATATTTGCAAAGAAACTGACTCAAACAAGCCTTTCACCTTTTGTGACAAGCCGTCATTTTCTTCATCATCAATTAAAGGTAGGAGCGCTTTTGTTGACACAACAAGTAAAGGCAAATTGATAGAGGTGGGTTCAGAAAAATACCCCCATTCTGTTCTCTCTTTTTTATAAGACGCGCCATAGAAACAGTAGACCTTTTGAGACGACTGTTCATGTCGAATTAGCGACCATGCACGTCTAACTGGGTAGGCTTCAAATTGATGGTTATAGCGGCCAAGATAGCTAGACAGATGAGCCATAAGATCATAAACCGGGCCTGACGTAATAGTTATACCTGGCCCTTCAACACCAAGTTCCGGTGGGCGTATCCAAATAATGGTAGGTTTCTTCTCATCACAACCTTCAAGGTCGCACCCAATATTATTTTGAGCCAATGAATCGCTGAGTTTAATTGTGAGAAATACAAAAACGAGTAACCGTGCTAATACCGACACTGTGAAAAATTAACCTTGGAGCTAAGGGTTATTGAAATTCCTACATCACCCGTCCCTGTCTGGCATGATGCATATAGACAACGTATGATCTTACTATAGTCAGCTACAAAGTTAACGGGCGTCAGTCTCATAATTGACTGAATTTAGCTCAAAAAAAAGCCGCTATTATAAAGCGGCTCTTGGAATATTTTTTCCGACTTGTATCTTTGTCTAGAACGGGATGTCGTCGTCAAAGTCAAAGTCTGGCTCAGCCATAGGTGGGTTCTTCGGCTGACCTTGGTTACCACCTTGAGGCGCTTGATTATAGCCGCCACCTTGATTTTGATTATAACCACCTTGTTGACCACCGCCTTGCTGTGGCGCTTGATTATAGCCGCCCTGCGCTGGTGCTTGGTTGTAACCACCTTGGTTGTTTTGAGGACGCTGGTAACCGCCGTTACCGCCACCACCTTCGCCGCCGCGGCCGCCAAGCATTTGCATCTGGTCTACGATAATTTCGGTAGTGTACTTGTCCTGACCTTGCTGATCTTGCCACTTGCGCGTTTGCAATTTACCTTCAACGTAAATTTGCGAGCCCTTTTTCAGGTACTCTCCGGCAATTTCTGCTAAGCGACGGTACATTGTAAGACGGTGCCACTCAGTGCGCTCTTGAACCTGACCCTGTTGGTCTTTCCAGCTTTCGCTAGTTGCTAGGCTTAAGTTCGCAACGGCGTTTCCGTTAGGCATGTATCTAACTTCAGGATCATTGCCAAGGTTTCCAACAAGAATAACCTTATTAACGCCTTTCGTTGCCATTGATGTCTCCTGTAACGTTTTTAGTGGCTTGCTGTATAACTCTTCTTAGTAAGACATCAGCAAGCGCGAAAGTTCATCGAATATTAGCCGGCTAGTATATCGTATTTTATGAGGGAAAATTGAAATTTTTCGCCCCACGTTTACATTACTAACTGCAACACATTCTAGAACTTAACAAAATTTATTATCAGCGTCTTCTGAACTTTCGCGTTGTTTTTAGCAAGGCTTACAGTAACAACCTACCATTTTTATGCCTACCACCACGTGATGTAAAACGCCGCGGTAAGGATGACTACAGCGATTGATGCTACGTTGAAACCACTTGTGGTTTTAAACTGCACTTCATTAAGGTCGACTGCGTTTTCGCTAATGCCCTTTTTCTCTAGAAGTGAAACAACTACAGCCAGAGCAACGCAAAGTAGGAAAACAAGCCCAACGCGGTCAATAAATGGCAGCTCAGGCCAGAACTGTCTAAACACAATGCTTAAAACAAATGAGCCTAATGCGGCTAGTAGGCCACCGTTCGCCGTGGTTTTCTTCCAGAACATACCTAGCACGAATAACGCGCAGATTCCCGGTGTAAAGAAGCCCGTAAATTCTTGGATATACTGGAATGCTTGGTCGAAATTACCTAATAGCGGCTTAGCTACCACCATAGCAATGATTAGCGCGACCAAGCTTACAATTCGTCCTATTTTTACATAATGCTGCTGTGACTCGTTGGGACGCTTATCTTTATAAAGATCCATTGTAAAAATGGTAGAAACGCTGTTGGTCATCGACGCAAGTGAGGACACAATTGCGGCGACTAAGGCTGCGAAGATGATTCCTTTAAGGCCAACAGGCATTAGTGTCATTAAGCTTGGATACGCTTGGTCTGGCTTAGCTAAGTCAGGCACAATAAGTACTGCTGCAATTCCCGGCAATACCACGATTAACGGCATTAACAGTTTTAGGAAAGCCGCAAACGCAATACCTTTTTGCGCTTCTTGAACACTTTTTGCCGCCAACGTACGCTGAATAATGTACTGGTTAAAGCCCCAATACGACAGGTTCATGATCCACATTCCACCAATTAATACAGAAATGCCCGGCAAGTCCATATAGTGCGGATTGTCTTTTGACAAAATCATGTCGAATTTTTCAGGTAGCTTGTTAGTTAGGTCAACAAAACCTTGGATTGCCCCATTGCCGTCGCTGATTAGGTTTAACGCGGTATACGATAGGAACAGTCCGCCAATGACTAACAGCACTACTTGAATAATGTCGGTTAACGCTACCGCTTTCAGGCCCCCATAAAGTGAGTAGGCTAGCGAGAAAAGACCTAAAAACATCATGCCGTAAACCATATCGACACCTGCAATGGTATTAATGGCCAATGCACCTAGCCAAAGCACAGCTGTAAGGTTTACAAATACATAAACGCCTAACCAGAATATTGCCATAACTTTACGCACCCGATGGTCATATCGCTGCTCTAGAAATTGAGGCATGGTGTAGATTTTATGCTTTAGAAAGATAGGTAAGAAAAACTTACCAACGATGAGCAGAGTGATAGCCGCCATCCACTCATAAGACGCAATGGCAAGCCCTAACTGGTAGCCCGAGCCGGACATACCAATAATTTGTTCGGCAGAGATATTGGCGGCGATGAGTGATGCGCCAATCGCCCACCATGGCAAGCTTGAGCCCGCTAGAAAGTAATCATTTGTGTCTTTTTGATGACCCTGCTTTTCGCGAGAAACCCACCACGCAATTGTGATAAGCGCGACGACGTATACCACGAACAACGTGATATCTATTGATGCTAATTTCATAGTTTTTCCCAAAGTTCTTATTTTGGGTGCGGCGATTGTTATGCAGGGTACACAGGTGAAAAATTGTTTTTATTATTATATTGGTTGTTGCCACACCAGTGTCACGTTATTAAAACGCGTTTCGCAACTTACGAAGAATTATCAATCGGCCAGAAATTCACCGATAAACGCATCGTGATATTGCGGGTAGTATTAGTATCACACTTTGTTGATTTTTTTTAACAAGAAATGTGCACTTTTGTAAAAAAAACCGCAACCAAAGGTTGCGGCTTAAGGGACACAAACAATTCTAACGATTAGGATTGTTTAAAAAAGGGAGTGAATAGCGTTTCTTATCCTTGTTTGCATTCATGCAAACTTAAGCAAATGCGCCTTGCGTAGCAGTACACACATAGATGTCTGCATGGTAGCCAGTTTCGTCAAAGTACTTGTCTGCTACTACTTGCTTCACATCATCAACTTTGTCTGTAGGGGCAAGCGCTACAACGCAGCCACCAAAACCACCGCCCGTCATACGAACACCACCAGATTTACCTAACACGTCACCAATGATTTCAACTAAATAATCAATGGGGCGTACGGTAATTTCGAAATCGTCACGCATGGAAACATGAGACTGCGCCATAGCGTCACTAACCGTTTCAATATCACCAGACTTTAACGCTTGACTTGCGGCCAACGTGCGCGCGTTTTCAGTGATAATATGCTTTGCACGACGATAAACTACTTCAGGCATGTGTGCTTTCGCGTCTTGTAGCATCTCCATGGTTGCTTCGCGCAATGATGAAACACCCAGTAGCGATGCACCTTGTTCACATTGCTGGCGACGCAAGTTGTATTCACTATCCACTAGACCACGTTTTACATTGGAGTTGATGATCACGATTTGGTGTGAATCTGGAAGCGGTGAATGCTCGATGGCTAATGACTGGCAATCAAGCAGCATTGCCATACCTTCGTTGCCCATGGCTGAGATTAACTGATCCATAATGCCGCATGAACAGCCCACGAAACTATTTTCAGCTTTTTGGCCTAATAGCGCAGCTTGCACACCATCTAGAGGCAATTCATACAATGCACTCAAGGCTTTTAGGATTGCCACTTCAAAAGACGCTGAAGAGCTTAAACCGGCGCCTTGTGGCACGTTACCCGTTACCAGCAAATTTGCTCCACCAAAATCTGGTATCGCCTCTTTTAGTACTTTCACTACGCCGCGAACATAGTTTGCCCAACCTTGTTCTTCGTCGTAGTTAATGTCTGACAACGAGAACTGATTCTGCTGGTTTTCGTAGTCCATTGCAGTAACCATAATGTCATTATCGTCGCGTTTCGTTGCCGCAACCCAAGTACCAAAGTTAATAGCAGCTGGAAATACGAACCCTTCGTTATAATCGGTGTGCTCACCAATGATGTTCACTCGACCAGGGGCGTGTGCTATTAGCGTTGGCTCAGTGCCGTAATGCGCTTCAAATGTAGAAGAAAGTACTCGGTTATCCATTAGTATTCTCACGTTTCTTGTAGTGCACCGTAGGCAGTGCTTTTAATCTGTCTGCCGCCTGTTCAGGGGTCAAATCTCGTTGTGCTTCGGCCATCATTTCGTATCCAACCATAAACTTGCGAACACTCGCTGAGCGCAATAGCGGCGGGAAGAAATGTGCATGTAGCGTCCACTCAGGGTGGTCTTCATTATCAAAAGGCGCACTGTGCCACCCCATTGAATATGGGAAAGACGTTTCAAATAAATTGTCGTATTTTGCTGTTATTTCACCAATGATTTTTGCAAGTGAAAGCGATTGCACATCAGGTAGCTTATGCATTGATTGAACATCAAAACGTGGCAGTAATAGAGTTTCAAATGGCCATGCAGCCCAATATGGAACCACAACTACCCATTCATCATTTTGGCACACTACGCGCTCTTGCTTTTTAATTTCTTGCTCAGCGTAGTCTAGCAACATAGGCGTTTTGTGTTCACTAAAGTACTGCTTAAGCTGAACGACTTTTTTCGCTGGATCTGTGGGTACGTGCTGTTGTGCCCAAACCTGACCATGCGGGTGTGGATTTGAACACCCCATCATCGAGCCTTTATTCTCAAAAACCTGGACCCAACGATAGCTTTCACCCAGTTCAGCCGTTTGGGCTTTCCAGGTATTAACAACATCAACACGTTCTTCGTCGGTTAGCTCCGGCAACGTTTTGCTGTGATCAGGTGAAAAGCAGATAACGCGACTGCAGCCTTGCTCTGTTTCAAATTGGAACAGGCCTTTATTCTCACTAGCTGGCGCTGTATCTTGCTTAAGTGCAGCAAAATCGTTTTGAAAAACAAACGTACTTTTATAATCTGGATTAACCTCACCGTTCACCCGGGTATTCGTTGGGCACAAATAACAGGTAGGGTCATAAGACGGTTTTTGTTCATTGTTCGGCTCTTCGGAAGCCCCCTGCCAAGGACGCTTAGCGCGGTGTGGTGATACTAGCACCCACTCTCCCAACAATGGGTTGTAACGGCGATGTGGATCATTAGTTGGGTCGAAAGGGGTTCCCATAATCACTCTCTCTGCATTAGCCAAATGCGCTGGAATGCGCAACATAAAATAAGGTTAAACGTTTACCCTAATAATAATATATGAAGAAACACCGATTATCAATTAAGTCCCAAAGAAAATTAAATGTTAAATTAATAACAATTAATTTTCTTTTTCCTTTCTGCTCATATCAAAAGGCACTGAATCTATATCGAATAATTTCTTGATACTTTTCATTTGGCTTTACAAAACAGTTTGGAAATAAAGGCTTATTAGGCGCATCAGGAAAATGCTGCGGCTCTAGGCACAAAGCACCTAACTGATCACGCTCTTTCAGGCTACCGGTATAAAACTGCAATCCGGGAAGGCTAGTAAACAACTCCATAGTTACGCCAGTATCGACTGCTTTCACTACTGCTTGAGGATTATCATCAGACGTATTTTGAAGTACATAATTGTGATCAAAGCCTCCCACACTATCAAATAGCGGATGGGAATTAGATTGCTCTACCCTTTGTTTAATTGCAGTAAGCGAAGTGAAATCAAAGGGTGTATTGCCGACATCGACCAAATCACCTGTTGGGAGTAAGCTGCTATCTGCATCAGTAACCTTTTCTGCGTCAATCTTTATCAGTGTATTACCAACCTGCTCTTCATTGCTCAACGTGAAGTAAGCATGCTGCGTGAAACTAAGCGGCGTTTCTTTATCTGTTGTTGCAGTAATATTTAAAGATAGTTCATTGTCCTGACTCAACGTGTAACAAGCCTCAACAATGATATTGCCAGGAAAGCCACCTTCGCCGTCATGGCTAGTTAATGTGAAGATGACGCTGACACTATCGGACGATTCAAGTGTTTTCGCTTCCCATACTTTCTTGTGGAAGCCCGCAAGCCCGCCGTGAAGATTATGGTCACCACCATTTTTATCTAACGTGTACTGCTTGCCATTTAAAGTAAATACGCCGTGCCCTATCCTATTTGCAAAGCGCCCCACGATAGCGCCGCGATAACTAGGGTCTTCAATATAACCTTGTAACGTATCAAAAGTTTGGACGCAGCTTATCAACTCGTCTTTCGCATTTGGAAAATGAATTTCCTTAATAATTCCACCGTAGTTAAGCAGGGTAACTGACATCGCGTTGTTATTAGTCAAGGTAAAAGCATGTACCGTTTTACCGGCTATTTCACCAAATGTAGACACGTTTATTTTCATAACAATTTTTTTACCTTCTCAGACGCTAGATAAATAAAGTTCGGGCTATCTATCGTGCACTTTCGTAAAGTTTGGGAATAGGTAGAGCATTTATAACGCGTAAAAGGGTATACGTTTTCCGCGCTTTTTGACAGGGGTTTAGCAAAGAACTAGAGTTGGTAAAACCACTTGATGGTCTTGTCTGGTTTATTAGGCTTATTGCAAGACAACAAAGCGTGAGAATTTTACCTTTTTTTGTAAATATAATGTACGCTATGGCAATCAGGTCTTAAGGCCCTCAATGCATTACAAAACAAAGTTTAAGAGAAAATGGCAACAATAAAAGATATAGCTCAAGCCGCCGGAGTTTCTTTAGCGACTGTATCAAGGGTTATCAATAATGGGCCGAAAGTAGGCAACGATACCCGACAGCGCGTTAAAAAAATCATGGAAGAGATGGGGTATCGCCCCAACGCAAATGCGCGAGCACTTGTTACAAAACGCAGCGCCTCGTTGGGCGTGGTTATTGCCGAGTTGCATGACCCCTTTTTCGCAATGTTAGCTCACGGCGTCGAATCAATAACACGAAAAAATAATGTTCAAATTCTTCTTAGTGCCGGCTCTATAGAGAAAGAGACAGAGCTGCGCGCCATTGAAACCCTGCTAGAGCATCGTGTTGAAGCCATGGTTGTGCACAGTAAAGCACTCGATGACGAGACTTTAATCGGGTTTGCTAGCCAAGTACCAGGCTTTGTTTTAATTAACCGATTTATTCCAGAAATAGCAAACCGCTGCGTATGGCTTGATAACGTAACCGGTGGTCGTCTTATGGCGGAATACGCCATTAATCAAGGGCACGAACATGTGGCGGTAATAAGCAGCCAATATCGTATTGACGATCCAAATCATCGTCTTGAAGGAATTAGAAACGCCATTGATAGCGCAAAGCTAAGCTTACCTGAAAGCATGATTGAATACGCCACTCCTGATCAAGAAGGGGGTGAACTAGCCATGCAAAACTTGCTTGCCACCGGTGCGAAATTTACCGCAGTGCTGGCTTACAACGATGCGATGGCGTCAGGGGCTATGACCATGTTGCAGGACCACGGTATTTCAGTTCCCGAACAAGTTTCAGTAATGGGCTACGATGATGTACTGCTGGCAAAATACTGTCGCCCCAAATTAACCACGCTGCGTTATCCCGTTGAAATGATGGCGGCGAAAGCGGCTGAGCTGGCGTTAAAGTATGCATCTGGGAGTAAACCAGAAGAAGGGTTAACCTTTAAATATACACCTACGGTGGTTAAACGAGATTCTGTAGTAAGGGTATAACCTTCGCTTAATTTGGATAGCTTTCATAGGACTCAAAATGAAAACCCGCCATTGGCGGGTATTTTATCTAGTCATTACTAGGCCAGTTTGGTGAGTGATTAATCGTAATTCGATGTATTCTTGAGCGACCGTGTTCTAAAAATTTCATGACACGAAACTATTGACAAAAATATACGCTTGATCATTTTGCTTAAGATTTTTATCCCCAATACAGAAAATTGCCTGATCCTGCACAAGGTTACGATCAAAAAATATTAAGATCAGCGACAATTGCTCTACATCGCTTGATTTAACTGACATATCGTGATCCGACCAGAAAGCACCTTTAAGATCGTGATCTGTTGTTCTATATGGCTATTAACAGACTTACCAACAAGGTTTTCCACTACTTATCCACAGTGAGTAAGGTTGGCTTATTGAGTGAATCTTGCTAAAAATTGCTTGTACTGCTCAATAGCATAGTCGCTTTTAAGCGTAGCGTTATGGGTAGCACCAGGAATAACTGAAATGTATTTCTCGCTGCTTGATGCATCTTTTAGTAACTGCTGACTAATAGGATAAGGCGTTATCTTGTCTTCCTCACCAACGACCAACCACAACGGGCCTTCATAATGACGGAGAATAGGCGCAATTTGCATACTATGAACTTCATCATGAAGCTTCATGTTTGTGAATGAGTTAGAGAATCCTGGCACCATGTTGGCAATGAGATCAGAGATGTTATTGAAAGCGCCATCCAATACTAAAGCGTCTATTTTTCTATTTGCAGCAACATAGCTTGCGAAATAGCTGCCTATACCTCGGCCGTGAACGATAGTGGGAATTGAGGCGTCAAACGCACTTTCTACATAATCAAATTGAGTTAACGCGTCTTGCTTAATAGCGTTAATGCTAAGGTCCTTCGCTTTATCGCTAGCCCCTACTCCCTGATAATCAAGCCACAATATATTAGCGGGTAGCTTTCCCAGCCTATGAATCACACTATTATTTTCACTTACCGGCATACGGTTGTCTGCGAAGAAAACAATGTTAACAATAGGGTCGGGATATGAAACGGCAACACCTCTTAGGGTTAACCCCCCTTCATTTTTAACTTCAACACGGGTGATGCCCGCTGAGGTTTTGTCTTTTTGAATAGCCGCGTGTAGCTTCGTAGTATCAAGGGGCTTTTGCTGAGTGTCTTGATAAAAGAAGGCCGAAGGGGACACGTTAATTGCACACCCAATAAGTGACACACTTGCAACTACACTGATTACCGCGTTTTTTAAGCTCATCATTAAAAAAACTGTCCGTGTTGAATGGTTATGGCGAAATTTTTATTCAGGTTATATAGGTGTAATGGTTGTGTCGCTGATCAAAAACTCGCTCAGCAAAATCAACAGTCCCACACCTATGCTAAACAAGCTGTAACAGTTTGCAACAGTTGTTCTGTTTCTTAGCGATACAAACTTTCTTATACTAAAGACAATATTACTTGCACAATTTATCTGCATAAAACAAAAATAATTTAATGAAAAGTAGAACATTTTCCATGTCTTACGCTACATCACCAGCTCGACTTATTGTTGCCTGCTGTGCCCTCCCCTTGCTTGTTGCCTGCGAGTCTACGCCACCCGAGCTTGACTCATCATTAATTCCTGCGTCGCAGAGAAAAGACTATCAGCTAACCATGTCTAAAGCGAAAGCTTGTCCAATTAACTTGGCAGAACTAATCGACATACGGTCGAGTAAAGACTTGCTCGTTGGAAGCAGTAATGTAACAGAAGACACGCTCTATTCACTGTTACAGCAAAGCTTAGAAGCGATGAATGTCAGCCCAGATATTGAAGCAGTCAACAGCGTGAAAGTAGTGCTAAACCGCGCGTTTATAAAAAGCTTAGGAAGTAATATGGTTGCCACCGTGGTGCTTAATGTTAAGTACAAACCTGACTATGCCGATGAGTATTCACCCGCCACCACCTTCAGAGGGCAAAGCATGAATGTGAACGCCAGTGTCAGTGAAAAAGAGAGCAATCAGATTGCTATCGATGCTATGAAATCCGCCATTGATGATGCCACCAAACGTATAAAATCTTCACTGTTACATAACTGCGGAAATGCGCTAAGCGAACTAGATGCGGTATAAGCCTAAGAAACTATAAAGTGAACGCAATTGAGTGAGCGTAAGCCCTAAGCTCGAACTTTCAATCAGGGTAAGATTCAGTAGATAAGCCGAGTATTATCGACCATAAAGCACGCCATGCCGCCGTCAACCGCCGCTTTTCGTCCCATGTCGGTATCTTCAAACACCACACAATGCTGTGGTGCTACACCCATTAATTCTGCCGCACGCACAAAGGTTTCAGGGTGAGGTTTGCCTTGAGTGACGTCATCGGCTGTAACTAGGGCCGATAATTGGGCTAGCAGGCCGTGTTCATTTAACACCATTTGAGCGTGCTGCCTATCTGAGCCTGTCCCCACTGCAATGGGCATGCTTCCCTTATAATGGTTAAACACGTCCAAGGTATCTTGAATAAGCCTTGGCAAATGGTCTAGCCCTTCAAACGCCTGTTTTTTATATAAAGCAACCTCTGCTGGATCATGGCTTTTGCCATACTTTGCATTCATAAGATGTACGGTTTCAAAGGTAGGAACACCACCTAAACTGAATTGGTAGTCTCGGTCGAAGGGATAACCAAACGCATCGCACGTAAGCCGCCACGCATCAATATGCGCGCCCATTGAATCGACTAAGGTGCCATCCATATCAAAAATAATGGCTTTGTAGCTGCTTAGGTCAATCATGGTGTTCGCTTCCTTTTCAAAAATAGTGTGATGCTAACCTTTCATGGTTGCAATGAGATAAGCAACTATGCAGACAATACGTCTCGCGCTTTTACCGCATCAAAATCACGATCAACTTTCAGGTATACCGCATTATTTTGACTGTTTAATGTCACTTCCAACACACCAGGCACTAATAGCAATTCAGCTTCGATAGTGGAAACATTTGAACTATCAAAATCTCCATTCATCATCACACGCTTAACCCGGCTCACTTCTTTAACACCAAGAATAATAAAAAGCCAAAGCAGAGTGCTAGCAGCACCAATGCCATAAGCTAACTCTTGCGACCAAATATCGGTGACGAAACCTGAAATTACACCGCCCAAAAACGCACCGAAAAATTGAAAACTAGCGTAGAGGCCCATGGCCGTTCCTTTTTGTCCCGCAGGCGCAATGCTCGACACCAATGCAGGGAAATTCGCTTCCAAATAATTAAAGCCGGTAAAGAAAAGAACCACGGCAGCACAAACCCACCACCAGCTATGGTCCTCTAAACTCAGCGCCAAAAACGCGCCGCCCATTAATACAACGCCGGTTAAAAGGAGCGATTTAGGCGTACGGCCTCTTGCTGCTCCCATCATTATAATTAGACCTACAATTGACGCGCCTAAAACGGGTAAGTATACCGTCCAGTGACTGTCTAGCGTCATATCAAAATTCAGTAGCGTAACGGGCAGTTGAACAAACAACAGCGTTATCATCATGTGTAGAATCATCACGCTGATATTTAAACGCCATAACTGAGAAGAAAAAATTAAGCGCTTTAGCTGGTCTTTTTGTGGGAGTGTATCGCCACTGCTCAGCTGCACACCGTTAGGCACTACCCATTTAACCAGCGGCATGCAAAGAATGGCCAGAATACCAGTAATACCAAACACACCTGCAAGCCCGTAGCTGTTCGCAATGAGCGGCCCTAAAATAACGGCTAAATAGAATGAAAAGCCAATGGCTATGCCTATAATAGCTAACACTTTGGCTCGCTGACTTTCCCGGCTTACATCGGTAGCTAGCGCCATTATCGCACCTGCAATAGCCCCAGCGCCTTGAAGAATACGCCCAACAATCATCATGGCCATACTGTCGGCGTTTGCTGCTACAAAGCTTCCTAATGCAAATACAGCAAGCCCTAGCAAAATAACGGGTTTACGCCCCCATTTGTCAGACATCATACCCATAGGAATTTGCAGCGCAGCTTGGGTTAGGCCATATCCACCCACGGCAAGCCCGACTAATAGCGGCGAGTAATCTGGGTAGTCCATTGCGGCTACAGCCAACACGGGCATAACCATGAACAGCCCCATCATGCGTAATACGTAAACGGAGGCGAGTGCAAGCGCGGCGCGTAATTCCAAAGCGTTCAAAGCGTCTGTTTCCCTCAATAAATAAAATCAAAAAAACATAAAAGCGCGCAGAGAACACCTGTTTCTGCTGCATTAAGAATAAGGTCGCGAAGTGTAGCATAATACAGTTGGTATTTTCTTCTGCTCGCGAGGTAGATTTAGCCCCCTCGCGCTACCCTTTTTCTTATTAGGGGTTTAAAAGTGGGGATAAAATCACCACTTTGCAATGACGTTAAGCGAGAACTAATCGTAAGCTTGTGTCCGCGAGGTGATCTGCTTACTCCGCTTACAGTATAACTTGAATGTCATATCACTTTACTTGACACCTATGGCATACTGATTCTTTTTCTCTCATTTAGGCTTCAATGGATAAAATCGAAATTCGCGGTGCTCGCACCCACAACTTGAAAAACATCGATTTAACACTGCCACGAGACAAACTGGTGGTGATAACCGGCCTTTCTGGCTCGGGTAAATCGTCTCTTGCATTCGACACGCTATATGCAGAAGGTCAGCGTCGTTACGTTGAATCTTTGTCTGCCTATGCTCGTCAGTTTCTATCTATGATGGAAAAACCAGATGTTGATCATATTGAGGGTTTATCACCAGCAATATCCATTGAGCAGAAATCAACATCGCATAACCCCCGTTCAACTGTGGGTACCATCACTGAAATATACGACTACCTCCGTTTGATGTTCGCGCGAGTGGGTACGCCACGCTGTCCTGATCACGATGTGCCGCTAGATGCACAAACGGTCAGCCAAATGGTCGATAAAGTATTAGCGATGCCCGAGGGCAGCAAGCTAATGCTGCTAGCCCCTATTGTTAAAGATCGTAAAGGCGAGCACGTTAAGACGCTGCAAAACCTGTCTGCTCAAGGCTTTATTCGCGCGCGTATCGACGGTGAAGTATGTGATCTATCCGATCCGCCACCTCTCGATCTGCACAAGAAGCACACCATTGAAGTTGTGGTCGACCGCTTTAAAGTGCGCGATGACATGGCGCTGCGTTTAGCGGAATCATTCGAGACGGCGCTCAGTCTTGCTGGCGGTAACGCGGTTGTGGCTGATATGGACGATAAAGACGCAGAAGAAATTGTGTTTTCTGCTAATTTCGCCTGCCCTCACTGTGGTTACAGCATTAGCGAACTAGAGCCGCGCTTGTTTTCATTTAACAACCCAGCGGGCGCCTGCCCTACTTGTGATGGATTAGGCACTAGACAGTTTTTTGACCCAGCACGAGTAGTAGGTAATACGGAATTAAGTCTGTCAGGCGGTGCTATTCGCGGCTGGGACAAGCGCAGCTATTACTATTTTCAAATGCTACAGGCAGTAGCAGACCATTATAAATTTAGCCTAACCGCGCCATTTGAAGAGCTCGATAAAAAGCACCAAGACATTGTGCTTTACGGGTCTAAGGGCAAGTCGCTGTCGTTTAAGTACATAAACGAGCGTGGCGACGTGATGGAGCGTAAGCATCCATTTGAAGGCATTATCCCTAATATGGAGCGTCGCTATCGCGAGACCGAGTCAAACTCGGTGCGTGAAGAGCTAGCAAAATATTTAAGCCAGCAGCATTGCAGTAGCTGTAACGGCACACGTTTGCGTGTTGAAGCGCGTAATGTATTTATACAAGATACCAACCTGCCAGCCATTGCCGAGATGTCGATTGCCGATGCTTATGGCTTCTTTGAGACACTCAACCTTGAAGGCCAACGTGCTCAGATAGCTGAGAAAATTTTAAAAGAAATTATGGACCGCTTAAGCTTCTTGGTGAATGTGGGCCTTAACTATCTTTCTATGTCGCGCAGCGCCGATACCCTATCAGGTGGAGAAGCTCAGCGTATTCGATTGGCAAGTCAAATTGGCGCAGGCCTTGTTGGCGTAATGTACGTACTCGATGAACCGTCTATCGGACTTCATCAACGAGATAACGAGCGCTTACTTGGCACGCTTACGCGATTGCGTGACCTAGGTAACACTGTTCTAGTTGTAGAACACGACGAAGATGCCATTCGCGAAGCCGATTACATTGTAGATATTGGCCCGGGTGCTGGTGTACATGGCGGTGAGATTATTGCCGAAGGTTCGCTGGAAGATATTAAGAACAGTGAACACTCACTTACTGGCAAGTACCTATCTGGCAGAGAGAAAATAGATATCCCTGCAACACGTACACCGGTGAAAGACGACAAGTGGCTAGAGCTTTTAGGCGCAACCGGTAACAACTTGAAGTCTGTTGATTTACGAATACCTACCGGTGTAATGACCTGCGTAACCGGTGTATCGGGCTCAGGTAAATCAACGCTGATTAATGACACTTTCTACAAAATTGCGCAGCGCGAACTGAACAAGGCGACCACGTCTGAACCGGCGCCGCATAAGTCGATGACCGGATTAGACCAGCTCGACAAAGTAGTCGATATTGACCAAAGCCCTATAGGCAGAACACCGCGCTCTAACCCCGCGACTTACGCAGGCATTTTCACTCCAATTCGTGAAATGTTCGCCGGTACACAAGAATCGCGCTCACGTGGTTACAAGCCTGGCCGCTTTAGCTTTAACGTAAAAGGCGGTCGCTGTGAGGCGTGTCAGGGTGACGGTGTAATTAAAGTGGAAATGCACTTTTTGCCAGACGTGTATGTGCCTTGTGACGTATGTCAGGGCAAACGCTATAACCGTGAAACCCTTGAGATAAAGTACAAAGATAAGAACATTCACGAAGTGTTGGAAATGACGGTGGAAGATGCCCGTCAGTTCTTCGATGCCATTCCTGCTATTTCACGTAAATTGCAGACCCTCATGGACGTTGGCTTGTCATATATTCGTCTAGGCCAAGCAGCCACTACGTTATCAGGTGGTGAAGCACAGCGCGTGAAATTGGCGAAAGAGTTGTCAAAAAGAGACACTGGGCAAACACTCTATATCTTGGATGAGCCAACCACCGGGTTGCATTTCCACGATATTAAACAGTTATTAGCCGTCCTTCACAGACTGCGCGATCACGGTAATACCGTTGTGGTTATTGAGCACAACCTGGATGTGATTAAAACCGCAGACTGGATTGTCGACCTTGGACCCGAAGGTGGATCCGGAGGTGGCCAGATTATTGCAGAGGGAACACCTGAGCATGTGGCACAACAAGAAGTTTCACATACAGGACGATTCCTGAAACCCATGCTCACACAAGCTTGAGCCGGTTTAGATGTAAATTCGTAGGCGTCGAGCGCATGACTTCTTCTTTGTAAGCTGCTGTGTAATTTACACGGCAGCTTGTAAAAAGTGCGCGTTGACGTTTATTTACACGTTTTTTCATGCTGGTCAGAGCTTGTTTTGGCAAATCATACGTTACGATGATTTATGTGAATTTTGCAGTAAGAATTGCTGGAGCGAAACCCAATGACTCAAACGCCACCACTAGCCTTAGTTAAGACTTGGTACCACTTACTTTCATCATCTGAAGATAACGATGTGAAAGCGCGCGCACAAGAAATGCTGTTAAATGCTTTCGAGTCGCCAGAGGCCATCGCAGTTTATCTGAAAGAACACAATATTCTGAAGCACTGATCAAAAAAGCCTTAGCGCAGTAAGTGTAACCGCGCTAAGGCTTGTTGTTTTTCATATCTGAGAAAGATTATAAAAGATTAAGCGTGCTTGGCCGCTTGTATTGCTAACCCTTCGCACACCGAGTTGAACGCATCGTTTTCTAATCGAGGCAGCCCCGTAAGCAGTTTTTCATAAAGTGCATCAACTACAATAGGCGATAAACTCATACCACCCGTTATCATTACCACCTCTGGTTTTTCACTGCTGTTTTCCAAACATTCCACAACTAACGCTTTCACTTTATCTAGCCAAGGCTTTAACGCCTTTTTAAGTGAGTCCTGTGAAATATCTACATCAAAGTCGTCTTCAATATAGTGCAGCGGCAGCGTAATGTTTTGCTTGCTCGAAAGTAGTTCTTTGGCTAATCGGGCCGAGTTCACCACACGGGCAGACAACTTGTTCTCTTGAACAATAAGCAAGCGTTCTAGCTGGGCAGGCTCTTTTATCACCGACATGGTTTGAGAAATATCTAACCCGTAATCGTCAGAGAAAAAGCGAGTAAGAGCTGGAATGTTATCAACCGCGCACATATCAGAGAAGTACGTAGGAGGAACAGGAAGCCCGTTAATCATCTTAAGGCCCATTCCCATTTCTGGAGCAATAGCCTTGAGCACCAAGCTTTTGTCGCAATCCATGCCGCCTAAACGCCTGCCTGTTACCGACAGAACATCGTCTTTGCGATCAAGCTGATTGGAACGCTCGGGAGAAAGCTTAATACAGCAAATATCCGTGGTACCCCCACCAATATCTACAATCAGCGTAGTGGTATCCCTTGGTAGGGTTTGTTCAATTTTATACGCCGCTGCGATAGGTTCATCTAAGAAGTTAACCCCTGAGAACCCAGCCTTCGTCGCCGCTTCAGTCATAATTTGAATAGCCTGCGCGTTCCCTTCCTCACCGCGGGTACCATGAAACTTAACTGGGCGGCCAATAACCGCATTGTTTACCACCTTACCTAGCTGCAGCTCAGCACACTGTTTAAAGTAAGCGAGCTGCTTAGCAATAATACCGATGAACGCTTGTTTTTGGTCGCCGTCTAACGACGCGCCTAAAAAGTTCTTAGGTGAATAAATGAGTCGGCCTTTATCAGGCATTTTAAGAAAGCGCCTAAACCCTTCTTCACCAAACGCAAACTTGCCATGCTCTACCAAGCGCAGCAAAGGGATTTCGTCTAGCGACATTGCATGCATCAATTGTGCAATCGCTTTGCGCTGTAAAGCAGGCTTGTTGTGCAGATCGCCGCGCAGTGAGTCGATACGATCGCTATACATCGCCTGTTCTTTTGGGTCTTTTGCCGAATAATAGCCGTCCTTTGCCTTATCTATTTGCTCGCTAATAACGCGCTGTAGCTGTGCCACTTTCGCTTCAACCATGGCATCGGGCGGCGGCGGTAATTCATCCTCAAAGTAGATGAACACCGAAGAACGGATCTTATTGCCCTTCTTATCTAGCGGGTCAAGTTTGATGTGCTGATGGGCCGTTCCATCAAAATACACAACCTCAGAATTTGATGTACCGTAGTCAATCCCAATCGCAGTCATAGTATGTTCGCTCAAAAAGTTAGACACGGATTGTAATGCAAAAGGACCGGACGGCACACCCCTGTAAGGTAATCAAAACACGACGATTTACGTTAAACACTATCACTTTCACAAGGGCTTACTGAAAACTCCCTTCCATAATGCTAGAGTGGAAACCAAACCTATAACACCTATAAATATTTATGAGTAATACAGCACCACTTGTCACATCTTTCGACGTGCGTTTTTGTGAAACCGATGCCCTACAGCATGTTAGTAATACGGCATTAGTTGCGTGGTTTGAAGCCGCCAGAGAGCCGATTTTCCGAATGTTTACCCCTGATCTAGACTTACAAAACTGGCCACTCATTTTAGCCAGTTATAAGGTCGATTTTTTAGCTCAGATTTTCTATGGCAAGCCGGTTACAGTGAAAACCTACATTAGCCGTCTGGGCAACAGTGCATTCGATGTGTTTCAAGAACTGTGGCAAGACGATAAGCTTTGCTCAACGGGCGTGACTACCATGGTGCATTTTGACTATAAAACGCAGCGTTCTGCGCCTATTCCGGATAATGTGAAGTCAGAACTTGCGTCACACTTTAAAGACATACCCACTAAGTAATAAAGCGCAGTAAGAGGTATACCATGAGCGATTTAATTGAAGTTATTGATGATGTGTTACCCCCAGAGCTGTGCAAACAACTCATGGAACGCTTTGAAAGCAGCCCCAATTTGTCTCAAGGGCGCACCGGTGGTGGCGTCGACTTAGATAAAAAGCGCAGCATGGATGTGTCGATAAGCCGCAACCCGGAATTTAAAGACTTATTTCAGCAAGTGATGCAGCACACTGGGCAGCAGCTGGTCTCCTACATTGAAAAGTACTATTTTGCGCTTGTTGGGCCTATTGGCCTAACCGTACGCCATCCCAAAACTGGCGAACCGGTAAAAGTAACAGGTGAAAATTTTGATGAAGTGGGCAAACCCAATTTGGCGAATTTGGTGAATTACCTGTTTCGGGTTGGCGATGTAAATGCGCAACGCTACACCGCAGGCAATGGTGGCTACCCGTACTGGCATTCAGAAGTCTATCCACAGCTTCAACATAACGATGCACTTCACCGCGTATTGCTGTTTATGTACTACTTAAACGATGTGGAAGAAGGCGGCGAGACGGAATTTTATTATCAAAACCGTGCGGTTAAGCCCAAAGCAGGCAGAATGGTGATTGCGCCTGCCTATTTTACGCACACACACCGCGGCCAAATTCCAAAAAGTAACGACAAGTACATTCTAACGTCGTGGCTTTTATTTAACCGCGCTGAACAGATTTATACGCAAGGCTAACTTAACGATAACTGCGCGATAATGCGTTCTAGCTCGCTGTACTCTCTCTTATCGATAGGTAAGAAGGGTGCAGGCAAGCTAGGCGTTTCACAATAGCCCAAAATTTCTGCCGCGGCAGCAACCACACGCAAACCACCGCCATTGCGCGCAAACATGCTCCATATTCCGCTTAACGCTTGTGACTGAGCCTGTGCATCCACAGCATTACCAGACTGAGCGGCGTCGATTATGCGCATTACGGTTCGCGGGAATATTCCCCCTATAACAGAGAGCCAGAGGTCACAACCTTCACTCATTCCTGCTGCGCCAAAACTATCACCACTCACGCCTATAGCAATGTGTGCAGGCATTATCTCTCGTAATGATGCTAATCGACGAGCGCCTTCGCTACTGCTTGCTTCAGAGGGTGGGATATCCTTGCTGGAACTATTATCCATTGCGCTTTTGGCAAACGGAGTACCGGGTATTTTAATCGCCCCGATATTGGGCAATTTGCCTATGCGGCGGTATAAATCATCGCTGAAGGTAAAATTAGTCACGCGAGGATTTTCGTAAACGCAGATAGGCACAGATACCTCGTGACTCACTGCCTCATACAGGCCGTACACTTCTTCTTCGTTAAGCACTTGATAGGAAACTGGTGCTAACAGCACAGCATTAACACCTGCTTGCTGCACAGCTTCAACGTTTTTTAACACGTCATAAGTACGCAGCGCCCCAACGCCTGCCATAACAGGAATGCCATTTGCGTGGTCGACGGCGAGCTTGGCTACGTCGTACTTTTCCTCTCGCGTTAGATAAGGATACAGCCCAGTAGAGCCTATCGCGCAAATTGAATCTACATTCGCCGAAGCCAAATTATCAACAAGCCCTTGAAATGCTTTGTAATCAATAGCTTCTTGTTTGAATGGAGTAATGGGAAACGCTGATAAACCTGTAAACACCTGATATCCTTTTTAAACTTTTAAAGCTTAAAACCCTTCTACGGCTTCGCCCGTTAAGCGATAACCTACCGACGCAATATCTCCTTTCCAACCGTCAGTCGATAATTCGCCGGTTACCCAAATCGCGTCGTAAATATTATCTATCCGCACACCTTCTTCAAATTTTACGTACACTATTTGATTAGACGGCGGCGGTGGTACGTGAATACAGGCTCCGAAATATGGAACAAGTAAAAACTCGGTGGTTAGCTCTGCCGTACCTTCTAGCGGCACGACAAAACCCGGAATTTTCACCCGTTTGCCATCAAAGGTATCGACAACTGGTGCGTCAGGCTGAAGCTGACTCATCTCGCCATTGTGTTGAACTGAAGGTGGCGCGAGCTCATTAAAGCCCTCAGGCACCAGGTCTTCCCAGTATACTTCAGTGGGAGTCTCATCTGCCAAAGAGTTAAAGGTTACGACCATCATAAGTACAGCAAATAATGAGGTCACGGTTTGTTTCAGGTGGTACATACAGGTCTCTTTCAGGTATCTGTTTAGCTTTCTGTTGTAATGCCTAGTCTTAGCTATCAATATTCACTTTTAGACCACATACAAAAAGGGCTGGTATTACACCAGCCCTTTGTATCATCAATTTAAAGCAGCGTGAATTATTCTGCTTCGAAACGCGCGATGCTTGCGGTAATTTCTTCTTTTGCAGCTGCAGCGTCTGCCCAACCGTCAATTTTCACCCATTTTCCTTCTTCAAGATCTTTATAGTGCTCGAAGAAGTGCTCGATTTGCTTAAGAAGAAGCGGAGGTACGTCTGCAATTTCTTTAACGTCACGGTAAATAGTAGAAAGCTTGTCTACTGGTACCGCTAGTACTTTTGCATCTTTACCAGACTCGTCTGTCATGTTTAGGACGCCAACTGGACGGCACTTGATTACAGAACCCGCAAGTAGTGGGAACGGTGTCATTACTAGAACGTCAACAGGGTCGCCATCTTCTGACAAGGTGTTGTTAACGTAACCGTAGTTAGTTGGATAGTGCATGCAAGTTGCCATGAAACGGTCAACAAATAGCGCGCCAGTGTCTTTGTCTACTTCGTACTTCACCGGGTCAGCGTGTGCTGGAATTTCGATGATTACGTTCACTTCATCTGGTACGTTTTTACCAGCAGAAATAGCACTCAAGCTCATTCTTAGGTCCTTTCAATAATGGATTAGAAATTTTGGTCGTAAGTATACGGTGACAGCAGCAAAATAAAAACGCTTTACGACCCATGTCGTACTAATCTCTTTATTTTTCGTTAAATTTTGCTGCTTTTTAATAAACAAATGACCCTAAAGGGCCATTTTCTTATTACTTCGCGTTATCGTTGTAGCTTAAACACATTTCAACTTCGTCTTTAGAGCCGATAATACACGGTACGCGCTGATGAATTTCTTCAGGCATAACTTCTAGAATTCGGCCAGTACCGGTTTCTGCTTTACCACCAGCTTGCTCCATCAAAAATGCCATTGGGTTGGCTTCATAGAGCAAACGCAGTTTACCAGGCTTAGACGGGTCTCTGTTATCGAATGGATACATAAAGATACCGCCACGACAAAGCAAACGATGAATATCACCCACCATTGCCGCTACCCAGCGCATATTAAAGTCCTTACCACGTGGACCTTCTTTACCTGCCAAAAGATCAGCAACATATGCCTGCATTGCCGGTTCCCAATGACGCTGGTTCGACGCATTGATAGAGAATTCTGAGGTTTGCTCGGGCACCTGAATATTCGGGTGAGTAAGCAGGAAACCACCGTGGGTTTTATCAAGCGTATAAATATGAGTACCGCGACCGGTAGTCAGCGCTAGCATTGTAGACGGGCCGTAAAGCACATAACCTGCAGCAACCATTTGTGTGCCTGGCTGTAAGAAAGCAGATGGGTCATCTGGCTTCATCCACTGCGGTGCATGGGTGATAGAGAAAATAGTACCGATTAGGCTGTTAATTTCCGTGTTTGACGAGCCGTCTAGTGGATCGAAGCTCACTAGGTAGTTACCTTCCGGATTGCAAGGAACTACATCATCTTCTTCTTCAGACGAGATAGCTTTAACATAGCCAGATTCCCTTAGCGTGTCCTTTAGAATATGGTTAGAGATAACGTCGAGCTTTTTCTGTGTTTCGCCCTGTACGTTTTCTGAAAGGGTTGAACCGAGCACGCCAGCAAGTGCGCCTTGACTCACGCGGAAAGATATTTCTTTACAGCCCGCTAGCAGTGTACGAATGAGCAGAATTAACTCAAGTGGTGCACCGTCTTGTTGCAATTGGGAATTTAAACGTTTCATTGAATGTAAGCCTTTTTTTCGTGTGTAGGGTGTCGTGCCAGCCATCGCTCAGCTTTCCTTACCGGCTTTTTTTATAAGCTAGCACGCACAGGTTTTTATACCTGTGGTTAGATTGTAACCGTGTTCACTGCGAAGTGGAACATACCAGTTCAATGACATACACACACCATACCAGTTTGCATCCCACAGATATTCTAAGATGAGCGTAATTTAAAGGCATAACGCATAGGTTGAAATACACAAATTGAATTATCTATAGGTCGTAGGGTTCTGATACAGTACTCCAATAACATGATAATTCATTGAGAATGCGCTATGCATGTACATATTTTAGGCATTTGTGGAAGTTTTATGGGTGGCATCGCCGCTATTGCCAAAACACTCGGCCACAAAGTGACAGGCTCAGATAAAAACGTTTATCCACCAATGAGCACGCAGCTCGAAGCACTAGGCATCGAGCTGACCGAAGGCTATTGTGAAAGCCAGTTTGATCCAGCGCCAGACATGGTGGTTATTGGTAATGCCATGTCGCGCGGCAATCCCGCCGTGGAATACGTGCTAAACCGCAACTTACCTTACACCAGCGGCCCGCAATGGCTGCTAGATAACTTACTAAAAGATCGTTGGGTAATAGGGCTTTCCGGTACCCACGGTAAAACCACCACCAGCAGCATGGTAGCGTGGATTTTAGAACACGCTGGGCTTAACCCTGGTTATCTGATTGGCGGCGTTCCAGAGAACTTTGGTGTATCGGCCCGCGTGGGTGAAAGCCCCTTTTTTGTTATTGAAGCTGACGAATACGACAGTGCATTTTTCGATAAACGTTCTAAATTCGTACACTACCGGCCAAAAACCTTAGTGATTAACAACCTTGAGTTTGACCATGCAGATATTTTTGCTGATCTTGAGGCTATTCAAACTCAGTTTCACCATTTGGTTCGCATGGTGCCCGAAAACGGGCTTATCCTTACGCCAAACAGCACCCCGGCCATCGAAGATATGCTGAAGAAAGGCTGCTGGTCTTCTCGTCAATCGTTAGGCAAAGAATGGCATGCTGAACTGCTAAAGAAAGACGGCAGTGAATTCAATGTAATACATAACGGTGTTAACGTGGGAACCGTAACATGGCCCCTTCTTGGTCAACATAATGTAGACAACGCCTTAATGGCTATAGCTGCTGCCCACCATGCAGGTGTTACCTTACCTGATGCCATTGAAGCCTTATCATTTTTTAAGAATGTTAAGCGCCGCATGGAAGTAAAAGGTGAAGTAAACAACATCACCGTATACGACGACTTTGCACACCACCCTACCGCTATAGCGACTACAATTGATGGACTGCGTAAAAAAGTGGGTAATGCACGTATTCTAGCTGTGCTAGAGCCTCGGTCAAACACGATGAAAATGGGCGTACATAAAAATACGCTGGCAAACTCTTGGCAAAAAGCCGATGAGGTGTACCTTTATGAACCTGAGGGCATGGACTGGTCGTTAGTTGAATCGGTAGCGCACAGTAACGCACCTACCCACTGCTTCAAAGATGTAGAGAAGATCGTTCAAGGCGTTTGCAACGTAGCACAACCGGGCGATCATATTCTTGTAATGAGTAACGGGGGTTTTGAAGGTATTCATGGCCGTATACTCGATGCACTGAAAATGAAGTCCAAACTATAAGAAAGACAGCATAAAACGAAGTAATACCCGATAAACAAGCTTCGCTATGTTTGTTATCTACAGAGGCTAAACCATGAAACACGACAAGCAAGTCACGCTTGCTATCACAGGTGCATCAGGTGCACCTTACGCGCTAACACTTTTGAAATCGCTGGTTAATGCAGAGTATCAAGTGTACGTACTTATCTCTTCAGCAGCAAAAGTAGTATTTGCCACCGAAGAGAATGTAAAAATCCCAGGGCGCCCCGAAGACGCAGCCGCGTTCTTTACCGAGCATTGCAATGCAAAACCTGACCAAATCAAGGTATTTGGAAAAGAAGAGTGGTTTTCACCGGTAGCGTCTGGCTCGGCTGCTCCGGCAAAAATGGTCGTATGCCCCTGTTCTACAGGTACGCTTTCGGCCATTAGTATTGGCGCAAGCGACAATCTGATTGAGCGCGCTGCCGATGTTGTTTTAAAAGAGCGGGGCCAGCTAATTTTAGTGCCCCGTGAAATGCCGCTTTCTTCTATTCATTTAGAAAATATGCTCAAGCTTTCGCAAATGGGTGCTACTATTATGCCTGCAGCGCCAGGTTTTTATCACAACCCCAAGACTATCGATGACTTGGTAGATTTTGTTGTGGCGCGCATACTAGATCACCTAGGTATTGAGCAGTCTCTTGTCGCAAGATGGGGCTATCAGTCTTCCAAACATTCTGAGGATTAACCATGTTCGCGTTTGCAAACAGGATTTGCGCAGTTGCGCTGAGCACACTATTTATATTGTGCATTTCATCACCTGCTTTCGGCTGGGGTCAGACCGGCCACCGAGTAACTGGCGCTATTGCCGAGCAATATCTTAGCCCACTTTCTCAGGCGGCAATTATGGATTTGCTGCCACATGGCTCTTTGGCTGAAGCCTCTACCCATGCCGATGAAATGCGTTCTAACCCCAGCGAATTTTGGCAGAAAACGGCCAGTCCTTGGCATTATGTCTCTGTACCTGAGGGCAAGACTTATAAAGACGTTGGCGCACCAAAACAAGGCGATGCAGTTACCGCTTTAAAGCAATTTACTGAAACCCTAAAAAGCGACACAGCCAGCATTGAGGAAAAACGTCTAGCCCTTCAGTTTATCGTGCATATCATAGGCGATCTCCATCAACCACTTCACGCTGGAAACGGCACCGATCGTGGCGGTAACGATGTAAAAGTACGCTTCTTTTGGCAAGACTCTAACTTGCACCGCGTGTGGGATTCGCAAATGTTAGACCAGCGCGACTTGTCATATTCTGAATGGACTGAATGGCTTACAAAGACCATTAACTCTAAAGATATTCGCAGCTGGGCAACCACCGACCCTATGGTATGGATTAAAGAAAGTACCGCTATTCGCGACACTATTTATCCAGATGACGCCAACAACATGAGCTACGATTATTTATACAATCACCTACCTACTGCCAAAAAGCGTTTGCAGATGGCGGGAATTCGTATCGCTATGTATTTAAACAAGGTGTTTGACGAGGCCAATAAATAGTTTTCGCCAACTCCGGCATTAATTCGCCTCACCTAGGTCTCGGAAATTTCGTAAGTATTTAAAACAAAAACGGAGGCATACGCCTCCGTTTTTTTAATTCTTAAAGCAGGTAACTTCTGCTTACTGGTCAACTCTAATCTAAGTCTAGTGGCTCGGGGGAAAGAATAACACCCGTGCTATCAGCATATAGGTGGTCTTCAGGTAGAAACGTAACGCCACCAAAGTTAACGGGGACGTCTACCTCACCTATGCTTTCGCACTCAGCATTCACAGGGATTGCTGCAACAGCCAACACGCCAATGTCCAATTCAGCAAGGCTATCGACTTCCCGCACACTGCCGTAAATCACAACGCCTTCCCAATCATTATCAATAGCAATTTGAGCAGATGATGCATCAAATAAAGCACGACGACTTGAACCTCCGCCATCTATCAGCAGCACTTTACCCGCACCAGGCTGAGCAAGTACACGGTCAATAAGACCTCTATCTTCAAAGCATTTAATAGTGGTAATTTCACCACCGAAAGAATAACGGCCACCAAAGCTTGCGAAAATTGGATCTACTACGTCTACGCTATCAGCAAACAAGTCGCATAATTCAGATGTGTTGTATTCCATTCTTTTTGCCTTACTAAAATTGAGAAGCGTTGAAGCTCTAAGCTCGTAAAACTTAGCATAGCATTAATTCTTATGATGCAAACGGTTGATTTACCGCGTTTCGTCAAATTTTTCGCATTTGTTTAAAATGCAAGGCTTTCCTCTAACCATAGCCAACATGAGCACGTATTTTGCTTTATTCATTTAGCTGAAATACTTTTGCTAAAAAATTTGTTTAATAACCACATTCCCCGTTTGAGCAAAGGATGCATGAATAAAAAGAAACCACGTGAGTTGTCAAAAAAGTTTCTTTTTTCCGTCACCCACTGTTCATAGACACACTTTAGCCTGTGCAGTAATTAATCGATAGGGGACAAGGCAATGTTGATGAAATCCTTGACCAAGTATGACACTGACTTATTTTATCGCCTCTACAAACTGACGCAAAAAAGAGACTGCCGAAGTATTGTATGGCTATCAAGAACAGGTGACGGCTATTTATACTTCGTCATTGGCATGTTGCTTTGGGCGTTTGAGCCTGAACACGGTGAGCTTTTCCTCTACACAGCGCTGATGGCATATGCGCTGGAATTACCCGTTTATGTGCTGCTTAAGAAAATGTTCAAGCGCCCGCGCCCTTGCGATTTTCTAATGAATTTAACAGCACATGTCACGCCGTCGGATAAGTTTTCACTTCCCTCAGGTCATACTGCGGCCGCAACATTAATGGCTTGTATCGTGGCGCACTATTACCCGCCATTTGCCTTACTTGCTTACAGTTGGGCAGCACTTATCGGGCTATCACGAGTATTGTTAGGTGTACATTATCCTTCTGATGTGGTTGCAGGATCACTGCTAGGTGTAACAATCGCGACACTAAGTATTTCAATTCTGGGGTAGTATGAAATTATTGTATGGTGTGCAAGGCACCGGAAATGGGCATATTGCCCGGGCACGAATTATGGCTGCCGCGCTAACGCAGCGGGATGACATTAGCGTTGACTTTGTTTTTACCGGCCGTGCCCCTGAAAAATATTTTGATATGGAAGTGTTCGGAGAATATCGAACATATAAAGGACTTAGTTTCATTACGAAAAGCGGTCGAGTAGACAAATGGTCTACGGTGAAAGAAGCCAGCATTCGTCAGTTAAATAAAGATATCAAAGCATTCGATACTCGCGATTACGACTTGCTGGTTAACGACTTTGAACCGGTGACGGCGTGGGCAGCTAAAAAGCAAGGCTTACCGTCTATTTCTATCAGCCACCAAGCGGCGTTTGCTTATAATGTGCCGAAAAGCGGGAATACCATATTTGATACGGTGCTCATGAAAATGTTTGCGCCTACCGATCTACAGCTAGGCGTGCATTGGTATCATTTCAACCAGCCTATCATCCCACCTTTCGTTGCTGAAAAGCCAATAACGTCTTCAGGTAATGGCCATGTTTTGGTTTACCTACCGTTTGAAGATATCGAAGATATTCAGCAAATGCTTGAGCCGCTAAGTGATCAAGTATTTGAGTGTTTCCATCCTAATATTGACGAAGCAAAGGAAGTGGGCCACATTCATTGGCGCCCTACGTCCAAAAAGCATTTTCAAAAAGCACTTCAGCACGCCAGTGGTGTAATTGCTAATGGGGGCTTTGAGCTATCGAGCGAAGCACTTCAGCTAGGCAAGAAACTACTCATTAAGCCCTTACATGGCCAGTTCGAGCAGCTGTCCAACGTACTAACCCTGAATAAACTGGATTTATGCCAGACACTTTTTCAGCTCGACACCGATATTGTAGAAGAATGGCTTGATGCGCCCGAGAACGAAGCGATAGCCTTTCCTGATAATCCAAACATACTCATCGACTGGCTCAAAAATAAAGACTTTTCTGACACCAAGAGCCTATGCGATACACTTTGGAAAAACGTTCATTACGGCGATAAAACACAAGAACGATTATTGGCTCTTGCAATTTAACACCGCAATGCGATGATAGCGGCATTTGTCGTATTCTTTGCGGGATCTTTCGTGCTTAAAAAGTCTGTTGTTTTCTTGCTAACACTCTCAGCATTGTGTGGCTGTGGGTACAAAGGGGCGCTCTACATTCCTGACGCGCCTGCACAAAACACATCTGCTGAACCAGCGTCTTCTAATAATGCAGAAGCTGAGGCTTCATCAAGCGCCAACACCCCATCCCCCGCAACTACTTCTGGAGAGCTGAACTAGTGGATTTTTTCGCCTACAGCCAAGGTCAGCTGCATGCTGAACAAGTGGCTGTTTCTGATATTGCAGCCCAGCACGGAACGCCGGTTTATATTTATTCACGCGCAACGCTAGAGCGTCATTGGCATGCCTTTAACGATGCTATCGGTGAGCACCCTCACCTTGTATGTTACGCGGTAAAAGCGAATTCGAACATCGGTGTATTAAGCGTTCTAGCCAAATTAGGTTCAGGCTTTGATATCGTTTCAGCAGGTGAACTGGCTCGCGTAATCGAAGCCGGTGGCGATGCAAGTAAGGTAGTATTCTCAGGCGTTGGCAAAAAGCACGATGAAATTCGTTATGCGCTAGAACAAGGCATCATGTGTTTCAACGTAGAATCAGAGCCAGAGCTTCATCGAATTAACCAGGTTGCGGGCGAAATGGGCGTGAAAGCCCCTATTTCACTGCGCATAAACCCTGATGTAGATGCCAAAACCCACCCTTATATTTCTACAGGGTTGAAAGCGAATAAATTCGGTATTGCCCGCGAACGAGCGCTTGCTACCTATGAATTAGCCGCTTCCCTGCCCAACCTACATGTGGTTGGTATGGACTGCCATATTGGCTCACAGCTCACTGAAATCGGTCCGTTTGTAGATGCGCTAGAGCGTCTACTTCTGCTTATTGACGAACTAGCAGAGCGCAACATCATTATTGAGCACTTAGATGTAGGTGGTGGTCTTGGCGTGACTTATAACGACGAACAACCGCCTCACCCTAAAGCCTACGCACAAGCCATGGCTGAGAAAATGGTAGGCCGTGAAAACCTTAAGTTAATCCTTGAACCTGGTCGAGCTATTGCAGCTAACGCAGGTATCCTGGTCACTGAAGTTGAATTTATCAAAGAAGGTGAAGAAAAGAGCTTTGCCATTGTCGATGCTGCAATGAACGATTTATTGCGCCCTGCGCTTTACTCAGCATGGCAAAAGATTATTCCCGTAAAGGAAGGAAGCACGGCAACGCCTCGCACCTATGACGTTGTGGGACCTGTGTGTGAAACCGGTGACTTTATAGGAAAAGACCGCGAATTAGCCATTGAACCTACCGATTTACTTGCAGTTCGCAGTGCAGGTGCCTATGGTTTCGTTATGGCGTCAAACTACAATAGTCGCTGCCGTCCAGCCGAGATTATGGTAGACGGTGACAAAGCAATTGTGGTTCGCGAAAGAGAAAAACAAAAAGATCTCTGGCAAGGTGAGTACAAACTTCCGTAAACTAGAGACAAACTAACAAGATAGATGCGCGTTTAATGCAGGTTCAATTTTCTAAAATGCACGGCTTGGGTAACGATTTCATGGTTATTGATAACGTTACTCAAAACGTCTTTTTCTCTAAAGAAAAAATTCAGCAATTAGCTAACCGAAACTTCGGTATTGGCTTCGACCAGCTGTTGATGGTAGAACCACCGTACGACCCTGAACAAGACTTTCACTATCGCATCTTCAATGCTGACGGCTCAGAAGTGGAGCAATGCGGCAATGGCGCACGTTGTTTTGCACGCTTTGTTAAGCAAAAAGGCCTTATTAATCGCAACAAAATAGTGGTAAGCACCAAAGCAGGTAAGATGGTGCTGTATTTAGAGAAAGACGGCCAAGTGACCGTTAACATGGGCAAACCAGAGTTTGAGCCTGCGAATATTCCACTTACAGCCAACAAGCAAGAGAATACCTATATTTTGCGTGTGGGCGAACGCACCTTGTTTATTGGGTCAGCGTCAATGGGCAACCCCCATTGCGTAATGGAAGTTGACGACGTTGATACAGCCGATGTGGCCGAAATTGGTCCGCTTGTTGAAAAGCACGAACGCTTTCCCGAAGGCGTAAACGTAGGCTTTATGCAAATTATCAACGACTCACATATCAAACTTCGCGTATTTGAACGTGGTTCAGGTGAAACTCTAGCCTGCGGCAGCGGCGCATGTGCAGCAGTTGCAATTGGGCAAATACAGGGTAAATTAGGTAAAGACGTACGGGTAGACTTGCCCGGGGGCAGTTTACGTATACGCTGGCCAGGCCCAGATAACGTGTTAAAAATGACAGGGCCTGCCGAACACGTATATGACGGACATATAAATTTATGAGCGAAGTATCAGGGCAGTCTAACGCCACGCAATTAATTGAGCCATTTAACGACACAACGGAATTGTCGAGTGCTGATGTGCGCGCGTTTTTGTTACAAAACCCTGAGTTTTTCGCCGAGCACCCCGACCTGCTTGAAAAGATTAAGCTGCCTCATGAACACAAAGGCAGTGTTTCGCTCGTTGAAATTCAAAGTGACCAGTTAAGACAAAAAGTTAGACAGCTTAACTTTAAGCTTAATCAGCTGGTTACCATCGCTAAGCAAAACGAAAAAATATATCGCGTTTATACCGACTTAAACGTGCAGTTACTACGCTGCGAAAGTGTTGCTGAAGTACAGTTTACGTTAGAAGATATATTACAAGAGCGTTTACAGTTGTCCTCTGCGGTGATCAAAAGCTTTAAAGGCCCCCATGCTATTCCTGAACTGCAACAACGTTTGTTCACGGAAAAGCGCTTTAAAAATACCAACTTTTTCTTTGGCCGTTTGTCACAGCACGAACGCCAGTTGCTTTTCGGAGAAAGCCCTGCGGAGTCTGTAGCGCTAATGCTGCTTGGTGACAACCGTGAACTCGGTATTTTAGGCATTAGCAGCAGTGATGCCAGCCACTTTACTCCAGACATGGATACCCTTTTGCTTCAGCAACTTCAGCAAGTGCTTAATATCATCTTGCCTGAAATGATGGGATATTAGGTGAAGTGTCTACGGACGCCTTGATCAGCGAACCCTGCCAGCAATGGCTAGATAAGTTTCTGCTTCATCTTCAGGTGGAGCGTGGGCTATCTCTTCACACCATCAAAAATTATCAGCGCCAGCTAACCGAAGTGGCTAAGCTCCTTGGGCTCTGCGAATGGTCTGGGCTTACGCCCAGTGATATTAAGCGCGTAATGGCCGATGCCAAGATGGCTGGACACAGCTCGCGCAGTATTGCACTACGACTGTCAGCACTTAGAACCTTTTGCCAGTACCTTATTGACCACCAGCAGCTGTTTAGCAACCCTGTAGAGGGCATTCAAGCTCCTAAACAGGGAAAGCCATTACCCAAGCAGCTTAGCGTAGATGAGATGCAGCAGTTACTTAATGCTTCACCTCGAAGCAGTGACGATGATGAAGGCGTGCAGTTAAGGGATGTAGCTATGTTTGAACTGCTATATGGCTGTGGCCTACGCTTGAGCGAACTTACCGGGCTTAATTTAGCCGACTGTTTAAAAGACGGTACGGTAAAAGTCATGGGTAAAGGGAGTAAACAGCGAATACTGCCTCTGGGTCGACATGCGCAAAAAGCCCTTTATGCCTGGTTAAAAGTTCGGCCTGCCTACGCATCGCCGTACGAAAGTGCAGTATTTGTGAGTAAACGCAAAACCCGAATATCGAACAGGCAAGTCGCCAATCGCTTAGATAAAATGGCACAAGAGCAGTCCCTATCGCAAAAAGTAAGCCCTCATAAACTGCGCCATTCTTTCGCTACTCACGTATTAGAATCCAGTGGCGACTTACGTGCGGTTCAAGAACTGTTAGGGCACGCTAACTTGTCGACGACACAGGTTTATACCCATCTCGACTTCCAGCACCTCGCCAACGTATACGATGCGGCTCATCCGCGCGCGCGAAAAAAATAACGCTCACTTAAGGTTTTACCATGCAGTTTTTCCGGTCTATCAACAAAGTCGAGGCGATGACCTTCGACCTTGATGACACCCTTTATAATAACGAACCAATCATCCAAAGGGCTGAGCAGGCGCTGCAAGCGCATATTGCTAGGCATCATAAGGACGCTGCGGCACTATCGCCACTAGATTGGCAGGCATTAAAGCGAGCAGCTATTAAAAAGGATTTGCGTTTGGCATCTGACATGGGGCAGCTTCGCCGTGTAGTGCTTACCGCAGCACTTTCTAACACCACACCTGAAAAATTAACAACAGAGTTGAACAACGACCGTGAACTTAGTGATGCAGTAGAAGCTTGCTTTAACTGCTTTTACGACGCAAGAAGCGACTTTGAATTGGCTGACAATGTACACGCAGCCCTCAAGGCTGTAAGTAGTCAATTACCGCTTATCGGCATTACTAACGGTAATGTAAACGCAGAAAAAATAGGTATTGAAGGTTATTTTGGATCGATTCTTCACGCCAGTACAACACGACCGATGAAACCAGCCCGCGATATGTTCGATGAAGCGGCTGCACGTTTACAAATTGCGCCGAAGCATATTCTTCACGTGGGCGACAATATTATCAAGGATGTACAAGGAGCTATCAACGCTGGCTATCAAGCAGCATGGTTTGCCTGTAACAGGCCAATGATACTAGCCAATGAGCCCGTTAGCGTACTTCCCCACGTCGCACTAGACAACCTCAACGAGTTAACCCACTTCCTATGAATAATGGGGTCAGAGTCGGGACTCTGACCCCACAGCTTTAGTTGTCTTCTAGTACGTTTTGGCGCATGGATTCACAGGGGCTTTGACAAACCGGCCTCCCAACCACTTTAGCTGGAACACCCACCACAGTAACGTGAGCTGGAACGCTATTAAGTACAACGCTACCAGCACCTACTTTTGAGCCTTCACCTATCTCAATATTTCCGAGGATCTTGGCGCCAGCGCCAATTAACACGCCTTGGCGAATTTTAGGGTGACGGTCGCCCGACTCGTTACCGGTACCACCTAATGTAACGCTCTGCAAAATAGACACATTGTCTTCAACCACTGCGGTTTCACCCACTACAATGCCGGTTGCGTGGTCAAACATAACGCCTTTACCAATTCGTGCAGCAGGATGTATATCTACACCAAAACTCGCCGAGTTGCGGCTTTGCAAGAATAAAGCAAGCTGGTGACGACCGTGTACCCAGAGGTAATGCGCCATTCTATGCACCTGCACAGCATGGAAACCTTTGAAGTGAAGTAAGGGGGTTAGGTAATCGTTGACCGCCGCATCCCGCGCCTTAATCGCTAGAATGTCAGCAATAGCCGCTTCGCTGATGCCAGGTTCAAGTAAGTAAGCTTCATCGAAAACTTCACGAATGGCGAGCGCAGGCATGACGTCGTCTGCCATTTTGTTCGACAGAATAAAGCTTAGCGACGATTCAAAGTTGTGATGTGCAAGAACACTGGCATGCACATAGCTAGACAGCAAAGGCTCTTTTTCAGCAACAACTTGCGCTTCTTGTTTCAGCGTAGACCAAAAGTCGATGGGCGTAGTAAGTGCGGTCATGAGCAAGTCCCGTTTTATAAAAATGCTGTGTTCGATCAGAAAATTGGGTAAGCAATCTAACTTGTTCCTTGCTGGGCATATCTGTGCTGACAAAGGGAACGTGTAAAAGTTTACCTGAGTTTGATGTGATGCAATACCGATGTGATACCGACCAAGCGCATAATTCGATCAATTTATCGAATTAATTCGTTATAGCTAATAACCGTATCGTACATGTATACATCGTTAAAGCATCCTGTTCTCTCGCTGCGTCTAACTGAGTGCTTCCATTAATTTAATGGAACGTTCAGAGCGCTCGTATCTTTCATTAAGTAATGCTTTAAATCATGATTGCACACGAACGTATAATGCCGTTGAAGTTTATCTTCACTGAGAAAAACTGGACTGTATAAATTAACAGTCAGATGGCATAATAGCCCGCTGCTGAATGTATAACACTATCAACTAACAGGTACCACACTATGGATGTATCTCGACTGCTAGACGAGCTTAACGACAAACAGCGTGAAGCAGTAGCAGCCCCACTATCTAACGCCCTCGTTTTGGCTGGCGCCGGTAGTGGTAAGACCCGCGTATTAGTGCATCGCATTGCGTGGTTGATGGAAGTCGAAAGCATCGCCCCTTTTTCCATTTTGGCAGTGACTTTTACCAATAAAGCGGCCAAAGAGATGCGCGGCCGTATAGAATCTTTGATGGGTCGTAGCCTACACAATATGTGGATTGGTACCTTCCACGGGCTTGCGCATCGCCTGTTACGCGCACATCACGCTGAAGCCAACTTGCCTGAGAATTTTCAGATAATTGATTCCGATGATCAGTATCGACTTATTCGCCGCATTCTTAAGGCCATGAACCTGGACGAAAAGCATTGGGCCCCTCGTCAAATTCAGTGGTACATAAACGGCAATAAAGACGAAGGCTTGCGTCCTCAACATATCGAGACCCATGGCGATCATATTCAAAAGACCATGCGTGAAGTCTATGCGGCATATCAAGACGCTTGCGACCGTTCAGGCTTGGTAGATTTTGCTGAACTGTTGCTACGCGCACATGAATTATGGGCTAAAAACCCAGAAGTATTAGCCCACTATCAACGTCGTTTCCGTGCAGTGTTGGTAGATGAATTCCAAGATACCAACAATATCCAATATGCATGGCTTCGTATGCTGTGTAGTGGTGGTAATAATAACATTATGATTGTTGGCGACGACGATCAGTCTATTTACGGCTGGCGCGGTGCAAACGTAGATAATATTCAGCACTTCCTGAAAGACTTCAACGAACCTACTACTATTCGCCTGGAGCAGAATTACCGCTCAACCGGAAACATTCTTAAAGCGGCGAACACAGTTATCGACAATAATACGGGCCGTTTAGGGAAAGAGCTTTGGACGGAAGACGCCCAAGGCGAGCTTATTTCTGTATATGCGGGCTTCAACGAGCTAGATGAAGCGCGCTTTATTGTGTCTAAAATCAAAGATTGGCTAAACCAAGGCAACGCCCTTAGCGACACTGCCATTCTTTACAGGAACAACGCCCAGTCTCGAGTATTGGAAGAAGCCCTGCTACACGAAGGGCTGGCGTATCGCATATACGGCGGTCTGCGCTTCTTCGAACGCCAAGAAATTAAAGACGCGCTCGGCTATATGCGTATGGTAAGCCACCCACACGACGATGCAGCTTTCGAGCGTGTCGTAAACACCCCAAGTCGCGGTATTGGTGAGAAAACCTTATCGCAAGTGCGCGACACCGCGCGAATGCACAACTGTTCAATGTGGCAGGCGTGTCAGTTGCTCATTAACGAAGGTGGCTTTAAAGGCCGCGCGCTAAACGCTATGCAAAGCTTTGTGCTGCTTATTACTGAGCTAGAGCAATCCACGTTAGATGAGCCACTTGACCAACAAGCCGATAAAGCTATTCGCCAGTCTGGTCTGTACGCCATGTACCAAGCAGAGCGCGGAGAAAAAGCCCAAGCACGTCTAGAAAACTTAGAAGAATTGGTTACTGCATGTAAAACCTTTATCGTGCCTGAAGAAGCTGAAGAAATGTCGCCTCTGGCAGCCTTTTTAGCTCATGCGTCGCTGGAAGCGGGTGAAACACAGGCGGATAAAGACCAGGATGCCGTGCAGATGATGACCATTCACACCGCTAAAGGCCTTGAATTTCCACTGGTATTCTTAGCCGGTGTAGAAGAAGGCATGTTCCCTAGCCAAATGACTAACGACGAGCCAGGTCGAATGGAAGAGGAACGCAGACTTTGCTATGTTGGTATGACTAGAGCAATGCAAAAGTTGTATATTACTTATGCAGAAAGTCGTCGACTCTATGGCCAAGATAAGTATCATACTGCTTCTCGATTTATTCGCGAAATGCCTGCAGACTGCGTTGAAGAGGTTAGGCTGAAATCGACTATTTCGCGGCCCGTGCACAACCGCTTTAGCCAAGCGACGTCGCACGCCAGTTTTGAAGAAACGGGCTTTAGTTTAGGTGAGCGAGTTGTACATCGTAAATTCGGCGAAGGGATCGTGCTCAACTACGAAGGGAGTGGTGAGCACGGTCGCGTTCAAGTAAACTTCGACGAATTTGGCAGCAAATGGCTGGTACTTGCTTACGCTAAGCTGGAGAAAGCGTAACATCATCAATTGGCAAGGTAGCCTAAACCTAAGTTGGAATGTATGCAGCAACACGTGCTGATCATCGAAAATGGTGAAGGCAACCTTGAGCTCATAGCGAAATTAGTCCGCCGTGCGGGACTTACGCCCGTAGGCGCAACATCGCTGACCGAAGGTAAGGCCCGTTTTTCACAAGAGATGCCGGAAACCTTTCTGTGTGCTATTGTTGCATACTCGCTTCCCGATGCACCAAAAGGCGAAGCCATCGACTTTACGGTAGAGTCTTTCATTCCCACCATTGCTACAACAGAAAGTTTAGATAGCGCCATTCGCGATAAAGTCCTAGAACGTGACGTTGTCGATTACATTCCTAAAGAAAATTCACAGAACTACGACTACCTCAATCGTCTTATTAGCCGATTAGAAAAAAACAAGTCTACTGGCGTCGTCGTGGTAAGCACTAATCGTGTGTTGCGCTCAAAAACCGTTTCATTACTTCAGCGCCACAATTTTATTGCGTTTGAATGCTTAACGGCTACAGACGCTATGCAATGCTTGTCTGAACACAAAAACGTACGTCTTGTTATCACTGACAACACGTTGCCTGATATGACAGGCACGCACTTTGTCGCCAGTTTAAGAAAAGCCTTTTCTAAAGAGCAGCTGGCAATTATGGGCGTTGCTGGAGGCAAAGGCATGTTAATGTCTGCGCACTTCATTAAAAGTGGTGCAAATGACTTCTTGCGAGTGCCGTACTGCCATGAAGAGTTCTTGTGTCGCGTGATGCAGAACGTGGAATATATTGAGAGCGTTGAAGAAATTCGCCGTGTGGCCAATACCGACTATCTAACAGGTTTGCCTAACAGGCGCCACTTCTTCTACATGGTTACTGTGCAACACCATAACCTGTCTGAGGATCACGCTCTCGCCCTGATTGACCTAGACTTTTTCAAATCGATAAACGATACCCATGGCCATGACGCCGGTGACATTGTGCTTAAAGCCATGGCGGCCCTTATTGAGTTTTATTTTCCAGATGAAATTATTTCCCGCTTTGGTGGCGAAGAGTTTTGTATATACATGCCGTCAACACCACTTAAGGAAGCCTGTGAGCGTTTAGACGACTTCAGAAAAGTGGTGGAAGCGGAAATTATCCAGCTACCTAAAAGCGACATTAAAGTGACCTGCAGTATTGGGGTAAGTGGCGCGCACACTCAGCGCGTAGATAAGCTACTAAGCCTTGCCGATAAGCAGCTTTATGCCGCCAAAAATAGTGGGCGTAACCAAGTGAAGTGCGAACCACCTGATGTTCCTCAGCAAGAGCAAGCTTCACTGCTTTAGCTTGTCACTCAATCAACCCGCCGCTTAGCTGTCCGACGCTTAAAGCAAAATTTGCTGGCTACAAATTACTATCACAAAAAGCACGTAGCTTTCTTAAACGAGCGCTTTATGCCCGGCTTGTATCACGCTAGCTTGTGCGCAAAGCCCCTACTCCACCGCTAGCTTTCGCGCTTTACGCTGACTGCGGTAATTAACTAGCGAGTCGGCACTAAACAAGATAAGCGCAAGCCACACAAAGCCAAAGGTAACCAAACGCGACTCTTCAAGCGGTTCGCCGTAAAGGTAAACCGCCAGAATGAACATAAGCGTAGGGCCAATGTACTGAAAGAAGCCCAGCGTTGAATACATAATGCGCCTTGCTGCAGCGGTAAAACAAAGTAGAGGTGCGGTAGTTACAATGCCAGCCGCCAAAATAAGGGTATTAAGCGTGGCGTCGTTATTAAATAAGTTGCTGTACTCAGAGCCAAAGAAGACCCAGTAAATAATAGCGAATGGTGAGAGCATTAAAGTTTCAATGAAAAGGCCGGGTAGCGAGTCTACTGCCACTTGCTTGCGCAATAAGCCATACACGCTAAAACTTCCCGCAAGCACCAGGGCAATCCAGGGCACGTGGCCGTAAGAGAAAATAAGAATAGCCACGCCAATGACGGCAAGCCCAACGGCTACACGCTGTAAGTTACGCAACCTTTCACCTAAGAAAAGTCGCCCTAAAAATACGTTGATAAGAGGGTTGATGTAATAGCCAAGGCTTGCATCAAGAATATGGTCGTTATTAATTGCCCAAATAAACAAGAGCCAATTCGCCCCGAGTAACAACCCTGCAACGAATAAAATCTGCATAACGCGCTTATTGCGAAGGGCGGCGCCCACTTTGGGCCACTGCTTTAGCGCGGCAATAAGCCCAATCAAAAGCACCACAGACCAAATTACCCTGTGCATCAGGATTTCAGCAGCCGGCAATACCATCAACTGTTTGAAATAAACAGGTGCAACACCCCACATGCTGTAAGCGGCAATTGCACAAATAACGCCGACTTGAGCGGCACTGGCTTGCTTAGACAAGACTGACTCCAACGAAATTCGGGGGAAGAAGGCGCGTATTGTTTATCAGGTTCCGGTAATACACAACCCTTAACGCTTTCCAATGCGGCAAAGGGCATGTAACAGGCGGCATAACCAAAGAAAAAAGCCCCACCAAATGTATTCATTCAGTGGGGCTTTATATGCGTAAGACACTTTTAGGCTAGACGAGGCCTGCAGCCGGAGTAATTTTTCAGAAGAAGCTGTCTTAGAGAAGAAAGAGTGTCCCCAAACCTAAGAATGCCACAAAGCCTACAATATCAGTGACGGTAGTTAGAATGACCGACCCCGACAGTGCAGGGTCTATTTTCAGCTTGTCCAATATTACAGGTACAAACACGCCTGCAAGTGCGGCGGCGACAATGTTGAACAGTATGGCCAAACAGATAACCAACCCTAACATGGCATCGGTAAACCAGAAATAAGCAACAACGCCAATTACCAAGGCCCAAATCACGCCATTTACGCCGCCTACTTTAAGCTCTTTCACCATCAACGCCCGTAAGTTGGCAGGCGTGACCTGCCCCAACGCCAAGCCGCGTACAATCAGGGTTAGCGTTTGACTACCTGCTATGCCTCCCATACTTGCCACTACCGGCATCAGTACCGCAAGGGCAACCACTTGTTGAAGGGTGCCTTCGAACAGTCCAATAAACCACGATGCTAAAAATGCGGTAAGCAAGTTAATGCCAAGCCAAAGGGCACGATTTTTTGCACTTTTCGCCACAGGCGAGAATAAATCTTCGTCCTCATCCATACCGGCCGAAGCCATCACTTGGCGTTCGTAAAACTCGTTAACCAACTCACTTGCAGAGGTTACATCTAATCGGCCGAGAAGCTTGTTGTTTTCGTCAACTACCGGCAACGATGCTAGTCCAGAACGTTGTACAAGAAGCGACGCATTCATGGTGTCGTCAGCCCCTTGAATCGTCGTTACGTTTTCTTCAGATAAATCGAATAGAGACACGTGATCTTGCGCATTGAAGAGGTGGCTAATTTTAACTAGCGCGGAAAATTGACCTGAGCGGTTCACCAAAAAAATGCTGTCACAATGCTGAGGTATGTCACGTCTTAGTAAGCGTAGACCTTCGCGCACTTTCGCGTTCGAAGGTAGCACTAATTGCTCGTGGTTAACCCAGTGCCCTATTTGGTTATCTGGGAATTGTGTCGCTTCTCTGAAGTACTTACGCTCTTTAGAATCTAGTGATTCATAGGCCATGTCGACTAGGCGTTTTGGCAATGAATCGAGTAGTTCCAGTAAATCTTCTGCGTCAATATCAGCAAAAATAGACGCCCATTCGTCGTGCGGCGTATTGTCAATAAGAATTTCACGGGGGTCGCTACGCATCTCAACCAATACGTCGAGCTTACGGTCGCGAGGAATGCCTTCCCATACCGCCAAACGTTTTTCTACGGGCAACGATTCTAACAGTGATGCGATGTATACTTCGTCCTGCCCCGCAAGGGTGGCTAACAAGGTCGCCGGATCGTCACCCATACTTTCGGTAACAATCTCTTCAATTAAATCTGGTAATGGCTCTGCCATGCTACACCTCCCGTTAATACCGCTCACTTCCTTTACACAACATAACAACAGGCACTGGGGAATGATGCAAACCTATTAAGACACTGCTATCCCAGCATATATGTACCCGTGCCAAAGGCTATATGATCGCCTTTTTCATTGTGCAATTCCATTCTACAAACCACTAATTTACTGCCCTTGCGTATAATCGTGGCTGTCGCAACAAAGCGCTCGCCTCTTCCCGGCCTTAAGTAGTCAACGCGCATATCAACCGTGCCCATGGTGGGCAATCTAACTTGAAGGTCCGCAAGGTGTTCACGCGCGGTTTGTTTGATGGTTTCTACAATTGAAACTAAACCACCGATGGTGTCTAGCATAGTCGCTGTTACACCGCCGTGTAGGATTTTTTGCATTGGATTGCCGGTCAGCGCTGGTTGCCAATCAAGGTGCAGGGAGATCTGTATATCCAGTCCCTCTCCTTCAGTAACAAATTCCAAGCCCAGCAACTGGTTAAACGGCATAGTATCACGAAAAAGCGCAATGACATGTTTAATCATTAGTTCATGGTTTAGTGTTTCGCTGCCCTTAGCTTCGTCTTTATTAGTCGTTTTGTTATCCACTCGCTTTCCTTGATGAATTGATATTTGTAATGTGCTTATAAGCAACATTACTACCGAACGTCAGTTTGACGGAAATTCATCCAACCAATGATGTTGAATCAAAATAAATTATAAGAGCTGCTGCCCCTCTGATCAGGACTATCGCTGAATTTTAGTCTAGTTTTTTAAATTGCCCCGTGAAGACGTCGCCAAAAACGCGTAAAATCCAGCGCCATGACAACTGCAATAGCTCCATCAGAATTAGCGCCAGAAACGCAACGTGTAAAAACACCAGAAACCGTCTTAAAAGATGTATTTGGTTACGATGCTTTTCGCGACGGTCAAGGCGAAGTCATTCACCAAGTATGTGAAGGTAAAGACGCACTTGTTTTGCTTCCAACAGGTGGTGGCAAGTCGCTGTGCTATCAAATTCCTGCGTTAGTGCGCCAAGGCACCGCTATTGTTGTGTCACCGCTTATATCGCTTATGCAGGACCAAGTAGAACAGCTTAAAGCGCTGGGCGTAAAAGCTGCTTATCTCAATTCAACGCTAGAAGCAGACGAACAAGCACGCATAAATGACGCACTTCAAGCAGGAAAGCTCGACTTGCTCTACGTGTCGCCTGAGCGTTTAATGCAGTATTATTTTCAGCAGTCGCTTGCGCACGCCGACATTGCCTTATTTGCCATTGATGAAGCGCACTGTGTCTCCCATTGGGGGCACGATTTCAGGCAGGATTATCGCGCTCTGGGGCAAATAAAGTCTCGCTTCCCTTCTATTCCTGTTATTGGATTAACAGCTACTGCAGATTCAGCCACCCAAGCAGACATACTGACGCAGCTAAACCTTAACGACCCGCTGGTTTATAAAGGCAGCTTCGACAGACCTAATATTCGCTACCGCGTAATGAGCAAGTACAAAGCCTTTGATCAAGTTGTTGCTTACGTAAAACAACAAGAAGGTAGCGGCATTATTTACTGTAACAGTCGCGCGAAAGTTGACGATCTGCACGCTAAATTATTCAGACAAGGTTTTCGCTGTGCGGCATATCACGCGGGAATGGATAACGACGAACGAGAGCTGGTACAACGCCAGTTCCTTAACGATAAAATTGATATTGTGGTGGCCACCGTTGCCTTTGGCATGGGTATCAACAAATCGAACGTGCGTTATGTGGTTCACCACGACGTTCCGCGCAGTGTTGAAAGCTATTATCAGGAGACCGGCCGAGCTGGGCGAGACGGCCTGGAGTCTGAAGCCTTATTGTTGTTTGATGAAAAAGACGCAGCCCGCGTAAAACAGTGGATAGAGCAAGGTGAAATAGCCGAGCGCAACCAAATTGAGTTACAAAAATTTGCGGCTATGGAAGCTTTTTCAGAAGCGCAAACCTGTCGTAGACAAGTACTCCTGAACTACTTTTCGCAGTTCAGTGACAGCGCCTGTGGCAACTGCGACATTTGCCTAGACCCACCTAAGATGATCGACGGTTTGGTGATTGCACAAAAAGTACTGTCGTGTGTACTTCGGCTCTCACAGCAAGCCTCCAGCCAGTACGTTATCGATGTGTTGCGAGGCAAACAGCTTCGGCGCCTTCAGGAAGCAGGTCACCACCAGCTTTCCACGTACGGCATAGGTAAAGATAAATCAGATAGCTACTGGCACAACATTATCAACCAGCTTGTTCATAAAGGCCTTATACGCGTTGATATTACCGCGCATGCCGCGTTGCGCTTAACTGAAGCAGCTCGGCCTGTGCTAAAAGGTGAAGTCGCCGTTCAGCTTGCCGTTCCGCGACTTGAATTTAAGCCCGACAAGAAAAAAGCAAAACAAGCGCCTGCTAACTACGACCGAACTTTATTCACCCGTCTTAAGCACTTACGCAAAGTGTTGGCCGAAGAAAACGAAGTGCCGCCGTATGTGGTATTTAGTGACGCTACCTTGGTGGATATGGCGTGTAAACTCCCCACGACGCGCAACACCTTGCTTGATGTAAGCGGCGTAGGCCAAACCAAACTCGAGCGTTATGGTGATGCCTTCATTCAGCTTATCGATGATTACATAAATCGAGAGCACTAGAAACTAATGAGCCAACTAGGGTTTCGTTTCCCAGCTGGCCGCAGGGTTTGCAGAAAGTAAAAGTGCACCCAGTAGAGATAAACACACTAGGCGTAAGCGTACTCACCACCTTTCTCTAGCGCCGCTTTGTAGGCTTCTCTGGCATGAACCCGCTTAACGTAACCTTGAATGGCTGTAAAATCTTTCGCTCGCCCGCTCGCTACCAGCGACTCTAACGGAAATATCATTTGAACATCAGCGCCACTAGGTTCATCACCGGCAAACCAGGTGTTCTTCGCAAGGTAAGATTCTACATAGCGCAAACTCTGCGCTAAATTAGGCCCATAGTAGGCGTTTAAAATACCGTCTATCAGTTTGTTAGTAATTGGCTTGATAAAGAAAGGCTTCGAACCTTTTTGACGCGCTTTCTCCAGCACCAAGTTTGCCACTAGTGGCGGCATTAATGAGCCTTCAGCGAAATGCAGCCAGAACCAATACTGTTGGAGCGCTTCTGGGTCTTCGGGGACAGAAAATACGTCAGTAGCGTGATGGCGAACAAGGTATTCCACAATAGCACCAGATTCCGCGATGGCACCGTGCGGCGTAGTAAGCACCGGAGAGCGTCCCAGCGGATGAACAGCGCGCAATGAATCCGGCGCTAGGTTCGTTTTACTGTCTCTTTGATAGAATTCTATTTTGTACTCTACGCCTAGCTCTTCAAGAAGCCACAAAATTCGCTGCGAGCGAGAGTTATTTAAATGGTGAAGTGTTAGCATACCCTGTCCTTAATACGCTTAAATTAACGCTATTGTTTTTATGTTGTACTATATACACGTTATAAAGCATGCAGGTTTACAAAAACCAGTGAATTGATACTTTTTATGCATAATTTCACCAAACAAGATATTCAAAAGAACGCTGCAATTAACGAACAAAGCCTAGAAATTAGACTTTCGTTACCAACCACACCGCTTAAAACCCAACAGTGGGTAGAACGATTTTGCGGCTTGTTTGATTTCAAGCTTTCAGAAAAAGATTGGGGAGCCGACCGGTTTCAGGCAGTGATCACGGCAAACAAAGGTGATACAGATCTGCAATGTATGCTTTGTATTGAGTGGCTTTGCGAAGCAATATGGCTTGAGCCTATTGGTACACAGCAGTCACCATCCATTATTTTAAACTACTTGATTCAACAATAGTGTAAGCCTTGTCACTTTACGTTGGGTTTGGCTTTTCATTAAAACTAGTATTATTCTAAGGAAAATCCCCGAGGGACGAGAGGGCTAAGCGATATATATTTTGCCTCTAAAAAACACCGCCCTCTTACTATGCGGTTCAAGGAATTAACGAGTGGTAACAGCGCGGCTAATAAAGTACGTATCAGCTATGCTCATCAGTTGGGTAATACTAACCGTCAACGCTTCGGCTAGCAGTCAGCTTACTGTCAACGAATCCTTTGAGCGTGAAATTATTAATCACTATGCGCGTTTAACTGTCGCACCAAGTAGCGCCACATACTTTGATATTTTAAACGACAACATTGCCATTCAAGCCCCGTCGTCAAACGGACGGGTATGGTACTCTACTGAACTTGTTCATACAGGCTACAGCCCAATACCACTGGTGCTTAATATTGACAGGCTGAACATTGACGACTTACAAATATTTCTTCTTGATAGTAGCGAGCGCATTGTTAAGTCTTATCGATACCAGGCTGGCAAAGGTGATTATTCTTTAAGGCAGCCCCTTCCCAATATTAGGCTTGCTTTTACCCTTCAGCCTTACCAAAACGCTCGCTTACTGATCGCTGTAAAAGATGAAGGGCTTAAGTACTTTCCTATTACATTGTGGGAGAAAGACCTTCTTGTCCAGCACGACACCAACATGCTTACCTTGCTCGGCGCGGTTACGGGTATCATGGCGTTAATTGCTTGCTATTTTCTATTTTCTTATCTTTATCAACGTATCCCCACGCGCTTTTGGCTTACCATGTCGTCGCTCGTCCTTATCGCTCTGCTTTTTATAACCGCGGGAGGGGTAGCGATTTGGCCAAGCCTGACCAACGGTAGTGAACATTTTTATGCGGTTTGTTTTGGCATATTGTTATTGTGCATTGCAAAAGTAACGCACCACCTATTCGCCCGTATCCCCTTTATTTTGCGCGCGTTGAATTATTTTGTACCTTTCGTAGCAACCCTCTATTGCTTTACTGTAAATGCATATACCACATCCATTACGCTACTGATATTAACAGCTGGAATGGGGCTATATCACGTCTTACTGGCCTTGGTGTTCAAGGATAAAGGCAGCCGTGCAGTCAGCATTACCTATATTCTCGCCTGGCTTTCCTTTTACGCATTCTACGCACTAGTGACGCAGAACTTATTCAATAATTTGGTTTATACCGTCGATGTAGCTATTGGCATGCTCTTCTTTCTTACACTCGGTTTTCTATGTTTTGGTTTTGCCGTCATAACTAAAGAAGAAGTTTTAAATCAACGCCAGCTTTCAACTCAGGCAGAAACGATTTCAAGCTTGAATCACTTCTATGATTTGTTCCGGCATTCAGCCGAAGGGCACTACACGTCGACATGGGATGGAAAGCTCATTTCAGTAAATCCCGCTATGTGTAAAGTTTTTGGCTACGACAATGAAGAAGAGATGCTTGCCGAAGCAGAGAACACAAAAGTGTTCTACGCCAGTGCTGAAGATAGAAAGATTTTACTGGGTGAAATATCGCAGCAAGGCCACGTTACCGGCAAAGAAATACGAGGCAAGCGCCGCGACGGTAGCGAATTTTGGTTTTCTCTATCGTGTCAAATTCGGGAAAACGATGAAGGCAGCTTTTTGTACGGCTCGATTATAGATATTACCGAAAAAAAGCAATCAGATTTAAGCCTTCAGTATTTAGCTACTCATGATTCACTCACGGGTGTTTATAACCGTCGTCAGTTTGAATTGGTATTTAAAGAAAAAGTACTCGAAGCGGACGACACGCCTATATGTTTGCTGTTTTTAGATCTCGATAGGTTTAAGGTGGTTAACGATACCTGCGGCCACAAAGCCGGGGATGTACTTATTAAAGATATTGCCCGCCTTATTGAAAATACGTTGCAGCCAGAAGCACAATTAGCTCGCCTTGGGGGCGATGAGTTCGGCGTTATCTATTCAAATATCGATACCGATGCCGTTTACTTGAATGCCGTAAAGATCCTCAACGCTGTTCAAGCTTATCGATTTATGTGGGACAACCGCATTTTCAACTTAGGTGTGAGTATAGGGATGGTTGTTTGTGACGACGCCGATGTTAGCTCTGGTCAGTATTTAAGTATGGCGGATGCGGCGTGTTACTTTGCAAAAGAACAAGGTCGAAACCAAGTTCACAGATACAACAAGAATGATGAAAGTATGCAGCGCTATCAGCGCGAGCTCGATTGGGTATCTTCCATAAACAATGCGCTAGAAGAAGGGCGCTTCGAGCTTTTCTATCAATCGTTAAGGCCATTGAGCAAAACCGCCGATGGACACTATTATGAAGTATTACTGCGGCTGCGAGAGAAAGATGGGAAGCTTGTAGAGCCTGCCAATTTCTTGCCCACAGCTGAGCGATTTGAAATGAACGTGAGTGTGGATAAATGGGTAGTAACGAATACGTTCAAGTGGTTGTCTGAAAACCCTGAACACCTGGCAGAATTGAAACGATGCAGCATTAACCTTAACTGCCACTCGCTGGCAGATAGGGATTTCACTCTGTTTATTCTAAATGCATTTGAGACCTTTAACATTCCTTACAACAAGATTTGCTTTGAGGTTATCGAGTCGGTAGCCATTATCAAAATGGAAGACACCCTTGCCTTTATGCGAACGTTTAACCGCCTTGGGTGTTCTTTTGCCCTTGACGATTTTGGCAGCGGCTTCTCCTCGTACAGCTACCTGAAAAGCTTACCGGTAAGTCAGGTAAAAATTGACGGTATGTTTATTAAGGACATGCTTAACGATAGTGTGGACACCGCAATGGTCGCATCCATTAACGATGTAGCAAAAGCTATGGGCATGCAAACTGTAGGCGAATTTGTTGAAAATGAAGGTACGATGGCGCAACTCGGAAAAATGGGCGTTGATTTCGCTCAGGGCTTCGGCGTTGCTAAGCCTGCTCCTTTGCGAGAATTCCAACCACTATAATAACCATATCTAATGCCTGTGTTACGAAAAAAGTGATAGCACAAGCGTCTACTCGCGTATAATAAAATGGTAGACTTGCAAAAATAGAAGTCACCCCCACTTATTGCCTACTGTCCAAAGTGTAGAAGTAACATGAGTAGCAAACAGCCTAAATACGAATATGTCAGTACTGCAAAATTACCCACTAGAATGGGTGATTTTAAAATACACGGCTTTGTTGAAGCCAGCGGCCAAGAGCACGTTGCCCTTTCCTACGGAGAGTGGAAAGCTGATGATGTAGTGCCTATTCGTATTCATTCAGAATGCTTAACCGGCGATTCTTTATTCAGCACCCGATGTGACTGTGGCTTTCAATTAGAAAAAGCCATGCAGAACATTGTAGATAACGGTCATGGCGTTTTGCTTTATTTACGCCAAGAGGGCCGAGGTATTGGTCTTTTAAACAAAATTCGCGCTTACAATCTGCAAGACAGCGGTATGGACACGGTTGAAGCTAACGAGCACCTTGGCTTTGACGCCGACTTAAGAAGCTATGACATCTGCAAGCTAATGCTAGATACGCTTAATGTAAAGCACGTTGAGCTTATGACAAATAACCCGAAAAAACTGGCAGCGTTGAAGGCGCTCGGTATAGATGTGGTAGCGAGAAAGCCTATTGACCACGGCATCACTAAAGACAACAAACACTATCTCAAAACGAAGACAGAAAAGCTTGGCCACGCTTTCGACCCGCACGTTTTTAAATAGTTAGGCACAGCGGCTTCGCCTTTCATGCTTTAACGCTTTCCCCTTTTAAAAAAATGCCCACGTTTAACGTGGGCATTTTCTATTCAGCTTAGGTTAATTATACGTTGACCATAATGTATACAGACTTACCACATTGCGCGCGAAAGCAGATGCTTGGCAGCACAGCAATTTATTACCAGTTCGCATAGAAAATTACCTTCTGAGTGGGCAATTCTCTATGCGGATTGGTATAAGGAGAATGTATGAAAAACATAGCCTTATCTGTAGTTATAGCGCTAGCCAGTGCCTCTGCACTGCCTGCGCTTGCTCAATCGAACACAATCTCTAGTCAGGTTTCGTCTACAGGTCAACAATATTCTGACGCAGACTTAGACAGTGTACTTGCGCCCATTGCGCTTTATCCAGACACGCTTCTTACACACATTTTGATTGCTTCTACCTACCCCTTAGATGTGGTTGCGGCCGATCGCTGGCGTCAAAGTAATAAGCATTTAGCACCGCAGCAGGTAGAGAGTGTATTAGACGGCGTTAGCTGGGACCCTAGTGTAAAAGCGCTCGCGTCTTTCACTGAACTACTTAACACCATGGCCAATGATCTTGAGTGGTTACAGCAGCTTGGCGACAATGTGCTTGTCGACCAAAGCCGTGTATTAGACCGTGTACAGGTACTAAGACAGCATGCGCACAACACGGGTAACCTAGTAACCAACGACTATATTGAAGTTGAGACAGAACGTGAAAACAGCCGAGAGATCATTTACATTGAGCCTCGCCAGCGAGAAGTAGTGTATGTACCGTATTACGACCCCCATGTGGTATATGGCAACTGGTGGCACACGAGTTCCCCTGTGCGCTGGCGTCATCATGTAAGCTATCATCACTATAGCAATGTTTATTGGTCTCCCAGTGTACGCCTTTCGACTTTCTTCTTTTTCGGTAGTGTGCATTGGCACAATCGTCACGTGGTTATTCACCGTGAGCCCGTTCGTCGGTATTACCACGGTAGCCCACGAAAACGCGTTGTAAGTCGTGACTATCGCCGCTGGGAGCACAATACAGTGCATCGCCGGGCACGTTATTCTGAACGCGTAGTGCGCAGTGCGCCTTCGCGCTACGAGCATGCCGGTGTTACGCGGGCCAAACATTTATCAAATAAGCACGTTAAAACGGTAAATACGCCGGCGCGTCATAATGATAAACGTTTTAATAAGCCTTTAGCGCGATCGGTTGAGAAGCCCTTAGCACGTACAAATGAAAAGCCCTTAGCGCGTGCTAATGAAAAACCCTTAGCGCGCACTAACGAAAAACCTTTAACGAGGTCTATCGATAACAAGCCGGTAAAACGGACTATCGAGCCTAAACAGGTAACACCACTAAGAGAAAATCGCTTTCAGAAGCAAGACTCAGCGAATCGTAAGCAGTCAATAGAGCACGCCCTGAAACGCAATCAAGCGGTGGCCAGAAGTGAGAAGCCAAACCGAGACAACACATTAAAAGCGTTAAAGCGAGACAAACCCACTCGCGTTACACCCGCTTCAGAGTCGAAGCGCTACGCGAATAGAGGCGAAACAACGCAACGTTCAATGAAGCAAAGCGTCAATCGCCAGCGTGTTGAAAGAACAAGTCCGCAGCAACGAACGATTGCACGCGAGAGCAGTCAGCCCAACCGTATTGAGCGAGCTAGTAGCAACAGGTCGGTGAAACACTCCAGCCGGGAGAAGTCACAAAGACAAGTATCCCGTGTTGAGCGCAGCGTTTCAAAGGGCAACAGCTATAGACACTAAGTTTTAAGTAAACTTAGAAGGATACTCAACATTCAACAGGCTTGCCGACACTAGGTCGCAAGCCTTTTTTAAAATCAGCTTTGGTTAGATGACACCCTTATTGTGCGTCTTCGTGAAAGCTCTCCAAAGCTTCTACAAAGCGGATGGGAGACTGGGCATCTAGGTTGAAATACAGTGAAGGCTCAATAAGCTCAAGTTCCATTATCGCCCAACTATCGTTTTGCCTTATTAAGTCAACTCGCGCATAAAGTGCTTCATATGGCATAGCAGATAATGCTTTTTGGGCGATATTTAATTGTTCTTTATCAACGTTAACGGGGTGTAAGCTGCCGCCGTGCTCTTCCTGAACGCGAAAGTCACCCTTTTGGGGTACCTTTTTGATAGCGTGACTGTACTTACCACCAAAATAAAACAGCGAGTATTCACCTTCTTCAACGACACTGGTTAAAAAAGGCTGCACCATGAAGTCCCGTTGATTAAACGTATCACAAAGTGCCTGCCGTTGATTATGCCAATCAGCCACCGAAAGTTTGAAAGTATCATCAGCGTTTGCGCTAAGCGTAGGTTTAATCACGACAGTGTTGCAATTGAAGTGCGAGAAGGCCTGATCAATAACACTGTTATTAAATGTATTTCCCCACAGCGTAGTGACAATAGGCACACCGTTTCGCTGTAAATCTTTAAGATAATGCTTTTCTAAATTCCACTGCATAAGCGGCAGTGGGTTGAGCAAAGTAGTACCCGACGCATCGATCTGACCTAAACACTTCATAAAAGCTCTCGGGTGCTGCTGATAATCCCAAGTGCTTCGTACGATCACATAGTCAAATCTATCCCACTTTTCTGACTGGCTATGCCAGGATATGGTCTCTACAGACCAGCCTCGCTCATTAAAATATGGAACCAACAGCTCGTCGTAAACAAAAAAGTCTTCAAGGTGATCGGTGGAAAGAAAGGCGATAGCAGGCATGATTGTCTCCTTCAGTTTAATCGGGCCACTTGCACATTAAACTTTTCAATAACAGTGACTTCTATACAAAAGTTAAATGGCCTAAAAACCGTTATTTCCGTAAACTGTGGCGAACATAGCATACCCCTCATTTTTAACCTACACTTAACCCCAAATACTTGTTGGAGATTGGCATGCAGTACCCTTGGCTCCTTGAAGGTCACAAAATTTTTCGCGTTGTGATTGTTGTACAACTACTAATTGCTGTAGGGATTGGTATGTTTACCGGTGAACTTTTACCTGCGTTTATTTTTGGTGTTCCTATTGCAGCTTTGCCGCTTGTACTCAGCCTTCAAAATCCCTACTCAGCAATAAGCCGCCATGCTATGGCTATCGGCGTTCAGTTGCTAACTGCCCTCCATATCCATCAATCTTTCGGTTTAATTGAAGTCCACTTCGAGATTTTTGTTCTTCTTGCCTTTCTTTCTTATTTCAGAGACTGGAAAGTGGTTGCAACAGGAACTGCTGTTGTTGCCGTCCATCATATCTCTTTCTTCTTTCTGCAGTCTGGCGGTGCACCGCTAATGATCTTTGAAGAAGGTCATGTAACCTTCCCTATCTTGCTCATGCATGCTGCTTTTGCATTAAGCGAGGGTGGCGTGTTGATGTACATGGCTAAGCAAAGCCATCAAGAGGGCGCGGGGGCAGCCGAACTGCGCTTGGCCATTGAAACAATGCAAAAAAGCGATGGTAAGCTCGATTTATCTGTTGACCTAAATCGCGCTAACAAGATAATCAGGCCTTTTGCTGAACTTATCGATCAAGTAAAGTCGCTGATTGAGCTTGCTTCCAATTTAACTGACGAAGTTGTGAGGGGCTGCGGTAAAATGGAATTGGCAGCCAATAACATGTTCGAAATTAGCAGAAATACCGACCAAGAAATTGCTATGGTATCGGCGTCGTCAGAAGAAATTGCACAAACCATGCAGCTTTCAACAGAGCAAACTACGCTTGCTAGCGACAAAGCATCGGCAGCGCAAAATGCATCCCAATCTACTCGCGATTCTATTTCTCAATCCAGTAAAACAATAGATTCGTTGCGCAATACCCTAAATGCTGCTGCGCAGACTAACTCTGCGCTTAATGAACAGTGTTCACATATTTCTGATGCCATGCGCTCTATCACTGCTGTAGCTGAACAAACTAATTTGCTTGCTCTGAATGCTGCTATTGAATCGGCCCGCGCTGGCGAATACGGTCGCGGTTTCGCCGTGGTTGCCGACGAAGTACGCACGCTAGCCATTCGTTCAAAAGAAAGTGCAGACCAAATTACTAGCATTACTGAACAATTAGTGGCACAAACCGCCAGTTCAGTTGAACAAATGCAAACGTGTATCCAATTAGTGGATGAGGCGGTCATTTCAAGTGATAGTGCCACCTCGGCCATGTCAGAAATCATGCAGCAAATCCGCGAGGCCAGCGAAAGCATGACCGAAATAGCCACCTCTGCCGTAGAGCAAGAAACCGCGTCTGCTTCCATCGCGCAGAGCACCGCTCGTTTGAGTGAATTTACTTCCGAAGAACTCGCTACAGCTGAATCGCTCGCGGGTGAAGTTGAAGTATTGTCACAAATTTCTCAGCGCATGCGCAGCGCAGTTGAGCGTTTTAAACTTTAAACGCAGTATTTAATGCAAAAAATGAAAGGCATTACGCCTTATGCAAAAAAAGACTAGCTGGCTATTATTAGCATTATGGGCGGTGGGTTTACTCACCGCCCTGCTCGTGTACGGTCAGCGCCAACTTTCACAGTTCGACCCTAATGGTGAATTGCTGCACCGCACCACGGCGCCAGACTTTGATGCAACGCTTGTTGAATTCTTAAAAAATCAGAACATCAAGGCGGGGGCAGTCATTCATGTGGGAACGCAGTCTCGCTGCTATTGCGATACGCTAACTACACCACACCAAACTCAGTTGCTAGCAAAGCTCGGGAATGACTATCACCAAGTTAGGTTAAACGTGGAGGATGTGCCCGAGTTAGCGGCTTTACTTGAGGCCGTGCCAGCGCTTATCGTGTTAGATAAACAAACTCAACTTCGCTATTTAGGCCCTTATGCAACAGGCTATGGTTGTTTTACCGGTAAAAACCTTGTCGAACAAGTGGTGAGCTACACCACTCAGCTTCCCTATAACGGTGCCGTTATCAATGCAGACGCAACAGGTTGTTTCTGCTAAAGCGCTGGCACAAATTTTGTTGTTTTCTTTGTATATCGCAATATTACTAATAATCGAGCTTGAAGTGCGCATATTTTGCACACCCTACGCTCTCTAGTGAAAGCTTTACAAGGAGTCCACAATGTCAAAGCGCGCCGTTCTTTATCGCATGGTTACCCCTGACCATATTTGCCCCTTTGGGCTCAAATCAAAAGACTTACTAGAGAGAAAAGGCTATAAAGTTGAGGATCATCACCTATCTAACCGAAGTGAAACCGACGCCTTTAAGGAAAAGCATAGTGTGAAAACAACCCCGCAGACGTTTATCGATAATGAGCGCATTGGTGGTTATGACGACCTTAGAGAGTATTTCGATTTGAAACAGGAAAGCGAATTCGGGTCACGCTATACACCTATCATTGTGATTTTTTCTTTAGCTGCACTTATGGTATTTGCGCTTATGCTAAAAGGCGGTCTACCAGCAGGGTTAGAGCCTTTTATATTGAATTTCATTGGAGTGGCGATGGTGATACTTGCCCTTCAAAAGCTGCAAGACTTAGTGGCTTTCTCAAACCAGTTTATTACCTATGACTTATTAGCAATGAAGCAGGTACGATACGCGTATATTTATCCATTCGCGGAGGCGTTTGCTGGGCTGGGTATGCTAGCAGGTCTTCCTGCACTATTGGTCTCACCCGTTTCCATTTTTATCGGCGCCATTGGTGCAGTTTCAGTTATCAAGGCGGTTTATATCGATAAGCGCGAGCTTAAATGTGCCTGTGTGGGCGGTAACTCAGACCTCCCCCTTGGCTTTATATCACTGACAGAAAACCTAGCCATGTTAGGGGCCGGACTTTACATGTTGTCTTCATGGCTAGCCTAGTCTGAAAGATTGTTGAGGCTAGATAACCCGTCGTCCTATTGTGCTTCTTCGATAGGACGACTCATGCCTTTTAGGTGGGACACTACGCTGCGGCCTAACGCACTTAAATCATAGCCGCCTTCTAGCATACTTACGATACGGCCTTCGCAACATGTATCAGCAACGGCGCGAAGCTGTTGACTTACCCAGAAATAGTCATCTTCTACTAGGCGTAGGTGAGCCATTGGGTCTTCGGCGTGAGCATCAAAGCCCGCAGAGATAAGAATCAGTTCAGGCTGAAAGTTGCGTAATGCATCAAACCAATGCTGCACTTTTTCTCTAAAAACGTCTCCTGTTGCGCCGGCTTCTAGCGGTACAGAGAGAATATTACTTGCCGACACCGGCGAGCCACTGTGCGGATAAAAAGGGTGCTGAAAACTGCTACACAGCATAATGCGCTGGTCGCCAGCAACAATTTGCTCGGTTCCATTTCCGTGGTGCACATCAAAATCGACAATAGCTACCCGTTTCAGCTCATAGTTTTGAAGCGCGTAGCGAGCGGCTATAACAATGTTATTAAAAATACAAAATCCCATAGCGCTATCATATGTCGCGTGGTGTCCTGGTGGCCTAGTGGCACAAAAGGCTTGCCGGTCATTGCCTTCCATTACCCAATCGACAGCATTACACCCTGCACCAGCCGACTCAAGCGCAGCGTTTAGGCTGTGGCGCATTAAGCCAGTGTCTTCATCTAACCATGCTACGTTATCTTTGTTTTCTGAATACAGCGTTTTTTCGTGGTCGTTAAATATAGATTGAGCCGCATGCTCAAACACACTTTTTACATAATATGGGTCGTGCGCTAGTTTCAGGTAAGCCTCGGCAATAGGCGTAGCGTCAGCATGTTCACACACCATATCTAATCCTGAAGAAAGCAGTTGGTCGTCAATCGCAAACAAGCGGTCTGGCGACTCGGGATGGTCTTTGCCTAAATCGTGTTTAGTGCCGTGCTTGCCACGAAATATTTTAATTGTCATGCAGTGATGCCACGTCTAGTACTAACTCTATATCACTGGGGTCGCCAGTAAATTTTCGTTTAAATTTGGCTTGTTCGAAAATAGCGATCATGGGGCTATTATCCCCACGCACGTAAGCCATCATTTTCGCAATGCCTCTTATTTTTGCTACCGTGATAAGCTCGTTTAACAAGCGGCTTGCCATGCCTTTTCCTTGCTGGGTTTCCCGAGTGACAAAAGCAGCTTCACAGGTATTATCGTTTGGGTTGTAATAGAAGCGCCCCACCGCGTGAATGGTAATGCGCGAGCCTTCTTGTCTTACTATACATAACGCTGCATCAGAGCTTTGATCCACCGACACCAAATTACATGACTTTTCACGCGACATTTGTTTCGGGTCGTAGTTGTAGCGCAGCCTTAACGTTTCTTTAGTATGGGAATAGAAAAATTCTTGCAGCCGCCTTTCATCTGCAGGATTAAGCGGGCGCATGTAAAACGTTTCACCCTGTATATTGAGCTTTTTAAGCTGAATAGCCCCTAGTTCCGGAATATCTGTGGGGTACTTCTCTTGATAATGGGGCACCCAGTAATGCTGACGCACTTCTTCTAATAGTGCGGCACGGAATTTAGGGTGGGCCACGCGAATAAGCTCTAACGCACGCTCTCGAATGCTTTTCCCTTTAAGCGATGCTATGCCGTATTCGGTAACTACATACTGTACATTACCGCGCGAGGTTACCACGCCTGCGCCTTCGCTTATACGCGGTGTAATACGTGAAATAGTTTCGTTTTTTGCGGTAGAAGGAAGCGCGATAATGGCTTTACCGCCTTTACTAATGGACGCGCCAGTTACGAAGTCAACTTGACCGCCTATGCCGCTGTAAAAGTCATAGCCCAGTGAGTCAGCTACCACCTGCCCGGTTAAATCCACTTCTAGGGCGCTATTTATGGCAACCATATTGTCGTTTTTTGCGATATTAGTCGGCTTGTTGACATAGCTACTCGGGTAAAACTCAATGTGCGGGTTACTATCAATTAAATCGTATAGGTTGCGTGTACCAATGGCAAAGCTAGTAACAATTTTACCGGGATGAAAAGTTTTCTTTTTATTCGTAATAGCGCCAGACTCTAACAGTTCAATAATACTGTCAGTAAGCATTTCACTATGAATACCTAAATCTTTGTGATTACACAGGTATTTGAGGGTGGCACTGGGTATTTTACCAATACCGAACTGCAATGTAGCCCCATCGTCCACCAGCATAGATACATACTGACCAATTCGTTCTGCCACCGAATCAATGGGCGGCGGCGTTACTTCAACCAACGGCTCTTCGGCTTCTATGCACGCCGTGATTTCACTGATATGAATATAGGAATGTCCTGAAGTTCTTGGCACCTGAGGGTTAATTTGAGCAATGACTTTTTTGCTTTGCCTGATGGCAGACATGGCAATATCTACCGCAGGGCCTAGCGAGCAGTAGCCGAATTCATCGGGAGGGCTTACATTAACCAGAGCAGCATCAAGCGCCAGTGTACCATCGCTAAACAAGCTTGAAATTTCAGAGAGGAAAACAGGGGTGTAGTCGGCGCGGCCTTCGTCAACGGCTTTTCGCATGGCCTCACCACCAATGAAAAACGTGTTGGCTTTAAAAAGGTTCTTATACTCGTCTTTTACCCATCGGGTGTCGCCTAAGGCCAACATATGTACCAGTTCAATGTCGCTGAACCCTTCGCTATTGTCAATCAGATGCTGTACCAATGCGTGCGGTACTGCCGCATTTCCCCCGACAAAGACACGACAACCCGACTTTATCAGCGACGACCACTGCGGCGCTTGAGGTAAGTTAAATGCCATTTCCTTCTGCCCCGTGTTAAGCAATGCCCCATCATGCCATAAATATGGGTAATTTTATGTATTAACCCTCACCTGACTATAAGCGATTAGTCTTACCTTACAGAGCAAACCAGTAGTAACAAAAAAGCCTACTCATTAATAAGTAGGCTTTAAACGCTAGCGATCTTTTTGACGCAACAAATATTACGCCGGTAGACCGTTTCAAAAGGTCAGCTCCCTTTGCGTAACACTATTCACTAGTAGCGGAACTTCTCCAGCCAATTTCTGAAAAAGGGGGAAATTACTGATTTACTGTTAGCTAAGCGATGACCATCGTTAAGCAATAACAACTGAGCTTTTTGGTGACGTGCATATTTAAGGCTGTTTTCAATAGGTACGATGTCATCATTCCAACCATGCACCAAGCTCACATAACCATCGTACGGGAAGCGTTGAATCTTGTAGTTGGGCAAGTAAAGCGCAGGCGCCATCAAAAACACGCCTCTGGCTGAAATCTGACTGGCGGCAGCAAGTGATACATAACCGCCCATGCTCGAGCCTACTAACACAACGTCATTACACTTTTCAGCGATGGTTTCTTTTAATCGCTCTAAGCGGGCTTCGGGACAGTCGAGATCTTGATAATCGATACTCTCAACACCAAAGCCCATATCGTTTGCTACATTAGAAAGCGTGGTTATCTTGCTGCCCCATGGCCCGCTTTCTTTACCGTGAGAAAAAACAACGGTGGTCATTACCAATATCCCTATGTAAAAAATGAAAAGTTTTTCCCACTCTAGCGTACTTACTCGTTACTTGTCTTCCTTATGAAATAGTTTTTCTACCATAACGTAGAACATAGGAACGAAGAATATTGCTAAAAAAGTCGCTGCAAACATGCCGCCCATTACCGCAATACCTATGGCGTTTTGGCTTGCTGCACCTGCACCACTGGCTAATGCTAATGGCGTAACCCCTAAGATAAACGCCATTGACGTCATCAAAATTGGGCGAAAGCGCTGAGATGCCGCATTAGACACAGCGGTCATCAGGTCTTCACCGTTTTCGTACTGCTCTTTAGCAAACTCTACGATAAGAATGGCGTTTTTCGCCGCTAAGCCTACGGTAGTTAAAAATGCGACCTGTAAATACACATCGTTGGGCAGGTTAAATATGAAGGCCGCGGTTACCGAACCTAAAATACCTAAAGGTACAACAAGCATTACCGCAAAGGGTACCGACCAGCTTTCGTACAACGCCGCTAAACATAGAAAGACAACCAAAATAGAAATGGCATAAAGCATAGGAGCCTGAGACCCCGCCTCTTGTTCCTCATAAGATAAGCCTGACCACTCAATGGCAAAACCAGGAGGCAACTGTTCAACCAGCTTCTGCATTTCAGCCATGGCTTCACCTGACGATACGCCTTCTGCCGCGCTACCCTGAATATTTACCGAAGACAAGCCATTAAAACGCTCTAGCTTAGGCGAGCCGTACACCCACTCTGTTGTTGAGAATGTACTGAAAGCTACCATTTCTCCGTCGCTGTTGCGCACAAACCACTTATCTAGGTCTTCAGGCGTCATACGATGGGGAAGATCTGCCTGCATATACACACGCTTAATTCGGCCTTTATCAATAAAGTCATTCACATAGCTTGAGCCCCAGGCGATTTGCAGCGCGTTATTGATCTCACTTAAATTCAAGCCAAGTGCCGATGCTTTTTCGCTATCAATGTTGATTTTAAACTGGGGCACATCGCTTAAACCGTTAGGGCGGACACCTGCCAGTTTCGGGTTCTGTGCAGCCATACCTAACAGCTGATTGCGCGCATTCATTAGTGCCTCATGGCCATTGCCACCACGATCCACCAGCTGCATGTCAAAGCCCGTTGCGTTACCTAATTCCATAATAGGTGGCGGCACAACCGGAAAGGCTGACGCATCTTGAATCTGGCTGAATGCTCCGAATGCTCTGCCCATTACAGCAAAGGCCGAGTTGCTTTCGTCACGCACACTCCAGTCACTGAAGTTTAAGAATGCCATACCGGCATTTTGCGCTTGTCCCGCGAAGCTAAAGCCCACTACCGCAAACATTCCGTTTACCGCTTCTTGTTCTTGTTCAAGAATGTAATCTTCAACCTGCTTAATGGATTCCAGGGTACGCCCTGCTGTCGCGCCCGGAGGTGTGCTTACTAACACCATCATTCGACCTTGGTCTTCATCAGGTAGAAAGGCTCCTGGAAGCTGGCTAAAGATAAATACCATTCCGCCCACAAGTAAGCCGTATACAACGAAGTAACGCTTAAAACGCTTTGCCATGTGGTTAGTTGTTTTCTGATAGCCGTCGCGTCCTTTATTAAAGGTGCGATTAAACCATCCAAAGAAGCCTTTATTCTTGTCGTGATCCTCTGAGTGCTGCTTCAACAAGGTGGCACATAATGAAGGCGAAAGCACAATAGCCACCAGCACTGAGAATGCCATAGCTGAAACAATGGTTACCGAGAACTGTCGGTAAATAGCTCCGGCAGAACCGCTGAAGAAAGCCATAGGAATAAATACCGTTGATAGCACAGCGGCAATACCCACAAGTGCACCGGTGATTTGCGACATAGACTTCTTCGTCGCTTCGGCAGGCGGCAAGCCTTCTTCTTCCATGATGCGTTCAACGTTTTCTACAACAACAATAGCGTCATCAACAAGAAGACCGATAGCCAACACCATGGCAAACATGGTCAATACGTTGATACTAAAACCAAAGGCCAGTAACACCGAGAAAGTCCCAAGTAGTACAACAGGTACAGCAATGGTGGGAATAAGCGTTGCGCGCCAGTTTTGAAGGAACAGCAGCATCACCAAGAATACTAGTACAACCGCTTCGATAAGCGTGTGAACCACTGACTCGATAGAAAGCTCAATAAAAGGCGAACTGTCTACTGGGTAAACCACTTTCACCGTATCAGGTAAGTTTGAACGCAGCTCTTCAACACGGGCTTTTACCGCTTTGATGGTGTCTAGCGCGTTCGCGCCTGAAGCAAGGCTTATCGCCATTCCTGATGCAGGCTTGCGGTCATAACGGACTATAACGTCATAACTTTGCGCACCAAGTTCAACACGTGCAACATCACGCACACGAACTTGTGAACCGTCTGTGTTCACACGAAGCACGATATTCTCAAAATCTTCTACGGTTTGAAGGCGGCTCTGCGCTTGAATCGTGGCGTTTATTTGTTGATTTTCGATGGCAGGTAAACCGCCCAACTGCCCCGCTGACACGTCGGTATTCTGCACTTGTACTGCGGCCTGCACGTCGGTAGGCGTTAAGTTATAGCTGTACAGTTTATCTGGGTCTAGCCAAATTCGCATTGAACGCTGTGCACCGAATACTCTTACGTTACCCACACCGTTAACCCGAGAAATAGGGTCACGGAACTGGGAAACGAGCAGGTCACTTAAGTCGTACTGCGTCATTGAGTCGTCTTCAGAGTAAAAGCCTACCGCCAATGCAAACGCGCTGTTTGCCTTAGTCACCGTCACCCCTTGCTGCTGCACTTGTGTGGGCAACAGTGGTAGTGCCCCCTGCACCTTGTTCTGAGTTTGCACCTGTGCAATATCGGGGTCAGCACCTGGTTCAAAAGTGAGCGTAATAGACATGCTGCTGTTAGAGCTGCTCGCAGAGAAATAACGAAGGTTATCAATGCCTGTTAGGCTTTGCTCAATAACTTGTGTTACCGAGTTTTCGACAGTCTCTGCAGATGCACCTGGATACGTTGCTGAGATAGTCACCGATGGTGGCGCTACCTTAGGGTATTGTTCAATGGGGAGTGAGGTAATTGCCAACACACCCGCCATCATTGTGATAATTGCCAGCACCCATGCAAACACGGGCCTGTCTATAAAAAAACGAGCCATATTACTTAAATCCCTTGTTTGCTATCGTGAGCCACGTGATGAAGGTTGCCATTCTGATGGGTTAACTTTGGCGCCAGGCTTTACCTTCTGATAGCCAGTCACAATGACTTTTTCGCCTTCGTTCACGCCATTTAGCACAACGTACTGGTCACGGTATATCTTGCCGATTTCTAAGGTTCGGCCCTCTACCTCATTATTTTGGTTCACTACATATACAGAGAGCGAACCATCTGGCTGACGCGTAGTAGCTCGCTGGGGAACAAGAAGCGCGTTCTCACGCCCTGTAATAACGTGGCCTTTTACAAACAAACCAGGAAGCAACACGCCATCAGGGTTAGGCATTTCAGCGCGCAGCGTTACCGAGCCTGTACTTTCATCAACCGTTACTTCAGAAAATTTAACGCTACCTTTTTGTTCGTAGCGCTTGCCAGTGACTTCATCTACGGTCAACTCAACATCCATTGAGCCTTGCTTACGCATAGACTGACGAAGTGTAATGATAGAGGCGCCAGATTCCTGCATATCGATATAAACAGGGTCTAATTGAGTAATAGTTGCTAACTGCTGTGCTTGATTCGTGGTTACCAGCGTGCCTTCGGTAACATATGAGCGGCTAATTCGACCGCTTATGGGCGCGTAAACCTTGGTGTAACCCATATTAACTTTAGCAACATCAACTGCCGCCTCAGCCACACTTATCGCTGCTTGTGCTTGCTCTTTTTGCGCAATAACATCATCATATTCTTGTTTGCTCACCGCATTTTGTGCCACAAGGTCATCGTAACGTCGCGCCTTGGCTTCCAATGTTTTTAGATTTGCTTGAACACTTTTAAGGTCGGCTTTGGCACTGTTTAGCTGTGCTAGGTAGCGCGCTTCATCTATTTGATATAGCTGCTGCCCTTTTTCCACATATGCGCCTTCTTCAAACAAACGTTCAGTGATAACACCATCCACCTGAGGTCGCACTTGCGACTGGCGCGACGGACTGACGCGGCCTGGCAACACCATTTCATGCACTACAGGTTGTTGTTTCAGCGTAACTACCGATACTGATGGAGCAGGCATGCCTTGCTGAGCACCTTGCTGTGCTTGCTCGCCTTCGTTCGAACACCCAATAACACCCAAAAGGGTTATTAATGCTGCTGTAACATAAAAAATGCGGCTCATAAAATTTCTATTTCCCAATAACTTTCATACAAAACACGGCCATGGTTCTGTATCGTTAAATTAAACGTTAGTTGTGCTTCCAATGCGCCGAGTTACCCCAACCCCTAAGTTCGGACATGAGGGGATAATCGGAAAAGACGTGGCATAGCTAAGCGATCATTAATACGAATCTACGCGCTTACAGGTCATATTGTGCGCATTTAATGATAATAATAAAAGCCAATGAAGCTGAAGTTACCGATGTTGTCGGTCAGTTACCGATGCCTATGTACATTATGCGAATAATACGAAGCTAAAAGGCAACACACATTCTATTTAGACGAATAGTAACGACTAAGAACTTGATAAGCGTGGATAACTGACTGTGCCTCTTGTTGCGTTCCACCTTTATCAGGGTGAGCGGATTGCAGTTTGCGTTTGTAAACATGTTTTAGCTGCACAAGTGTGACGGGCTCGCTTTCGGACAGCCCAAGTACAGTGTGAGAAGTGCTGATATCTTCTTGGTCATGCCTGCTATTAAAGCCACCCGACATCCTTTGCCAAAATGCATTGAGCAATGTGTCTACGGTTTTACGATTAGTTTCTTCAAAATTCCCCCAATCTAGATAATACTCAGCAAGTGCATCAGGTTTTTGTAACGCTGTCACTGCTTGTTCATCATTACAATGAGCTGGGACACTCTCATCAAAAATATTAAGTTTTATGCCTAGCGCATGAATCTCTAACACACCTTCATTTTGCTCTATCCAATACTGCTTTAACTGATAGAGTGCATGAAACAGAATAAAATGCGTTTTAAAAAGCATTAGCGGGTCGCGCAGCGCATCTTCATCGAACAGCTGATAAGGCGTTTTTTTTAATAGCTCAATAAGCGCATATTCAGAAATACCGTTAATAAACAGTGCTTTTTGCGTCGACAAAACATCAACAAGAAGTTCAGCTTGCAATGCGTGTATATTGTTGGCGTCCGGTTGTGTATTCAAACCCAGTACCTATTAATTAACGTCGGTAGAAGAAGATAAACCAAGCGGTCAAATATGTCGCGTGCGGCCATAGGTGAATTTTGTTTATCGAAAGTAAACCAAATTACCTCTTTCACTGTTAAAGTAGGTTGGTCAAACTAAAATAACAACCTTGGAGTTCCCTTGAAAGCACTCATTGCCCTTACCAGTATTGTTGGTTTTTTAATGGTGGTTTTACCTGGACCGCTATATCAGTACGCCGGTGTTAGTTTAGGTACTGCATTTACCTCACTTCGTTTTGGCGTATATGTAGGCGGCGCAGCGTTAATACTAATTATTCTGCAAGTATTGATTAATCGCAAACGCGTAAACTGGGGTAGTACACTTGTATGCGCGATTTTATCGTTAGTAGCAGTTGGCATGCCCGTTAGCATGATGAGTAAAGCGAGCGCCGTTCCTCCCATTCACGACATTACCACTGACGTAACAAACCCACCTGAGTTTGTTGCCATTGCACCACTTCGAGAAGGCGCACCAAACTCCATTGCCTATGAAGGTGGTGAGGTAACCAAACAGCAGCTTGAGGCTTATCCTGAAATTAAAACTCAGCTACTTCCTCAACCTATAAACGAAGTTTACATGGCTGCAGAAAAAGCCGTTGTAGCGCTTGGGTGGGAAAGAGCAAGTGAAGGCGCACTCCCTAATACGGTAGAGGCAACCGATACTACCGCTTGGTTTGGTTTTAAGGACGACGTAGTCATTCGATTAACCGCCAAAAGCGATGACACCCTTGTAGATGTTCGCAGTAAATCGCGAGTAGGTAAAAGTGACTTGGGTAAAAACGCTGAGCGAATTGAGACTTTCATGGCTGAACTAAGGAACCAATTGGGTTATCACTAAACCAACCTAAAAAGCTCAGCAACTATATAAAAGCCCAACAGTGAATCGCTGTTGGGCTTCTTCTTTTTATCAATCTATCGAATTAGCTAAACACAGCCATCGAAGCCAGGGTTCGGTTTTGTTGTACTAGTGCGCGAGTTTAAGTACCACTACGCCGGCCACAATAAGCGCTACGCCGAAGTAACGCGCTAGCGACGACGGGTCGCCGTAAAATATCACGCCTACCAAAAACGTGCCCGCTGCACCTATACCCGTCCATACGGCGTATGCGGTACCTATAGGAATTTGTTTTTGTGCCATCCAAAGGCAAAAACCACTGGTAGCCATAAACCCTATCGCCAGCAATATTCCTATTACACGGGTTTCCGCCTCTTGCGACATTTTTAGTCCTACGGGCCATCCAATTTCCAGTAAGCCCGCAACGATTAAATAAATCCAGCTCACTTATATATCCTTAACATTACTTGTTTTGGCTTATCGGTAGAATATACCTGCACGGCTATAGGATGATATTCAATGCATCTTAGCATGTTGCTATTCAGCGTTTTTCTTACTAAAGGCTAGCCAACTGAATGCTGACCATACCTAATACTGCTGCGTTTAAACGATTGAACCAGCGCCAAAAGTTAGGACGCTGCATATGGTGGGCAAAACGCGCTGTCAACGTGCTCAACCCTATAAACCACACAATAGATGCCCCAATCGCACCGCCAACGAACCACCATTTGTTTTCTTGCCATTGGCTCGCCAAATTGCCCATCAGCAGCAAAGTATCTAAATAGAAATGTGGATTTAACCAAGTTACCGCTAACGCAATAAGTAGCGCTTTTTTAAACGACAGCTGCTTTTTTGCCATTTCTAAAACAAGAGCATCATTTGCCAGCGAAGACTTTATCTTGTTAAACGCTATCCACAATAAAAACGCTACGCCAGCCCATTTGGTTACCGTTACTAGCATTGGGTACTCCTGCAGCAACAGGCCAAAGCCCATGGCACCCAAACTAATAGAGATGGCATCGCTTAAAATAAAGAGTAAAACAAATAGCGAAGTCCACTGCCTTTTCATCGACTGCTCAATCAGAAAGCTATTTTGCGCGCCTACTGCGATAATAAGGGTGCCGCCCATCACGAAACCACTTGTTGCTGCCGCCAACATGATAAATGCCTCTTCGAATAAATAATTGAATGAATGTTTCTATGCACGTTTCTTGCTTTGATTTGCGGCATTTGCCGCTTGACGTTAGATATGAATATCCCAGCAAGAAACTTAACTGACGCTATTTTATACACCTTGTGTCACTTAATTAAATTAATGATACTTGTATTGCATAAGCATAATTAATATTTTTAACGTTCATTTCACAGGCTACAAAAATGTTAGATTACGACGCACTTAGGTGCTTTCATGAAGTATTGCGCTATGGCGGCTTCGAAAAAGGAGCACAAGCATTAAATCTTACACAGTCAGCCGTTTCGCAAAAGATTAAACGGCTAGAACAAAGTGTAGGCGGGCCTGTTATGGTGCGAACAAAGCCTCTTAGAGCAACGCCGCTAGGAAAAGAACTGCTTGCACACATCCAGAAAGTTAGTGTATTGGAAGAAGCCCTTAACATTAAAAGCGGCTTAGAAGCTTCAGCTGCCCCTATTAGCGTGGCGGTGAACAATGATGTACTTGCTACTTGGTTTTCACAAGTTATGGCGGCGTTTAGCGATAAACGCGCTAACCCCGTTCACATCGTCAATGCTGATCAAACACAAACTAGAGACATTCTGCAGCAAGGTCGCGTTATGGCATGTATTAGCCAAACGGGCACGCCCGTTACTGGCGGTCAGTCGATAAGACTAGGTACCATGCGCTATCAGCTTTTTGCGTCGCCGCGTTTTATCGAACGATACCTTCACAAAGGCGTGACGCCCGATAGTGTGATGAAAACACCAGGCCTATTGTACGATGAGTATGATGTTACATTACTTACTGACTATCAAAGAGAGTGTTTACAAATAGCACCTTCGTTCACCACGTGCCACTGGTACCCGTCGTCTCACGGCTTTGTCAAAATGGCGCTGGATGGTGTGGTATGGGCGTTACTTCCCACATTACAGGTTGTGCAAGAAGTGAAAGAAGGAGAGCTCATTGCACTTTTCCCTGATAAAGAACTAGGCGTTCCTCTTTTTTGGCATTGGACTACCCTTGAATCGGCCGCCCTTGCCGACCTGACAAAAGCCGTAAAACAGGTCGCCAAAACACAGTTAAAATAACCTGCTATTGAGAGCTAGACGTGCATTGGTCAGTTTTATGTTTCTTTTTAACACTGTACATCAACTTGTCGGCTTTAGTTAATAAGCTCGATAAATCTTTGCAACGTTCTTTTGTAATATAAGCACCTACGCTCGCTGTAACGTTTATAACAGCGTTATCTGTTCTTATGTCTCGTTCAGCCAAGCTTTCTTCAATGCGCGCAGTCAGTCGCTCCGACTGACCTTCGCTATAACAATGACTTAATACGACGAATTCATCGCCCCCTAAGCGACCTACTGCATCTTGTTCTCTACACCGGCTCTTTAAGATTTTAGCAACGACTTGCAAGACATTGTCCCCTACGTGATGCCCGTACTGATCATTAATTTCTTTGAATTTATCAATATCAATGAAAAGTAATGTTAAATAGCCGCCCTCTTTGTTGAAGTTATTCAAGAGGGTTTGCGCTACCCCCTCCCAGCCACTGCGGTTTAGCACATTACATAACGAGTCAGTAGACGCGCGCTTGAATGCACTAAGCCTGTCATCATCGAGCTTTTTTACTTTCCTTGATGTGGCAATAGCAAAAATAAAGGCCTCCATAGTAATACCCACTATAAGAGAATATCGATACATGAATGCCGAGGCGTCTACGAAAACCAAACGAAAAAGCATTGAAAAAACCATGATGGCTATGCCAAGCATTACCAAGTCTGCGCAATGTACTTTGCGATACGCAGCATAAACACAACCTGATAGGGTACAGGTCATAGTGATAAGCGTTATAAAGCTCAGCATGCTGTTTATTTTCATGGCATCTGAAACTGGAAGAATAAGCTGAACTAAAGAAAACGCGAGTGCCGCACATGCCATTCCTAGCATAAATTGGCGCTGCCACGCTTTCAGCAGTGCTTTAAAATCAAGTAGCTGATCCAAGAATTTCACTCCAGCAAAAACCGTGACTCCAGCAAACAATAAGTGCAGTTGGAAATTCGCAAGTAGAGCTACTTCTGGAAATACAATGCTTAATAACCCTTCTTGGAGCAAGAAGAATACGCCAGCACTGAAAACGTAAAAGCTATAAGAATAAAAACCTAAGCTTTGCATGCTAGTTCCCAGCATGCCTACATATAAGGTCAGAGCCAAACAAAAGCCAACAAATAGACTCATCGTGAGCGTGTGAATCGACACATATTTTTGAAAATCACTAAGCGGCGTTACCTTAAACGTCACGCTGCGTTGAACCTGTGCATTAATATCAAGGTATAGGCGGTTGTTCGAACTGTCGATAGTGTATGCTTCAAACGCGCTGGGTAGTCTTTGCACTTTGCGCATTTCACTATCGTAGAGCTGGTTATAGTTTATATAGTTTCGCGGGAAATAAAGGATGTGTTGCGTATCTATGTTGCATATTAACCTGAGACGCTGATCGCCTGATTGCAGCATCATAGTAGAAGAGTGAGGATCTGCGCTATCTTCTAGGTAACATTTAGCAAGCGAGTGGGCACTTGCTGCACATAAAAAAAGGCCGATAAATAAGCGAATAAAATTACGTGACACACACCATGTCATAGATTTGCTTCCTACTGGTACCGCAGCCAAATCCGTGTAGCAAAAATATCCCTGTACGGCTATTACACTAAGATAAGTATGTTTGGTTATATTAAGGTATGAAAAACCAACACACATTAATCTTAGTTTATAAATTTCAATTCGCTAAATAATTTGCCTTTGAACACTCAAAACTAACATTAAGAGATAACAGGTTGTGAGTTAAAAGCACGTCAGACGTTGAACGAAATTCCCTTTACGCCGTTAAGTTTAGGTTTAGCAAATAAGTACCCCTGAAAACGCTGAACACCCGCATGCTGTAACCACAACCATTCATCTAAGGTTTCTACTCCCTCGACCACTAATGGAATACCCATTGAATTCGCAAACTCAAGTACGGCTTCTGTAATAGCCTGTCTATGTCCATTTTCATGAATACCAGTGGTGATTTTTCTGTCTAGTTTTATTTTGTCGGGCGAAAAATCTGCGAGTAATGAAAGCCCAGCGTAGCCTGCGCCAAAATCATCAATGGCTATACGAATACCGAAAGAACGAATTTGTTCAATTGCATCATGAAAAACACTACTTTCTTTGATTATCTCAACCTCAGTTACCTCTACGACTAACTGCTGGGGGTGAAGTCCTGATTGAGTAACCAAGCTATGCAAATATTCGCCTACATTTGCTCTATGAGCGATAGCACCGGGGCATAAATTTATCGACAACGATTGTTCAGAACTGATCAGTGCAGCTCCCTGCTTGATGGCAATAGCTTTCGTTTCCAAGTCAAACTCGTACTTTTCCGCCCCCTCTAGACACCCAATAATATCCTCGGGGTACTTACCATCTTCGCTTCTAATTAGCGCTTCTATTGATGAAATTCTTTCTTTACTGGTGTCGACAATGGGCTGAAAGGCAAACTGAATAGGTGAATCACGATAAGGTGCAACGTCCCTATCTAGTGTACTTACATTGACCTTAAGATTTTTGCGGTCTTCATTACTTAAACACGTCCGCCATTTACCAGAAGCAAAACTATTAAGAAGTGCAAAAATCCGGCTTTCCCGGTTTAAAATAATATCTGGTGGCAGCCAGTAACAACTGCTCCCCTCTACCACTGTTAATGCTCGCAAGTGCCAATCACCAAAATCTCTCTTATGAACAACGACTTCTGTAACCTTCACCACATTCTCGTGCCGGCTATCATTTTTTATGTGTTCAAAGAGAAAATCAACGGGCTCACCCTCGCCTTCAAGTACCTGGAAGAAATACTCTCCGTCGAAAAGTAGAATCCCCGTTATGTTATGACGTTCATTAAAACGTGAAGAGTCAAACGTGATTTTTTGTAAACCTGCTTCATCTATGTGACCGGTAGAATGGCTTCTATAAACTAACTGTTTTAGCACAAGACTCCTCTTTTATTTCAAACTCTAATCCTTTTAAAAGTTAAGCTGGTGCTGTCACCTTCAGTGACAGCCATTTATAGCCTTTGTATGACAGCCCCTGTCGATAATCATAGTAGTAAAAACGCCGTTTTCACAAAGTAAGTTCACAACTGAAGGTTTATTTAACGACGCTCAATAGCAGGTATTGCAAAGTAGGCATCTAAGTCTGACTCTTTTAGTGCATCGAGTTTGCGCTTTCTCTGAGCTCTTTCGTCAATGGTTTCCCCAAATACTTCTATATGTAGATCGGCTATTAGGGCTTTACCTTCTTCTTTGCTGATCAAGCCCATTAGTTCACCGGCATGCATAAAGCCTTGCACTCGATACTTTTCTGCTTCTACCTTTTTGCCTTGCTTGCTCGCGTTGTAAAGGCTTACAAGCTGCGTTTTGCAAGCGTCGATAAATATGTGTTTTTCGTTCTTGTTTTGCATTCCTGCATTCCTTCTAAAAACCCCAGACACCATAGCGATTTTTGATCTTATTAGGTAGCGCAATCGCCGCCCGCATGGAATTAAAGTGCATGTACTATGAAAAGGTACAACTAAAGTTCATTGGTGAGAAAGTCATAGTCCGTCTACTCTTTGAACAGTGCTAGAAGTTAAATCTTCTAGGAAGTCACAAATAAACGTAAGCGAGCATCATTATGCGAGTAAAAATAGCTTTAGGCTTGGTCACTGCCTTGGCATTTGCGCCTGATGTTGCAGCAAAGGGAAGTGCTCATCATTGGGAAACATCTCCCCACCACTTGTCTGCTCTTGTGGGCACTACCTACACGAAAGAGTGTGGCAACGCATTTACCTTGGGCATCGATTACGAGTATCGACTAAATGACTTTCTCGGTGTGGGGTTTGTTGCCGAATACGCCTTTGAAGATTTAGATGCCTACACCTACTTACTTGTCGCCGACCTTCACATTACCAACAATTTTATCGCACAAATTGGCCCTGGCGTTGAATTCCACGGCAGCCATAAGATGGAAGTGGCACGGTTAGGCTTATTGTATGAGTTTGAAATGTCAGGCTTTACCATCTCGCCACAGCTTCATTACGATTACCATCGAAACCACAAAAGCGCAGTGGTTGCTGGTCTGGCAATTGGTATGTCGTTTTAAACCACTTGCCCAGCTGCCCAGCCGCTACTCCAAGCCCACTGGAAGTTAAAGCCACCGAGCCAACCGGTAACGTCAACCACTTCACCTATGAAGTAAAGGCCTTCGACGTTTTTCGCCATCATGGTTTTTGACGAAAGTTCGTTGGTGTCTACGCCGCCAATGGTGACTTCCGCTGTTCTATAGCCTTCAGTGCCGTTTGGCTTTATTTGCCAATTCTCTAGGGTGTCAGCAATGGCGTCACACTCGCCGTGAGTTAGCTGTTTTACCGGCACGTTGCGCCAACTATGATACTCAATAAGGCTCTGTACCATACGCTTTGGAAATACTTTATTTAAACAAGTAGTAAGCAATGCGTCTGGCGTCTCTGTGCGTGCGGTTTGTAGAAGCGCCGTAGCATCATCATTAGGTAGCGTATTAATGCTTAAGCTGTCACCCGCCTCCCAATAACTTGAAATTTGCAGCATAGCGGGGCCGCTCAAACCACGGTGGGTAAAAAGCATCGCTTCTTTAAACGTGGTGTCGTTACAACTAGCGTATACATCAACGGCTATGCCGCTAAGCTCTGCCAGTGTGTCTTTGTCTTTATCGTGTAAGGTGAAGGGCACAAGTGCGGCGCGTGTGGGTAACACGTTCAGGCCGAATTGCTCGGCAATTTTGTAACCAAATGGCGTCGCTCCCAGCTTTGGCATACTTAAACCACCGGTTGCAATTACTAAAGACTCACACCTATATTCGCCGTTCGAAGTAGTTAGTAAGTACCCACCTTCAACCTTTTCTACGCTTGTAATTTCACAGCGAGTAGTAAGGGTAACGCCTGCTTTTTTACATTCGTTAAGCAATAAATCGACGATATCTTTGGCGCTGTCATCACAAAACAATTGGCCCAAAGTTTTTTCGTGATAGGCAATACCATGCTCGGCAACCAAGCCAATAAAATCCCATTGGGTATAGCGACTTAGTGCTGACTTACAAAAGTGAGGGTTTTGCGATAAGAAATTGGCGGGTTCTGCATACATATTGGTGAAGTTACAGCGGCCACCGCCTGACATAAGAATCTTGCGGCCTACTTTTTTAGCATGATCGAGCACTTCTACGCTGCGCCCGCGCGCGCCTGCCTGTGCCGCGCAGAACAGCCCTGCTGCACCTGCACCAATTACTATAACGTCGCGCTTAATCACTTTGTATTCACCTTACATCAAGCCAAAAAACTCACGCTCATTTAAGCGCAGGTTAAGAACCTCGGGATTATACGTAATAAGCCATACCGCACAATGCAAAGCCCGGTATTACTACAAATTTAATCTAGTTCTTTAGTTTAAAATCATGAGTTTTAATACTTTTTAACAATACTAAAGAAATTTTAATTCCTCTGTAAATACGCCCCAGAGTTGAGGTGCAACTCAATTTGAACGAACAAACAAACGAACAAAACATCGCAACTACTTCGCAAATTACAGAGGATTGTATCCATGGAAGAGTTCCTAGCGTCACTTGATATTAACCAATATCTGCCAGCCGCCTTGGCGAGGGCCACGAACATATTACTTGCTTTGGCAATTTTAATACTATTTTGCAAACCTTCGATAATAAGCAAATCATCATTCCAAATAGCCAAATTTGGGGTGAGCAAATTGTTAATCATTCTCACCATAAAATTCGCGGTGTAGATATGACCTTTGGTATTGCATACAACGAAAACATTGATGCCGCTCGCGCTGTTATCGATAAAGTCTTGGCAGATCACCCGCACGTACTTAAAGACCCGGCGCCATTTGTTGAGGTATCTACCCTTAACGATAGCTCGGTAGACTTTATTGTGCGTCCATTCTGTCATGGTGAGCACTACTTCGACATTCTGTTCTCAGTGCCAGAACAGGTGAAGAAAGCGCTAGATGAAGCGAATATCGAGATTCCATTCCCGCACCGCAAAGTGATTGTGGTAAACGAGAACGCGTAGTCTTATAGCGCGCTTAGACAGACTTTTTAAGCGTTCATTATTCTCGTTACACTAGATTATTTGCCTGTAGGCCAGTGTCACCAGTTGGTCTTTTCTCTAAATTTCCCTTGGTGTAAAGACACAAAGCTCAACAGCTTGCTTTTTTAGGCCTACATGGGTGGGCACTAAGTAAATTAGCTTCGCACCTGTCACTTCGAGTACTGCCGCTAACTAACTGCACTGCTGGCCCAGAATTTTAAATTTCATTGATAGCTGATCGTAAAGCCACTTAGTTCTTTCTAAAGTGTAGTATTCGATCTACTGAAAAACGGCTATGATTTATATAAATCACTATTAAAGAGGATTGTGATGGCTATAAAGTCTAATTTAAGCAGTATAGATCGCTACACACGAGGAGCGATTGGAATAGGCGTTACTGCCTTTGCACTTTTCAACGGCAGTATCATTGAAGACGTATTTATTGAGGTACTGTTGGGGATTTTCGGTTTTTTAAACCTTATCTCCCTTTTCACTGGATGGTGCCCGGTATATCAAGTTGCTGGAATAAGCACGAAAGACAGTACTTAATATCGAGCAGGTTTTAATGGATAACTCTCCTTCTTTACCTAAAAAAACCACTATTCGTTCGAAGTTAATATTTGCATGTTTAGCGGTTTCCGTTCTTATTTCTGCAATTTATGTCACTGTCTCTTATCGGTTAACTTCGGATGTAAACATACAGGCAGAAAGGAAAAGCATGCGGCTGCTTCTTTCTTTAGTTACAAGAGAAGTCGAAAAATTTACTCCGTTACAAACAGAAAGTGTGCAGGTCATCAAAGAGTTAATCGCGCAAGGAGAAAGTGCGGCCTTTTTACACATAAACCAAAATGAAGAGCAATTCACAGTCACCCACAACCTAGATGAGAAACTCACTAAAAAGTTAGTGCTGTCCATTGATAAACAGACTGCCGCAGAAAAATCTAGCGAATCGGTTATCGAACTTGGAGATAAAAGCTATTTGTGGGACATGGCATCAAAAAATGGGTTTACGGTTATTTACGCAAGAGAAACCGCACTGCTTGACGCTGCCCTTTACACTGTTGCAAAGCGACTATTCATAACGACGGTTATTGTTTTTTGGATAGCAGTTTGGCTGGCGTTGACCCTTTCATCGATTATCGCTAAACGTGCGGATGAAATAAATGAATCGTTAACCCGTCTAGCAACACACGATTCTCTGACGGGCTTACCCAACAGTTTTTATCTGAAAGAATTACTGACACGATTTGCCAGCAAACAAAAAGACAATCCGTCTTACAAACAAGCCTGCCTTTTTGCCATCGATTTGGATAAATTCAAGGACGTTAATGACACATTCGGTCATAGTGCTGGCGACCAACTTTTGATCACCTTGTCACGCCGTATCTTGGCAATACTCGAAAAGCCATGTGAGCTTATTCGTATTGGGGGCGACGAGTTTATTATTTGGGCACCGGCATTTACCGTGGAAGAGGGGAAAGCATTAGCCAAAAAGCTTATCAATACCTGTGATACTTCTATTCCCTTAAGCGGCCTGAATGTAAACACTGGGGCGAGTGTAGGCTTTTCTCATTACCCTTCACATACAGATAACCTGGAATCGTTGTTATCGTGTGCAGACACCGCTATGTATAAGGCTAAAAGACAACGCAGTGGGTGGGAAGTTTACGATCTTCAAAGTCGTATTAGTAATGAGCGTGATATCATGCTTAGAGCAGAGCTCAATAATGCGATGTCAGACAGGCAAATTATCCTGCACTTTCAACCCAAAATTGACATGCGAACCGGCGTTGTAACCGGTGTGGAAGGGCTCTGCCGTTGGCAACACCCATCACTTGGCTTGTTGAGTCCTTTCCACTTTATTGATTTAATTGAGCATTCTGGAAAAGTTCAGGATTTCGGTCGCTATATCGTTCAATTAGCAATAGAGCACGCCAGTAATTGGCGAAAAGCGAAGATTGTAACCCCAATTGCGATTAACTTGTCTCCATACAACTTACTGGACCCTACGCTGCCCAGTTATATTGCATGCCTTCTGCGTGAATTTGAACTGCCCGCAAGTGCCATTGAAATTGAGCTTACTGAAAATGAAACCTGCATCAATATTGAACACATTAGTAGCGCACTGACAGATATAAAAAACTTAGGAGTTGAAATCGCGATAGATGACTTTGGCACGGGCATGAGCTCACTAGCCTACTTAGATAACCTAAAAGCTAACACCATTAAAATTGATAAGTCTTTCATCTGTGATATTGACAAGAATGCAGGTCACCGAGCCATTGTCTCTTCAGCGTTAACCCTTGCTGATACCTTCAAATGCAGGGTATTAGCAGAAGGCGTCGAGACCCAATCTCAAGTTGATATGCTTATTTCGTTAGGCTGCTTTTATGCTCAAGGCTACTTTTATGCCAAGCCCATGTGCGAAACAGACCTGAAACAGTACATAAAAACAAGACTTGCACAAGCAGTCTGAGAGACAGCAAGTTAGGCATTTAAAAGACCTTAGCACCACAACAGGTTTTGAGTTATGTATTCGGAGGAAAAACAGCTAATGGGTGTGTAGTAATCAACTGCACAAAAGCGCGGGCTCCAGGCTTAATGGCGTTTTCATGACTTACGCGTACTTTAAGTTCATCTCCGCTATCTAGCATAACGGCATAAAGGCGGCTTTCACCCTCATAACGCACCCACTCCACCGTACAGTTAGTTTCACTGTGGGATGCATCTAAACTTAAATCGTCAGGGCGTACGAGTAAATCTACATTACCATTCGCACCTTGAAGCGGCGTGCCTGGTACGTTTCCAATTTCAGTAACCACTGTGTTGTCTGTATTTGCTGCGCTGCTAACGAATGTGGCACTTAAGAAGCTCGCTTCGCCCATAAAACGCGCAACAAAACGGCTTGCTGGCGACGAGTAACAGGCTTCAGGGGTGTCTAGTTGCTCAAGCACACCTTTATTCAGTATACCCACTCTATCGCCAACGCTTAATGCTTCTTCTTGATCGTGAGTTACCCAAATCGCTGGAACACCTGCTTTTTTAAGCGCATCGCGAATTTCCCAGCGCAAGCTGTCTTTTAGCGCCGCATCTAGGTTTGAAAGGGGCTCGTCTAGCAGTACAAAAGAAGGTTCGTGAGCTAGCGTTCGCGCTAGCGCAACGCGCTGCTTTTGACCGCCAGAAAGACGTGCAGGTTTTGCATCGCGGAAGTTATCTAGGCCTAATAATTTTAGCCAATGATCGGCAAGCTTAGTGTCTTTTAATCGAAAGCACACGTTTTGCTGAACGGTAAGGTGTGGAAATAACGCAAAGTCTTGAAACACCATGCCCACATTACGCTTTTCAGGCGGTACGTGTTTATTTGCTGTACTTTTCCAATCACCTAGGCTCATAGACCCTTCTGAAATAGGAATAAGCCCAGCCAATGCTTGCAAAATAGTAGTTTTACCGCAGCCAGTTGGCCCCACCAGCATCAGGATTTCGTCTTGCCCCAGCTCAAGATTTAACTTGTCGACAACGCGGGTAGACCCATAATTCACTGACAAATTACTTACACTAAGCATTACGAACGATCATCCTCGGTAACAGTAAACTGGGCTTTTCTTTCGCCCGACAGCATGAGAACCAACCCCACGCCAGACAATAAAACTAGCAGAAGCCCAGGTACGGCAGCGCGGCCAAAGTAGCCCGCCTCGTAAACACGCCACATATAAGTGGCTAAGGTTTCAAAACCTGTAGGCCCCAACATAAGCGTTGCTGGCAACTCGCGCATGGCTTCTAAGAACACCAGTGCTGCGCCCGCTATCATACCACGAAGGGTAAGTGGTAACGTAACTCTAATAAACGCCTCACGAGGGCTAGCACCAAGCACACGAGCCGCTTTCACTAACCCCGAATCTATATTCTCAGCGGTACTTCTTACGCTACCTACTGCAAGAGGAATAAAACGCAGTACATAGGCCATAACCAATAAACTTAAGGTTTGATAAAGCGCAGGCAAGTACTTAAGCCCCACGTAAACCAGCGCCGTTCCCATAACAATACCTGGTACACCAAAGCCGAAATAAGTAATACGCTCCATAAATCGCCCAGCTTTGCCGGCAATAGCCGCGTGAGCAACCGGAATGGCAAGCAGCACGGCTACAATAGCGGCGATAAAAGAGGCATGGGCTGAATTCCACGCATAGCTTAATTCAAAGCCGCCAGTTCCTTCCCGTACTAACCACAGCGTGAAGATAGCAAGGGGAAGTACAATAGCCATAAATACAACGGGCAAAGTCGCAAGTAACATGAGGTTGCGCTGCCAGCGTGCAGGAAATAATGATAAATGCTTTCCTGGGCGCTCTTGTGCGCCACCTATACGGCTTTCTATAAATAGAATAAGACCAACAATTACCATAAGCTGCAGGCTTAGCATGGCCGCCTGGCTTAAACCAAAAGCGTTATATTCAACAAAAATAACGCGAGTAAAGGTGTCGAAGCCCATTATTGCGGGCGTACCAAAATCAGATAACGCGTAAAGTGCAGCAAGAAGTGCCCCCGCAGCAACGCTATTGACTACGCGCGGTAGCACCACGCGCCATAAGCTAGCGCCCAAAGACAGACCTAACGTACGCGCCGCATTAACCAAGCTTGCATCTAAACTTAACAGGCTTGAACGGGTTGTCATCATTACAAAGGGGTAAGTGTATAGGCTCATGACCAGAGCCGAGCCCCACAAACCGCTAATTGGCGGCGTGCTAATACCTAAAACGTTCTCTATTTCTCCACCAGTACCAAATGAAAAATACATGGCGAACGCACCAATGTAGCTGGGTAGTGCCAGTGGCGCAGCGAGCAAAATAAGCCAGAACCGCTTAAACGGCATTTGCACATAGGCGGTTAAAAAGGCAAGCGGTACACCTATAAGCACCGAGCCAATGATAGTCAGTACAACAAGCGAAATTGTGTTGCCTAAAACGCGGAGATTGTGGGTATCGAAAAGCTGCGCACTATCTTGGGCTAAAGAAAACAAAACGCCGACGGGCAATAAAGCCATCAGCGCAATAAGAAGTGCCAGTGGATACGACTTTGGCCAGTTTGTCACAGTACGCCAACTTCCCTCATCAGGTTAAGTGTTGGGCGTAAATCAGCCAGTTTACGAAGGTCCATTTCTGGTGGCGAAAGCGCATTTAAATCCGCTAAGCCCTGTGGTGGTTCAACGCCTTGTACCAGAGGTATTTCGTATGCTTCGCGAGCAAGATAAGACTGTACTTCGTGCGACAGCAGATATCGGATAAAGTTAACCGGCAAATCACCGTCGCTCAACGCAACAATACCTGATGCGTTCACTAAACAGCCCGCATCGCCTTTGCTGTAAGCAAGGGCCACATTCGCGTTTGGTTTACCCGATTTAAGGCGAAGCGTGTAGTAGTGATTTGCAAAGCCTATATCTACTTCGCCACGTTCAACGCCCATCACTACACCGAGTTCGCCAGCGTACTTTTTTGCGTGCTTATTAATGCCTTTAAGCCACGCTTTGGTCGCTTTATCGCCTTCCCAAATACGCATAGCGGTAACAAAAGACTGGAACGACGAATACGCCGGTGCCCAGCCAATTTTCAAATCGCTATCGGCTAACGCCATAACGCTTTCTGGAATTTGTTCGGGCTTAACGCGCTCGGTATTGTAAGGCAGTGTACGCACGCGACCTGTTACCGGAGACCAGCTAGGGTACTGAAAATCTTCGCGAAGCTGCGAACGCAAATCGTCAGGCAACGGCTTTGCAGCACCTGCATCAGTAACCACACCAATAGAGCCCGTATCTACGGCCCAAAACAAGTCAGCGCGTTTAACGCCCGCTTTTGTTTCAGCAACAATGGTGTTTGCCAGTGCTGCCGAACCGCCGCGTCGAACCTTCAGGTTCAGTTTGGGATTGCGCTTTTCAATGGCTTTTAGAACATTCTCATACAGACCGCCTTCGCCACGCCCTAAATAAAGGGTGAGATCACCTTCTAATTTAGGCAAAGACTCAACCGACACACTGCCAGTTTGGGTCATAGCGTGGGCAAAACTAAACGGCAAGCCAGTCAATGCACCGGCTGCAGCTAAGCCTTGTAAGAATGTTCTACGTTGCATACCCCTTCCTTAAAATACGTCTTTGCGACTTTGTTCTACTTCAACTAAAAGTGCACGAGCGCGGTCAAGTTTAGCCTGCATAGACTCTACCACTTTACGCACCGCATCTACGCCAGTATCTTTCGAAATGGCTTGAGGAAGCGTTACGTTAAAGTCTTTTTCTAGGTCTTCAACCAAGGCTGCGTCTTTCGCAATCAAGTCACCTTCTACACCTTCAAAACGTTGAAGGTAGGTGTCGTGAACTAATGTTGTTGCCACTTCATGCAGCTGTTCTGCGTACTTGGCAACAACACGATCAAGACGTGTTTTTATATCATCGATAACTTCAGGGCCAGTAGTTGGTTCTTTTTCAGTGGTTTGAACTTTGCCTACCAAACCTTTCTTCTGATATTGAGACGCAAGTTTAACTGCGCCTAGCGCCTGCCACAAGGCATGATTTAGCTTCTCTTGCTCTACGCGCACATCAGAAACTGCCTTACCTTCATCAATAGCTACCTTTACACCATAAATACCTTGCCAAATAGAAGCATAAATAGGCACGTACTGGGTTTCGATAGCTGAGTGGAAGTCTACTTCTTCCCAATACTCAATCAGCGCATCGGTTTTAAGCGATTTATCTTTTGCTTCATACGCATCAACAACACTGCCAAACTTACTTTCTAACCAATGTACCTCTTCGGTGTATTCTCCAATATGCGCATGCAAGTTGTTTACGTGATCACCAATTGCACCGTTAGCAAGCGCCTGAGTAGAGAACATTGAGAAAGTAACGGCCGAAGCCATTACTAAAGCACTTATTTTTTTCAGTGTTATTGTCATATTTTTTCCTAAAACGTTTGTCTTTTCGCGCAAATGATACTTATTATCATTAAGCAAGTAAAGGTAACTAAACGAGGCTAGATGCCAAGTACCGCAGTGTCTTTGCCTTTAATTTCTTATGTTTTCCGACACGAAATAATGTGTGTTAGTTCATTAATCCTCGCTGAACACTTTGATATTCAACGCAAATAGCTATCTGCCAGATCATAGTTTGGTTACATTTTAATGAAATTAACGACCAAGTATACGCATATGTAAATTAATGAATATTCACAAAAAACTAAACGAAAAAAGCCCGCAACAATTGTTGCGGGCTTTGAGTATTTAAGGCCTTTTAAAAATTAAAGGCTATCTAACATGGTTTGCGCATCGCTCACGTCAAAACGACCAGGGTCTTCAACGTTTAGCTTTTTAACTTCGCCATCTTCTACAAGCATAGAATAACGTAGCGAACGTAAGCCACCGAAGTTACCTGTACTCATGTCTAAGCCAATTTGCTTGGTAAAGAAGCCGTTGCCGTCCGCCAGCATAGTAATTTCTTCAGCATTGTTTGCTTTACCCCACGCATCCATAACGAATGCATCGTTCACACTTAGGCAAATAATACTATCAACACCTTTTGCCTTAAGCTTATCAGCAAGCGCTACATAGCCTGGCAAGTGCGCTTGTGAACAGGTCGGTGTGAATGCACCGGGTACCGCAAACAATACAACGCGCTTATCTGAAAACAACTCGTTAGTTCCTGGGTTAGTTATCTCGCCATTTACTAAAAGGCTAAAATCTACTTCAGGCAAAGTGCCCCCAACTTGTATCATGCTACTCTCCTAGATTTTTTTGACACAAATACACATCAAATCTGTGTTTTTTGCTTTCAATAGCCATTGATGCTTTTATTCCTGCCAGCACGTCTGCACTGTTTGGGCGTTTAACCACTACCCGGTGCGTGGCTAGCTCTAGTGCTGGCGGTAACAGCGCATCTGCGTCTGGGTCATGACCAAGCAGTTGCTGAAACAGCCGCATTTCCTTTTTCACCAAGGCTGACTTCTTTTTGTGTGGGAACATGGGGTCTAAGTAAATAGCGTTCACATTCTCACCAGTGAAGTATTGCATTACCTCAGCACTATTTCCATGTTGAAGCGACATTTTAGCTGCAAGTTCCGGAAAACTAAGCGCTAATCTGCGAATACCATCTTCAAGTAAGGCGGCAACCACGGGCGAACGCTCTATCATAGTGACCTTGCAGCCAACGCTTACCAACACAAAGGCATCACGACCTAGCCCAGGCGTTGCATCCACTACGTGCCATGCTTCATTGCCTTTAAGACCAATGGCTTTAACAATGGGCTCTTTGCGCCCACCGCCGTGCTGCTTGCGATACAAACTCGCTGGCGAAGCAAAATCAACCTCTACCGGATTCACTTTTTTCTCACCTGCGTCGGCAAGCCCTAGCACGCCGTTTTGTACCTGCAAATACAAGCCTTCGCTTGGCTTTTCACTGCTGCTAACAACAGGAAAACCCCACTTTTTGCTGATTGCACTAATTAATGCAGCGTCATCGCTATTAGCGTCATCACAAATTATTAAAGGCACACTATTAAGCATGGCCGTACTGCTCCTTATGCCCTATCCATCTATTTATAATGGCTTGAGCGTGAGAGGGGTATTTGTCCCAAAGGGTATAGGCAATTTCCTGAACCTTTGGGATAAGGGCGGCGTCGCGTACTAGGTCTGCTATTTTAAGTTCGGCCATTCCCGTTTGCTTAGTACCCATAAATTCACCCGGGCCACGAATTTCCAAATCGCGCTGGGCAATATAAAAACCGTCGTTAGATTCGCGCAATACGCCAAGGCGCTGAGTAGCGGTTTTCGATAGCGGGCTTTGGTACATAAGTACGCACTGACTTTCCACCGCACCACGCCCTACTCGGCCTCTAAGCTGATGAAGCTGTGCTAAACCCAGTCGTTCAGGGTTTTCTATGATCATGATACTGGCGTTTGGCACATCTACGCCTACTTCAATAACCGTAGTTGCCACCAATAAGTCCAGTTTACCGTCTTTGAAATCAGCCATAACCTGCGCTTTTTCAGCGGGTTTTAATCGCCCGTGTACTAAGCCAACGTGTAAATCTGGCAGCGCAGTACGCAAGGTAACTGCAGCGTCTTCTGCTGCCTGACATTCCAACACTTCCGACTCGTCAATAAGCGTACACACCCAATAGGCTTGGCGGCCGTTTTCTTTACAAGCCTGACGTACGCGCTCTATCACATCCGCGCGGCGCGTATCGGGTAGCACAACGGTTTGTACCGGCGTTCTGCCCGGTGGTAGTTCATCAATTATCGAGGTGTCTAAATCGGCATAAGCTGTCATGGCCAGCGTTCTTGGAATAGGCGTTGCCGTCATAATTAGCTGATGAGGGTAGCGACCTTGCTGTTCGCCTTTATCGCGTAGGGCCAAACGTTGATGTACACCAAAACGGTGTTGTTCATCCACAATAACCAGCGCTAGCTGCTGGTAGTTTACGCTTTCCTGGAAGATGGCGTGAGTACCCACCAACATTTGAATGTCGCCAGCTTCTAAGCGCGCTAATACTTCATTGCGGGCTTTACCTTTCAGCTTTCCAGCAAGCCAACCTACTTCAATACCTAAAGGTTCTAGCCAGCCACGAAAGTTATTGGCATGCTGTTCTGCCAACAGCTCAGTAGGTGCCATTAACGCTACCTGATGCCCTGCCCCAATGGCTGATAGTGCAGCCAGTGCCGCAACTAAGGTTTTGCCCGACCCTACGTCCCCTTGTACAAGGCGCATCATAGGCCGAGCGTGCTCCATATCTTTTTGTATATCTTCCACTACCCGAGCCTGCGCACCCGTTGGTGAAAATGGCAGTTGAGCGAGCATTTTATCGATAAGCGGTTGATTCACCTTAATAGGAATACCAGGCTGGGCGTCAGATAGCTTGCGTACTTTCAACACACTTAGGTGGTGTGACAATAATTCTTCCAGAATTAACCGATACTGAGCCGGGTGCAGCCCCTCTTCCATTTCGTGTACGTCTACATCGGGTGGCGGGCGATGCACCAAATGAAGCGCCTCATTAAGGCTAATTTGGTCATCGTAAATGCCGTCGGGCAGCAAATCGGCCAGCGCCCCTTTATCCAAAAGCTTTAAAGCTTGATCAGTCAAATTGCGAAGGGTTAGCTGTTTTACACCGTCGGTAGTGGGATAAACCGGGGTTAGTGATTCTTCAGTGGGCGGGGCATCTTCATCCACAAGCTTAAACTCTGGGTGCATCATTTCAATGCCCCATTTGCCAGTACGCACTTCGCCGAAACAGCGTACCGTGTTGCCCGGTGTCATGATTGAACGCTGCACTGCGCCAAAATGGAAAAAGCGTAAGGTTATGGTACCCGTACCGTCGCTAAGCTTAACCACTAGCATGCGTTTTTTGCCGTACTGAATGTCGGCGCTCATTACCTCGCCCTGCACGCTTACATGGGTAAACGGACGGCACTCTGCCACGCTGTAAATACGGGTTCTGTCTTCGTAGCGATGAGGAAGATGAAACAGTATATCTTGAAGGGTAAACAAGCCTATTTTGTTAAGCTTTTCTGCCACCTTTGCGCCTACGCCTTTAAGCGCAGTAATGGGTGTAGTGGCCAGTGCTTGCATCAAGCGACATCCTTCTTTTGAAACATTAACTATTTAACCTTTGAATTGGCACAAGCTGGTGTTATTCAACATGTTATAGAAAAAGAAGTGTAAAGGATTGTTGAGGGGTTGGCGAGTACGCTTTAGGCCAGTTTTTTACGCTGGCCTACATACAGATGAGAACATAACTAAAAGCGAAACCAAGACATTAAGTCCTAGTCAGCTTCGAGCGCGTTAGCTTCTGCTTTTGTGATCTGCATTTCTTTCCACCAGCTATCGTCGGCATCCACTTCGCCAATGGCGTTAATAGCAGGCAAAGGCAAACCTTTGCGCTGGCAAAGTTTATACAAACGCGGGTAACCATTTTGAAAGGCCAATGCTTGGCACTCTTCTTCTGGTAACTGCTGAGTGTTATACATGCCCGCAATGGTACGTTGGCGTTGGGCTTCATATAACACCAGCGCAGCGGCTACCGATACGTTCAATGACTGCACCATGCCCATCATAGGAATAACAATGTCTTGATCGGCAATGGCTTTCGCCTCATCAGAGGCACCGTATTTCTCTTGGCCAAACAAAATAGCCGTAGGCTTGGTGTAATCAATATCACGAAAATCGACAGCGGTATCAGATAAGTGGGTGACTAGCACCTGCATGCCTTGGCCTTTTAGTTCAGCCATCGCGTCGTTAATATTATCGTGATTGGTTTGGCGCACCCATTGTTGGCTGCCCATAGCGGTGCCGCGACGAAACTGGTATTTCTTTTCCCACACGGTGTGAACGCGATGAATACCCACTGCATCACAGGTTCTCACTACTGCAGATACGTTATGTGGCTTATGTACATTTTCAAGGCAAACCGTAAGATCAGTTTGCCTTCTTTCCAGCACTTGTCTTATGCGCTGGTAACGCTCAGGTGACATGGCTTACTCCGGCAGTTCCATTACACCATCAATTTCAATTTGTGCACCTTTAGGCAATGCCGACACCTGAACGGCAGCACGTGCAGGATAAGGCTTAGTGAAATAACGGCTCATGATTTCATTAACCGTTGCAAAGTGACCTAAGTCGATAAGGAAGATGTTCACTTTCACCAAGTCGTTCGTGGTGCCGCCCGCCGCGTCACACACCGCTTTAATGTTCTCAAAAACTTGTACCGCTTGAGCTTCAAAGTCGTCAGAAACCATCTCCATGGTTTCAGCAACCAAAGGAATTTGGCCGGAAAGATAAACGGTAGTGCCTGCTTTAACTGCTTGGCTGTAAGTACCAATAGCAGCAGGTGCCTTATCGGTCTGAATAATAGACTTAGACATAGTAGTTCCTAAATAGTGTAGTAATTAGTGTCGTGATTGACTATGACGAGACACTTTCTGAACTTCTGGCATGGTGCGTATTTTCTTCATCACGCGGGCCAAATGCACACGGTTGTGCGTGGTAAGTTCTAGGTCGATAAAATAGATATTACTCTCTTTTTCTTCAGTTTGCAGGCCAATGATATTGGAATCGCACCCTGAAATAGTGTTCGTTAAAGTTGCCAGTGTGCCCTGATGGTTGAACAATTCTATACGCAGTGACGCTTTGAATTCACCCTGCGGATTGTCGTCCCATTGCATAGGCAGCACGCGCTGTGGCTCTTCACGGCTAAGCTTGCGAATATTGTTACAGCCAGTTTGGTGAATGGTCATACCGCGACCTGGGCTTAACACTGCAACAATCTCATCATCAGGTATAGGGTGGCAGCATCGAGAATAGTGAACAAGCAGGCCTTCCGTACCACGAATAGCCACATTGCCTTTTTTGTCAGACAGATCCGTTGTGCTCTCGCCTAATAAACGGCGAGCCACGATAGCACTTAGTTCGTTACCTAAGCCGATATCTACCAATAGGTCGTCAAAATTAGCGTGCTTGGTTTCTGCCACCACACGCTCAATATCTGCATTAGGAATGTCATCTAACTTCACTGTGCCTAATGCATGACGAAGTAGACGGTTACCCATGTTCACGGCTTCTTGAGAATGCTGTTTACGAAGGTATTGACGAATACGGGTGCGCGCTCGGGCACTCACCACAAAGTTTAGCCAATTCGCATTAGGCTTCGCTTTTGGCGAGGTAATAATTTCTACGGTTTGGCCGTTTTCAAGAGGCTTACTTAAGCTAAAGTTTCTGCGCTCTACGCGCACGCCCACGCAGGTATTGCCCACATCAGAGTGCACTGCATACGCAAAGTCAACAGCGGTAGCGCCCATTGGCAGCTCGATAATTCGCCCGTCTGGTGTAAACACGTAAATTTCATCAGGGAACAGGTCAGTCTTAACCGATTCGATGAATTCAAACGATGAACTGGCTGACTGCTGAAGTTCAAGTAAGCTTTGCATCCACTTGCGTGCGCGAAGCTGAGCGGTGGTGCCATTATCGCCTGGCTCTTTGTAAAGCCAGTGGGCCGCCACTCCTTTGTCTGCCATTTGATCCATTTCCTGGGTACGAATTTGAATTTCCACAGGAATGCCGTGCGGGCCAATTAATGACGTGTGCAACGACTGATAGCCGTTGGTGCGCGGAATAGCGATATAGTCTTTAAAACGGTTTTCAATTGGCTTGTACAAGCCGTGCATTGCACCGAGTGCGCGATAGCAGTTATCTACAGATTTAACCACTATACGAAACGCATAAATATCCATTACCTCGTTGAACATCAGTTCTTTATTTTTCATTTTACGGTAAATGGAATACAGGTGCTTCTCGCGGCCTAATACATCAGATTCAATCTCGTAGGCATCAAGACGCGTATTGAGCTCTTCACGAATGTTTTCAATGATTTCTTTACGGTTGCCTCGGGCCTGACGCACAGCAGATTTCAGTGCACGATGGCGCATCGGATACATGGCCTGAAAGCCTAAATCTTCAAGCTCATTTTTAATATCGTGAATACCCAAACGGTGGGCAATTGGCGCATAGATTTCGAGTGTTTCTAAAGCTATCCGACGACGCTTATCTGGACGTAAAGAGCCTAGCGTGCGCATATTGTGAGTGCGGTCGGCAAGCTTGATAAGAATAACCCTGATGTCTTGCACCATGGCCATCATCATTTTGCGGAAGTTTTCCGCCTGCGCTTCTTGCTTGGTACTAAAAGCAAGTTTATCTAACTTACTAACACCTTCAACCAGTTCGGCAACGGTATCACCAAACGCTTCAGCTAAATCTTCTTTGCTGTAATGGGTATCTTCAATAACGTCGTGAAGAAGTGCCGCCATGATCGTTTCGTGATCAAGGTGCATGTCGGCCAGTATGCCGGCAACAGCTACAGGGTGAGTAATGTACGGGTCGCCACTTGAGCGCATTTGTCCATCGTGCGCTTCTTGGGCTAGCACAAAAGATTCCTGAACCTGCTGTACGCGTTCAGCTGGCAAATACTCTAAAACTTTCTGCTTTAAACCTTCAAACAAATACACAGTGAAGCGTGACCCTTATCTAACGTTACAACCCTAAGAATACGTTTAAATGCGCAATAAGCCAATACACCAAAAGAAAAGCGCCAGTGCTTTTTTCAAAGCACTGGCGCTAAAATACAGATCAAACCGTTAAAAATAGGTCTTATTGGTCAGATAGGATATTTGCTACTGAAGCAAATTCAGCGTGTTCTTGCTGTTCTTGAGCTTGAAGTTCTGCTTGTTCAAGCGTTGCAGCAGTTACAAAACCTTCTTCAATTTCACGAAGTGCTGTAACAGTTGGCTTGTCGTTTTGAACGTCAACCATAGGATCTTTGCCTTCAGTGGCAATTTGACGTGCACGGCGTGCAGCAACAAGCACTAGGTCAAAGCGGTTACCAATTTTATCTACGGCATCTTCTACAGTTACGCGAGCCATGTATTTCTCCGAAAATTAGGTTGAGCAAGTTATTCAAAAAACGGCCGCGTAGTATACACAGATACGTGGCGCGATCCTAGTATTTTGTTTGAATTTGAAGCAGTCAGATCGTGCAGATTGGGCAGCGATCGCCTGATGTTAAAACAAAACACCTATAATGTCGTTAAGCTTACGCGCTGCCGAGCAATTCGTCCAATAGCACTTGATGACGCATTTGCTGTTTTACTGTGCGAAGGCGCTGCGCTGTTACAATGGCTTCTAAGTCATTTAACGCTGTTGCAAAGTCATCATTAATGATTACGCTATCGAACTCATTGAAATGAGACATTTCCGCCACAGCTTGTGCCATGCGCCCAGCAATCACTTCGTCGCTGTCCTGACCGCGGTTATTTAGGCGCTGCTCTAGTACGTCTAGCGACGGTGGAAGAATGAAAATACCACATGTGTCTGGCATAAGCTTTTTGACTTGACGCGCGCCCTGCCAGTCAATATCTAAAAATACATCAATACCGCGATGTAATGTTTGCTCGATAGTCACTCTTGATGTGCCGTAATAATTACCGAACACTTCTGCGTACTCAAAAAATACACCTTGTTCGATAAGTGCTTCAAACTGTTCTCGGCTTACAAAATGGTAATGTACACCGTCTACTTCACCCGGACGCGGTTGACGCGTGGTGTGAGACACAGACACCTGCATAGGCGTGGCTGTATTGCCTTCATACTTTTCCATAAGCGCCTTGATAAGGCTTGATTTTCCTGCCCCTGAAGGAGCAGCAAGTATAAATAAATTGCCGAGTAGTGAAGCCATAGGATATTAAAATTCTATCAAAATGTGGTTATTTCAAGTGGCAATGATAGCATATGAAGCCATTGCGCCGTAACTGCGATTATGAGGTTTATCCATTAATGATATGGCCGTTACCATTGCAGACTGGTGCTAGCAAAAATTAATAACAATAATAATTTTCTAAAAATGGTGGTGGCAGAAAATGTACTCTGACCACGTTTCTTGGAAAAGACAGAGATTGCCTGTGAGAAAGGATAACCATTGGTGATAAAGCAACAACAAAACTAGGAAATAAAGAATGACTCAGCAACTTCTGCCGTGCGTAGAGATAAACCCTTCCACTGCGCCTGATGCCTGCGTTATCTGGCTACACGGTTTAGGCGATTCTGGCCATGGTTTTGCGCCTATCGTGCCTGAACTTAAACTCCCCGAATCGATGGCGGTTAAATTTCTCTTTCCCCATGCGCCAGAGCGCCCTGTTACAATAAACGGCGGCATGCGAATGCGCGCATGGTACGACATCAAGTCATTAGATTTTGAAAGTCGTGCTGATTTAGAGGGCGTAAAAGAGTCTGCTGCGCAGGTAGAAGCACTTATTGAGGCGCAAATTGAAAGTGGTATTCCTAGTGAACGTATAGTACTTGCTGGGTTCTCTCAAGGCGGTGTTATTGCCCTTCACCTAGCCCCCAGATATGCCCGCAAGCTTGCTGGCGTTATTGCGCTATCAACTTATATGTGCGAGCCATCGCTACTTGCCAGTGAGGCAACAGACACCAACCGTGAAACCCCAATTATGATGGCCCACGGTGAGCAAGACGAGGTAGTGCCGGTATTTATGGGTAACGCTGCTTTTAAAACGCTCAACGAAAATGGTTTTAAAGCCACATGGCAAACCTACACCATGCAACATAACGTCTGCATGCAAGAACTAAACGACATCAGTGCTTGGCTTCAGAAGGTTTTAAACTAAGATTTACGATGCCTTACCCAGTGTGATAGCTAGCTGTAACAAAGCTAATTATCACACTATCTAATTACCACACTATGTCGAGCACCTTTGTGGTTATTACCGTTATATTCACGCGTTGCGTTCGTACTTGGCATTAAGATGCCGAACAGGTCGTCTCAAACATCTCGCTATTCAGCAACGCGGTTTCTGCCCCCATTTTTTGCCTTATAAAGATTATCATCGGCTTGTTTTAAGCTAGCGTGAAGCTTGTCTTCGGTAAGCGCGGTTGCCACGCCAAAGCTGGCGGTTATGTTATGGTTGATATCACCTTCCGTAAATGGGCTCTCTTCAACTACTTTTCTCATTTTTTCGGCAAGTTTTACGCCTTGGCTTAACGATGCAAGTGGAAAGAGTACTAGGAACTCCTCTCCTCCGGTGCGCGCAACAATATCAGACGCTCTAACAGCGCTTTTGATAACGCTTGTAAAGTGAATAAGTACCTCATCACCGATATCATGCCCAAAGGTGTCGTTAATTTTCTTGAAGTGGTCTATATCGACAACCACTGCGGTTAGAGGGAAAAAGGCACCTGGGTCTTTCATAGCCCGTTCAAAAAAAACGGTTTCTAAAAAGCGTCTATTTGGCAATTTAGTTAGCGGATCTGTATTAGCCTGCCTCATGCGCTCTAAGTTTTCACGCAGCATTTCTTTTCGGCTTTTGTGCCAAAAATTTTCGCCAATAAAAGCAACACATATAAAGCAAAAAGTGGAAATCAAAAACCGAGAGACATGCTCAGCAGGATATTTAGCCACAATGACGTCTTGGTTATAGAGCATGTAAATCGAGAGCCCAACGGTGACTGCAACATAGAGCATAGCGGGTTTAAATCGCACCACAATTATTTGAATAAAAAGTAGTGGGAATATGAAGTACAAACCCGTGTTATTCAGTCCGCCGGTATAAACCAAGGCATTGATGGTGAAAAGAACAATGAGTCCAGCGACATAATAAAAAACATCACTTTTTGGGAAAATATGTGAGAGCGCAACGTTAAGGTAAATAACGGTGGCGGATGTAGCCAATACTCCGACCAACAAAGGATTATTAGTACCCCAATTAAGCCATGCCATGAACGCTATAATGGTGCCACCAACGTAGGAAATAAAATATAGCGTCAGTTTGCGCCTTTTTATTTCAGCATCGTCTTGCTGTGCGTTTCTTAATAATTGTCCTATTGGCGTGTTGTCCATACTAACAACTTTTCCCCTCGCATGCTTAAGTAAACATTTTGTCCACACAGCATAGACGCATACTTCCTTAACCGCCAAGTAGAAAACTGCGCCTAATTTCAAACATTAATACAGAAAATGCGTATACTACGAGGTACTTCGTATAACGTTGTGTGTTACATCGTTTAAGTTTCTTTTTTACAGAGTTTGGAATAGCCATGAGTCACCTCAACACTACCCGCACCGTTCGAATTGCTACTAGAAAAAGTGCTTTAGCGCTTTGGCAAGCAGAGTATGTGAAGGCAAAATTGATAGAGCACTATCCATCAATGACCGTTGAGCTTGTACCTATGAGTACGCAGGGCGATAAAATTCTAGACACACCTTTAGCTAAAATTGGCGGGAAAGGGCTGTTCATTAAAGAGTTAGAGATTGCCATGCTAGAAGGCCGTGCTGATATTGCAGTACACTCAATGAAAGACGTACCGGTAGAGTTTCCTGAAGGCTTTGGTCTGCATGCTATTTGTGAACGCGAAAACCCGTTTGACGCTTTTGTGTCTAACAACCACGATAGCCTAGATGCGTTACCACAAGGTGCAGTAGTAGGCACATCTAGTCTTCGCAGACAGTGTCAAATTCGAAAATATCGTCCGGATCTTGTCATTAAAGACCTGCGCGGTAACGTAAATACCCGCCTAGCCAAGCTCGACGCCGGTGAGTACGACGCCATTATCCTGGCTTCTGCAGGTCTTATTCGCCTTGAAATGGAATCTCGTATTCGTATGCCGCTACCTGCCGACATTTCATTGCCGGCTGTAGGCCAAGGTGCTGTAGGCATTGAGTGCCGTAACGACGACGAAGAGCTAATTAGCTTGCTACAGGCTCTGAATCATACAGATACCAACACCCGTGTTACCGCAGAACGCGCCATGAACGAAAAACTGGAAGGCGGCTGCCAAGTACCTATCGGTAGCTTTGCTACCCTTGACGGCGACGTACTAACCTTAACTGGTATGGTTGGCAAACCAGATGGCTCTGAACTGTTGTTTGCGTCAGCAACAGCGTCACGCGAAAAAGCGACGGATATAGGCATTGAAGTGGCTGAAGCGCTTTTAGCGCAAGGTGCTGGTGAAATCCTTAAAGCACTTTATAACTAAGTTATATTTAGTAGAAGCGCGCATTTCTAATGCACATAGAAATGCGCAGCAAACTTAAAAGGATGAGAGTTGGATAAAATGCTTCTTTTCACGCGTCCACTGCCAAAGTTGAAAGCGAGTGCTTCGGCTTTCGAACAAGCAGGCATTAATGCTGTAGGGATAGCCACTTCTGACATTATTAAAATCTCTTCTGAACAAAAAGCCGCTGCAGACTATGTAGCGTCCAATAGAGTAAACGCAATTATCGTTACCAGCGTGTACGCTGTCGAACCTGTTATTTCTGGGCTGCGCGAATCAGCCTCCCCCTTACCTCTAATTATTGCCGTTGGCGATGCCACCGCAAGAAAATTACAAGCCGGACTTGAAGCACTACCAGCCGCGCAAATAGTCACACCAAAGAACCATACGTCCGAAGGTATACTGGCAATGCATCAGCTTAATGAGGCAAACTGTCAGCATGTCGTTATTATTAAAGGTGAAGGTGGGCGAGACGCCATCGCAAAAGGATTAGACGAAAAAGGTACTTTAGTAAATAGCTTTTGCGTTTATAAAAGGGAGCAACTTGCACGCCCAATTTACACAAAACGGTGGAAAATGGGCGAAGTTAGCGGCATTATCGCTACAAGCGAAGCAATGGCACTGCAACTGATAGAACAATTTGGTCATGCGCTATTAACCTTTAAATGGTTAACAGTGAGTGATCGCATCGCCCTAACCCTTAACAGCAAAGGCGTTAAGGAAGTAGCGGTTTGTCAGCGAGCCACCGATCAGGCACTCATCGCCTGGGTAAAGGATAACTGGGAGTATTGAATGGCCAACGATAATGAAAATAGCCCACAAAAAGAGGAACTCGTAAAAGTGGAAGCTGAAAAAGAAGTAATTGAGTCTTCTGCCACGCAGAGCGAATCGACTGAATCTGGCGCTAAGCAAAAGAAATCATCAGGCAATGGTCTGTTGTGGTTCGTCGTCATCGTCTTATTCTTGGCCGTGTTAGGTATGGCTGGCGCAGGTTACTGGTATTATATGCAGCAGCAATCGGCCAGCGCAGATTCCGCCAACGCACAGCAAAACAACACCGCAAAGTTAAACAGTATTGAGCGCGAGCGTGGTGACATTTTAGCGTCGCTAGAAGCAATGTCGCGAACGAATAAAGCACTGCAAGGCACGGTATCCGAGCTTAAAATACAAAATGAAAAGCTTAGCCTTCAAGCAGAATCTACGCTTCAACAGTTAAACAATATGGAAGGTCGCCGCCCTGCCGACTGGTTAATTGCTGAAGCTGATTACTTGGTACGCATGGCGGGTAGAAAACTTTGGCTGGAAAACGATGTTCGCACAGCAATTTTACTGCTAGTTAATGCGGATAAACGCTTAAAGTCGTTGGCCGACCCATCGGTGCTGCCCGTTCGTGCTACGCTAGCTGAAGATATTCAAACCCTTCAACAGCTAAACCCTGTGTCGCAAAGCTCAGTGGCGCTAGCCCTGACCGGCATGATTGCGCAAATTGATAAGCTTCCCCTTGATACTTTCGAGAAGCCTGAAGACGCCAATGCAGAAGACACCACCTTGTCAGAGTCGGCTGATGACTGGCAGGAAAATTTAGCAAAAGTATGGCGCTCATTGGTTAACGATTTTCTTACGGTTAAAACCATTGAGGGTCCTGTAGAGCCCGTGCTTTCATTAGAAGCACAGTTCCTAGCGAAAGAGCAGCTTCGCCTGCAGCTTATGCACGCGCAAACCGCGGCGCTTCAGGGTGATGCTGGCCTTTACAGCCAATCACTTCAATATGCTCAAACGTTAATTATTGAAAAGTTCGACACAGAAAAAAGCCAGGTAACCGGCTTTGTAGATGCACTACAAAACCTGATTGCTACCGATGTATCGCGCCCAATTCCAACAGAACTAGCGTCACAAAAACCGCTAGAACGCCTTCTGGATAGTCGCGTGAAGCAGGTGTTTGGACAAGGAGCAAGCGCACTATGAAATGGTTAGCTATTGCCCTTGCGGTATTAGCCGCATTCGTTGTTGCACTCATTGTTGGCCCAATGCTACTTGGCGACAAAGGCTACGTACTTATTTCGCTCGGTAACACTGCTATTGAAATGACAGTGATAAGCTTTTGTATTTTAGTGATCGGAGCCGTTATTGCTTGGTATGTGCTATCTCGACTTGTCTTATGGTCGTTAAGCCTGATCACCGGATCACATAAATGGTTCGGCACTTTGGGTGAGCGCAAGCGCAAACGCGCGTTTTACGATGGCTTACACGCTATGGCCGCTGGTGATTTTGATTCGGCGCAAAAAGCCTTAGGCAAAACCACCAACGGTGATTTCGAAGGTGTTAATTACTTGGCCTCAGCGCAAATTGCATTTGCCAACGGCGATTTGGCCAAAGCCCGCTACTTCCTTGTTCAAGCAACTGACTTTCCAAAAGCAAAAGTAGCCGCAACCGTCATGCACGCACGCATTGATGTGGCTGAAGAAAAGTACGATGCGGCACTGGAAAAACTTAACGAGCTTGACGAGCAAGAGCGCGAGAACAAGCAAGTTGTGCAGTTAAAAGCACAAATTCTTGCCAAGCTAGGTAAATGGCAAGTGCTTGAGGAGAATTTATCAGGCTGGCGTAAAGCATTGCCCAAAGCTGATTACACGACGTGGAGCCAGCGAATTGCCAAAGGTAAGTTTGCAGAAATTGCCAGTAAGCAAGGTGCAGTCGAGCTTAAATCGTATTGGGACACCCTTCCTCGTAAGCTTCGTCACGACGATGCTTACCGTGCTGCATACGTTCAGCAGTTGCTTGACCAAGGCATGCATGCCGACGCACAGAACTTGCTAGTTGAATGGCAAAAACGTGGCCCGAATAGCACCCTTTTTCCACTGTTCACGCAGCTTAATATTCCTGATGCATCGCCATCACTACGTTTGCTTGAAAGCTGGATAAAGCAAGACGAAGAGAACGTGTCGCTATATTCCACACTAGGCCAAGTGGCGTTCAATTCAGGCGATGATGTGTTGGCGGAAAAAGCGCTGCTTAAAGCCACTAAAATGCAGTCGCGTAAAGAAGACTTATTGCTGCTTTCTGCCATCAGTGAACGCAAGCATGACACAGCCGCTGCACTTCAGCTTTACAAGGAAGGTCAGCAGCTAGCCAGCTAAATGAACATTCGTTTAGTTTTTTAGTAGTACTTGTATTACCCATAAAATTGAAGATATAGTAAAAAGGAATTCTCAATTCGGGTTATTTCAACAACCCGAATTGACTTAAACAACTTGTCGGAGTGCTTCACTGGTAACCCAGTAAGCTGAGACCGCGAAAGCGGGATCCGTAGAACCTGATCAGGCTAGTACCTGCGAAGGGAACAAGAAAATACAATGTGTGCAATACCAAGCACTAGCTTGGCATTGTGAAGCGAAGTTATTTAGCTGTTGATGATTAACACACCACGCTTTACGACACTATGAGTTACTCATAGACAGTTGTTTAAGTGGGTTACCTAATAAACATCAACACAGGTTAAGCGTGTAATTATCGTAGCCTAATTTGAATGCCTCGCTAAAGTAACGGGTATAGCCCCTTCTGCACTTACACTTTGTATTCTCCTTCACTCCTGACAAGCATTTTTAGAACCTAAATTTAAAAGGTTAAATGCTATGTCGAACAGACGCGAACAACGCCAACAAGCACAACAATTCATTAATGAACTTGCGGGCGAAGCTTACCCTAATTCAACACGCCACTACGAGTGTGGCAGCCGCGACGATATTCGCGTGGCCATGCGCCTAATTCACCAGCACGACAGCCTAGTCGGTGGTACCGAAGAAAACCCTATTTTAGAGCCAAATCCGCCAATTCCTGTTTACGACACTTCAGGCCCCTATGGTGATCCGCAAGAAAACATAGATGTGCACAAAGGCTTGAGCCCACTTCGCCAAAAGTGGATTGAAGAACGCAGCGACACTATCGAACTAGCAGGCGTGTCATCAAGCTTTGCGAAAGAGCGTGAAAACGACATTTTTACCGAAGATTTCCGCTTTATCCGCAGCCGCAAACCACTAAAAGCGAAGGCAGGAAAAAACGTAACCCAGCTTCACTACGCAAGGCAGGGCATTATTACCCCAGAAATGGAATACATTGCCATTCGCGAAAACATGGGCCGCCAAGCCATTAAAGATGCAGAGCTAACGCAACAGCACAAAGGCGAACACTTTGGCGCGAATTTGCCCGACACCATCACACCTGAATTTGTACGTCAGGAAGTAGCCGCAGGCCGCGCCATCATTCCATGTAACATTAATCACCCCGAACTAGAGCCGATGATTATTGGTCGCAACTTCTTGGTGAAAATTAACGCGAATATTGGTAACTCAGCAGTCACCTCGTCTATTGAGGAAGAAGTAGAAAAGCTGGTGTGGTCTACCCGTTGGGGTGCCGATACCATCATGGACTTGTCTACCGGCAGAAACATTCACGAAACCCGCGAATGGCTGCTGCGAAATAGCCCTGTTCCACTTGGCACCGTGCCCATTTACCAAGCGCTAGAAAAAGTAAACGGCGTAGCTGAAGACTTAACTTGGGAAATGTTTAAAGACACGCTGATTGAGCAGGCCGAGCAAGGGGTAGACTACTTCACCATTCACGCAGGCGTATTACTCGAATACGTTCACCTTACCGCGAAGCGAGTTACTGGCATTGTATCGCGCGGTGGCTCAATCATGGCGAAGTGGTGCTTAAGCCACCACCAGCAAAGCTTTTTGTATGAACACTTCCACGATATTTGCGAGATTTGCGCTAAGTACGACGTGGCGCTGTCGCTAGGTGATGGCCTGCGCCCTGGCAGCGTTGCCGACGCTAATGACGATGCACAGTTCTCTGAGTTACGCACCCTTGGTGAACTAACGAAAATTGCCTGGGAATACGATGTTCAGGTAATGATTGAAGGTCCAGGTCATGTACCAATGCACATGATTAAAGCGAACATGGAAGAGCAACTTAAGCACTGTCACGAAGCGCCGTTTTATACCCTAGGCCCCCTCACCACAGACATTGCACCTGGCTATGATCACTTCACCTCAGGTATAGGTGCCGCCATGATTGGTTGGTATGGCTGCGCAATGCTGTGTTACGTAACGCCTAAAGAGCATTTGGGTTTACCTAACAAAGAAGACGTTAAACAGGGGCTTATCACTTATAAAATAGCGGCACACGCAGCCGACTTGGCGAAAGGCCACCCAGGCGCGCAAATACGCGATAATGCTATGTCGAAAGCCCGCTTCGAGTTTAGATGGGAAGATCAGTTTAACCTTGCATTAGACCCCCACACTGCGCGCGCTTATCACGATGAAACCTTGCCGCAGGCCTCTGGCAAAGTTGCGCACTTTTGCTCTATGTGCGGCCCTAAATTTTGCAGCATGAAAATTTCTCAGGAAGTGCGCGATGTGGCTAAACAAACGCAGCAGCAAGAGTTTGATAAAGAAAAAGGCATGAAAGACATGGCCGATGCGTTTAATCAATCGGGCGCTGAACTTTATCACACCGCTGATAGCAAGGTAGAGTTGCCATGACAAACAGCCACCTAACCACCCCAGTACTAGAGCCGCCTAGCATTAGGCTGCCGGTTGTATGGTGCATAGGCGGCGTTGATTCAAGCGGCGGCGCGGGAATAACCCGCGACGCCATTACGCTTGCCAATTTAAATGTTCATGCCTGTGTGCTCACTACACAACTTACTGTGCAATCAAACCAGCATCTGCTTAGCAAAGAAAGTATGAGTGCATCTGCGTTGAACCAGCAGTGGCAAGTGCTTTACGAAGATACGCCACCACGCGCTATTAAAATTGGCGCTATCGCAAACGATGAACAAGCACTGTTGCTTTGCGCCCGTATGCAGTCGTTGGTTAGCCCTCGCCCTTTTGTAATATGGGACCCTGTATTGTGCTCTTCATCTGGAGGTGTATTGAGCGACTTAAGTGAAAGCGTTATCGACGAACTGTTAACCACGGTAGATTTGGTAACGCCAAACATTGATGAACTCGCGAAACTTACCCACCTCTCTGTTAGCGATGATAAAAGCCTGCAAACTGCAATAAATCGACTTGTAGGAAAGGGCGCAAAAAGCGTTTACGTGAAAGGCGGTCATGCACAATGGCAAGAAACCGTATGCGACACCTATTTTTGCTCATCACACTCGCTTTATTTTAGGCAACCCAAAAACAGCAAAGGTGATCTTCGTGGTACAGGATGTATGTTAGCGAGTGCCATTGCTGCATTTGTTGTTCACGACTATTGCATTGAAGATGCGCTAACCTTGGCGAACGCTTATGTGAGTGAAGTAAGACATAACACGCTCGGCGTATCTGATAACAACCTCCCCATCACGGCTACTTCGAATCGACATAAAGCGGCTAGCCTGCCTGCTTACTTCGCAAGGGCTAATGGTTTTCCCACGCAGGCGGCTAGTTTTCCACAGGTGAGTTTTCATTGCCGTAACACTGCTTCTAAAAGAAATGCTGCGGGTGTTGATAAAACTCCACACAACAAAAAAAGAGTAGAAACGGCACTGGCAGGCAATGCTTTCTTCCCAGCACTCACCAACACTAAGTTGGGTATTTATCCCGTGGTAGATAGCGTTGAGTGGATAGCGAGGCTTTGGCCAACGGGCGTAAAAATCATTCAGCTGAGGGTGAAGGAAGGGTCACAACAAGACATTCGCCAACAGATAAGAGAGGCCATTGAGTTAGTGGAACACACCAACTGTCAGTTATTTATTAACGACTATTGGGAGTTAGCCATAGAGCTTGGGGCTTATGGCGTACATCTAGGTCAAGAAGATCTCGATACTGCTGATTTAAACGCTATTCGCGATGCCGGACTAAGACTGGGCATTTCAACTCATGGGTTCGCTGAAATTCAGTGTGTTCGCGCTTTAAACCCGTCTTACATTGCCCTTGGTCATATATTTCCAACCAATACCAAAGACATGCCTTCGAAACCACAAGGTCTAGTGCGCTTAGCAAAGTATGTGAAGCTGTGTGAGGGAATTCCTACGGTTGCCATTGGTGGGATTAATTTATCGCGTATAGGTGATGTGTCTAAAACCGGCGTAAATGGTATTGCAGTTGTGAGTGCTATTACACATGCAGAGCATCCGCTGAAAGCCTACCAAGCATTGGCTCAGGAGGCAGGTTTTGCATAGTCAATCAGCAAATAGTACCGCGACTGACTCAGTCAATAACGCTTATGGCTCACTTAATACCGGTAACGGTTCATTCAATAACGCCAGAGGTCCAGTTAATCGCGCTAAAGGCTTCGCTAGCCGCCAGCTTGAACACCAAGATATAAAGCGTTATAGCAGGCAGCTTTTGCTCGACTGTATCGACCACGACGGTCAACTTAATTTAGCAAACGCACACGCTGTAGTTGTAGGGCTGGGCGGACTAGGAAGCTTAACCGCCCGCTATCTAGCTGGCGCTGGTGTTGGCAACATTACTTTGATAGATGGCGATACGGTCGATATTAGTAATTTGCAGCGGCAGGTTAGCTACAATGAAATGCACTTAGGCGAGCTTAAAGCCAAGTCGCTGTATAACGAACTTCGCAAAGTTAACCCTCATCTAAACATCCAGTTTAAAAGCCTTTTTGCCGATAGTAATAACTTACCAACTTTAATTTCGTCAGCGACTTGCGTACTGGATTGCACCGACAACATTACGGTAAGGCGCCAAATTAATGCAGCGACCTATCGTGCATCTATTCCGCTTTTTATTGCGGCCGCTAGCGGGCTCACTTGGCAAGCACTGAACTTGCCGCAAAACTCAAACTCCAGTGGTTGTTACGAGTGCCTAGTGAACAAGGTTTCCGTGCGTGAAGACTGCATGAGCAAAGGCGTACTTGGCCCTGTTGTTGGTATGGCCGCTTGCCACCAGACAACACAAGCTTTGTTGTTTTTAGCAAAAGGTTTCCAAGCCGACATTAAGTGGGGGCACTATCTAACTGGGAATGCAGGCCTTGGTTCGCTACAAAGCTTTGCATTACCCCCCTCTTCTACTTGCGAGGTTTGCAATGACGCAAATTAAAGTAAACGTGAACAATCAACCTATGAACGTGATCTCGCCTATTTCACTTAGCGAGTTAATCGCTCTTAAACAACTGAATGACGACGGTACCGCCATTGCTAGAAATGCCGCCATAGTGAGTAAAAAAGAGTGGTCGACCACTTATCTTAAAGACAACGACATCGTTGATATCTTCACCCTAGTTGCAGGAGGCTAATATGCTAACGCTTGCAAACCACACTTTTTCATCACGTCTTTTAACCGGTACAGGAAAGTTCAGCAACGCCACCACTATGAAAGACGCAGTGGCCGCTGCACAAAGTAACATTGTTACCCTGGCAATGAAGCGCGTTGCAAGTAATAACGCGCAAGACGAAACGCTAACGGCCCTTCGAGAGTTAGGAGTTACCCTGCTGCCCAACACATCGGGGGCTAAAAATGCCCAAGAAGCCATATTTGCCGCAGAGCTTTCTTATGAGGCGCTAGGTAGCCCATGGATAAAACTTGAAATTCACCCTGACCAGCGCTACCTGCTGCCCGACCCAATCGAAACCCTTCAGGCCGCCGAGGCCTTGGTAAAAAAAGGGTTTCACGTACTGCCCTACTGCGGGGCAGACCCCGTTTTGTGTAAACGTTTAGAAGAAGTAGGCTGCGCCGCTGTTATGCCGTTAGGCGCTCCGATAGGAAGTAATCAAGGCTTACAAACTAAACCCTTCTTGCAGATTATCGTGGAGCAATCGACTATTCCAGTCATTGTCGATGCGGGTATAGGCAAACCCAGTGAAGCCATGGCAGCCATGGAAATGGGCGTAGATGCAGTGTTGGTGAATACAGCTATTGCCACTGCCCAGAACCCTGTTGCCATGGCAGAAGCCTTTGCAAATGCTGTGGAAACAGGCCGAAAAGCGTTTGAAGCAGGGCTTGGTGCTACCAGCAACTTTGCGCAGGCCTCTAGTCCGCTTACTGCCTTTTTGGAGCCAACGGTATGAAGGTAGCACAGGCACTAATGCAGCAAGACTTAACTCATCTAGCTATGTCAATTAACAGTAAAACCGCGAGTGATGTTGAGCGAGCATTAGGTAAAGAATCACTTTCACTTGATGACTTTATGGCGCTTATCTCGCCTGCTGGCTCAAATTACTTGGAAGCCATGGCAAGTCGCGCGCAGGCACTAACCCGTCACAGGTTTGGCAATACCATGCAGCTATTCGTGCCTTTGTACCTGTCGAACCTGTGTGCCAATGAATGTACTTATTGCGGCTTTACCATGAGTAATAAAATAAAGCGCAAGACCCTATCTATAAGTGAGGTGCTCACCGAAATCGAAGCTATTAAAGATTTGGGCTTTTCTCAGGTGTTGCTGGTAACTGGCGAACACGAGACTAAAGTGGGCATGGACTATTTCGAACAAGCCCTTAGCGCCATTCGCGACAAGATAAGCTACCTTATGATGGAGGTACAGCCACTAAAAAGGGAGCAATACGAAACACTGAAACACCAAGGGGTAGATGCTGTTTTAGTGTATCAAGAAACTTATTCGCCCCAGCAATACGCCAGCTACCATACCCGGGGTAAGAAACAGGATTTCTTATGGCGATTAGAAGCCAGCGACCGCATAGGGCAAGCGGGTATCGATAAAATAGGTATAGGTGCGCTACTAGGTTTAGGTGACTGGCGGGTTGATAGTGCAATGACCGCCTTTCACGGCAAACTAATCCAGCAGCACTATTGGCAAAGCCGTGTATCTATTGCCTTTCCGCGCCTTAGAAGCTGCGAAGGCAATAGCACTGGCGGCAATGCGCTTACCAATAACAAACTACCTAACGAACGAGACCTGCTGCAGCTGATATGTGCTCATCGTATATTTAACCCGCAAGCAGAACTATCCCTGTCTACCCGAGAGTCGGCTGCGTTTAGAGACGGCGTAATGCCCCTTGGAATAACGTCAATGAGTGCCGCTTCTCAAACTCAACCTGGCGGCTATAGCGAACCCTCACAAGCGTTAAACCAGTTTGATATTGATGACAGCCGCTCGGTACCAGAAGTGATAAACGCGATTGCAAGGAAAGGACTAGAGCCTGTTTGGAAGGATTGGATGCCCTTTGAAGCACGAAAGGTGGTTTAAAGTGAAGGCCGTAAGACTTTCTACCTCGTTACAGTATAAATAGCTATTTTTGATCTTGATTCCAAGCCTTTAGTTTGAGAAAGAGCATTAGTTTTTTTAAGGCAAAATAAATAAAAAATTTGTTTTGCTTTCGCGTAAAACCCTCCGTAGAATCCGCCCAAATTTTAGCCAGACACTTTATCTATGCGTCTGGCTTTTTTGTCTTATTTATCTCATATTAAAGTTATCAAAACTTAAGGGCAGTGCGTTGGATACCGTTGAATTTATTCAAATTCGTAGATTTATAGTGAAGCTTGGCAAAATGCTGCACAAGTATGGTACCCCTGCGTTTCGTCTGGAAGCTTACCTAGGTGAAGTCGCCAAGTATTTAGGTGTACACGCGTCATTTATTTCTACGCCTACGTCGCTAACTTTTGTTATTTGGAGCGATCGTCACGAAGACGAGTACAACCACGCAGCCCGTTTACTTCCTGGCGAACTAGACATGAATGCGCTGTCGCTAACTGACGAACTTGCCAGCGAGCTACTGTCTGGCAATTTAACATTGAGCGAAGCAGACAAGCGTTTAAACGAAATAGATGCCATGGGCAGCCCTTATGGCAAAGGAATAACCGGCGCCGCCTTTGCCATGGCCACCGGCGCATTTGCCATGCTAATGGGTGCAAGCTGGAGCGAAATTGGCTGGTCAGCCGCTTTGGGAATTGTGGCTTATTTGTGGACACTATGGGCGCAGCAGTCCAAGCGCGTAAACTTAATGCTAGAGCCTGTGACCGCGTTTGTTGGTGGTATTCTTGCCTGCGCCATTGGCCAGTACGTTGATCCTGGCATTAATATCCCTTTGGTTGTACTTTCTTCCGTTATTGTATTTGTGCCTGGGCTTGCGCTGACTATGGGCTTAGCCGAGCTATCTTCCCGCAACATGGTATCGGGTACCGCCCGCACTATGGACGCTATTATGCAGCTATTCAAACTGTATTTCGGTGCGTTTTTGGGCGTATCTATAGGTTTTAGCGCGTTTGGTGAGAACGTATATACGCCAGCAGAATCACTACCGTATTGGGCAACCTGGCTAGCGGTGTTCCTACTGTGCATTGCCCTAGTGGCCATATTCAGAACCCGTATTAAACATATTCCTTGGGCATTGGCTGCGGCGTTTATTGCTTACAGTGCTACCGCATGGAGCTCTGATTACATGAGCCCGGGACTAGGCGCATTCGTTGGAGCCTTTGCGTTAGGTATTTTTGCAAACGCGTTTACGCGCATTGCCAACCAGCCAGCGACTATTGTGGCTATGCACGGGCTTATCGTGCTGGTGCCGGGGTCTAAAACCTATATTGGTTTGAACTCGTTTATGACCGGCCAAGACTTCGTAAAAGCTGATCATTTAGGGCAGGAAGTGTTTCTTATTTTCATGTCGCTAGTGGCGGGGTTAATCTTTGCCAACGTAGTCGTGCCCACTAAGAAAGCGTTGTAACAGCATAGTCGCCGGGCAGCCTAAAAGAGCTAGGCTTGTTACGCAAACTTATGACGCAAAATTATAACGCTGCCTTGTAAGTGCCAGATCCGTTTAAATAAGCGTAGGCAAAAGCAGCGTAAACAAAGACAGCTTAAACAAAATCAGTATAATGAGGTAGCGTAGCTAAAAGCGCTATTTAAGTAGTTTAATTAACGCTCTTCCTAAACGGGCGTTAAGCGCACCGGCGGCAATGGCTTCAGCCGAGTTTTCCATAAACTTGGCCGACAAGCTGCCGCCAATTTGATTGGCTACTTCATCGGTAGCCAAGTCGAACACGCCCTGTGCCGCTATGTTTTGTGCCAGTACTTTTAGTAGCTTCCAATTGCCCGCTGTGCTTGGTCGTAACCCATAAACACGGGCCATCCGGCGAATGGTGCGAAAGCTAATCCATATCACTGCAAAGGTTTGAATAAGGTTGTTGGGGCTAATAAATGCCAAGCTTCCTGCGGTCACCGATTCTTTATTGAGCACCTTGTGCGCTTTTTCCTGAACAGGCTTTAATACTGCATCTTCGTAAAGACCAAGCCGTTCTGGCCCTGTCATGTCGTCTTGAAGTTGCTGCTTGTAACGGTCAAAACAATGAGCCGCATAAGAACCGCGAGAAAAACGTTTTCCGTGCTGACTTAACACGCTGTCTATTTTTTGTGGCGATGTTTCTCTTCCTCTATTAACCAATAAATCACGGATAACACCGGCATCTTCCATCGCTGTATTTACTTGCTTATAGCCGCACCATTCTTTAAAACTTAAAAAGCTGAAACAGCTTACAAACCCCACCAGCAGTGCCCCTAAAGCTCCGGTACCAATGGGGTGCTCAGAAACGTTCGCAGCAAGAGTGGTATAAGCTTCAAAAACGAAAAAGCCAATCAATGACACTACACCAAAGCCCAAGGTGGCGGCACCTAACGAAATGCCATCTTTTTTCGCATCTACTTCCCACGCGTCTTCACTGACTTGCTGTGGAAGTTTGGTTTCAGGCTGCGCAATATCTAATGTTTGTGTTTTGACTTTGGTTTTGTACTGCGGCTTGTTTACCGCACTCGTTTTTTGAGCACTTTGAGACGCTGTTTGAGGTTGCGTGTCTGCATTACCTTGCTGATCGCTATTAGCGCCATAAAGCGCATCGCTTCTTATATTGGACGAACTGATGGTGTCGGGCGAGCTAGACGGCTCTGGGCTTTCATCAAATGTATAAGGTTTATCGCTCATTCTTGCTCTCCTTTGCCCAGTAAAAACTGAAGCAATCTATCTACACCCTTGCCTGCTAAAATACGTGCTTTGAAATCGCTGGGCACACTCACATCTGGTACTGGGAAGTGACTGCCCTCTTCCATATCTTTCAGCGTACTGGGTATGGGTTCAAACGTAGATTCAACGTAACGACCGTCAGTGTCTTTGTAGCGAATAGCATCTTCATTACTGCCCTCGTCGGTGACTTGCATGCTAGACACTAAAAAATGTTCAAACTGAATAGGTTTACCGTCGAACCGTGCTCGTGCCCCTTCGGTAATTTGGGTTAGCAAACTAAGTAAGTTACCCCGTTGACTTACCGGCACCAAGTCAGACTTAGTGGCAACAAACGCCACCTTGCCAATTTGCTCTTTTTTCAGCACATTGCGCGAAAACCACGTACTTTGCCCGTACACAAAGGTATCGGCCAAGTGGCTTAAGGTTTCTTTTAACTGATACAAATGCAGTCTGCTGTGGTTGAGCCCTTCAAACAGGTCTACAAGAATAATTTGCTTATCGGTTTCTTTAAAAATGGACTGTTTTAACGGTGTTAACCAGCCGCTTTGAAACTTTGAAAAATGCTTATCAAATACTTTAAACCACGGGTGCGAGACGTCGCTGGTAATGCTTGAGGGCAGCGGCGTAAAGCCAAAGGCCTGCCAATCAAAGTCGCTCGACTCCAATAAAAAACTACCTGGCTGAAGCAAAGATATACCGTTAGCTTTAGCTTCAACTAAATAATCACGATAGGCGTTAACTAGCAGCTGAATGCGCTGTTCTGTGGGCTCTTGCTCAAAATCGAACTGATTAACAAAGGCTTTCCACTGACTGGCAAAATATTGCTGCGGCCCGCTGCTTAGCTGAGCCCATGCAGAGTCTGACCAATGAGCGTAGGTTTTACTTAACATGGGGATGTCCGTCACCCACTCCCCTGGGTAGTCAATAAATTCAAACACCACTTCGCTATGGGGTAAAACATGACGCTTCAGCGAAGCGGTTTCTTTTAAACGTACTACTAACTTAAAGCCAAACGCTTCTTCGGTCGCTTTTGGCCACTGACCGTTTTCAAGATCAGCAATATTCTGCAAATGTGGAAAGGTTTTATAGCCCTCAATAGGCGCTATGTGCATATCTAGCACTAGAGAAGGCGGTAAGTATCGCAATAACGGCAAACACGCATAGCCTTCTTCACTTCGGCTTTTCAGCATGGTGATAAGGCTGGTAAACAGCATAGACTTACCACTTCGACTAAGCCCAGTAATGGTGAACCGGTGCGTTTCTTTATTAAACGCACTACTTAGCTTGTCGCCAGTTAGCGACGCTAATTCCCGAGTTTTGTCAAAAAGCGTAGCGATATTCTTTTGCATTATTTTTGTTTGCTGCCTTTGCAGTTCCTATAGCCTTGAACCTATTACTTTGGCCTACTGCCTTAAGGATAAGTTGTCGCAAGGGGTGCTTTCACTTCGTTGCCCTCACTTCATTATAGATATGACTTAAAGAGTAATGTGGTTACTGAGGGATAAAAGCAAGGGCGGTGCCAGCTAAGTTATCACTGTGAAATAAAAAACGCGTTGGCTATTTAATGCTCGCGGGTTTGGTTAAAGAGCTTTTTCTTTATGCGGTTTTTGCTGGAATGCCAGTGATTCTTGGGCTTGCGCGGTGCATTTTCGATTACGTGTTCAAAATCGATATCTGACTTTTTCGTCGGTGGTACATGGGCGCAAAAGAATGTATCAATTTGTGACTGAGCCAGCCTTTTTAAGCTTTCACGGTATTGGTTTGGGTGACATAAAGGGTACGGCGGCACTAACTCTCCTTTAACCTGTACCAATACATCGGCTATGTAAGCCTGCTGCGTGGGAATATGCGCAAGGGTTAGGTCATGATCGGTATGGCCTGGCGTGTACATTACCTGCCAATCAGGAAAGCCCGGTAGCGTTTGATTGTCTTTAAGCGTGATGTCTGGCGCTAATATCGGGTTGTACCAAATGGGCATTCTTGGTTTGCCAATACGATTTGCCACCCACCAGGTTAATAGCAGGTCGATACCGTGAGCGGTACGCCCCGCAAAACCCGAATACCAGTTAACCGCCTTAGGATGAGACGCCACCTGCGCACCTGTACGCTTGCGCAACGCAATAGCGCCACCAGCGTGGTCAGGATGCATGTGGGTAACCACAATAAGCTTTAAGTGAGTTAACGGGCGCCCTAAGGTTTGGGTAATGTAATTGCACACATTGTCTACATCGGCACGACTACAACCATCAAGCAACAGCAAGCCACTCTTGTCTTCAACAAGATAAATATGCTGTATGTAGCCTACTAATGTGTGAATTTTCATTAAAACTTCCTTTTCACCCGACCCTGCGTCGATAGCATTAAATCCTATCAGAACCTATCTGGTAAGACCAGATTCAGCGAACAAGTGTAGCATTAAATCCCGTAACCACATCAGCCCTGGTTCGCCTTCTTGTTGGCTATGCCAGTAAAGGTGTGTTTCCAATGCGGGTATCTGATAAGGCAGCTTAGTGCTTATCAGGTTATCGTCACTTACCGCATCAGCCACTGATCCCGGCAAGGTTAACAAAGCTTCGGTATTTGCTACCACATCTGCTGCCGCACGGTAGTTTTGGCAACGCCACAAAGAAGGCCGGCTTACGCCCAACTGTTGCAGCGCAATTTCTTCCACCGACGCCCCTTTAGCGCGGTTAGACACCGTAATATGGCGGGCTGCCACGTACTTTTTCTTATCTAAATTCTGCGCCAAGGGGTTTTGTTTATTCATAAGCACTTTGTAGGTATCGCGACGTAAAAGCGAATGAGAAATGGGGGCAGCAACGGCGCGGCCAATATCAATGACCAAATGAAGGTTTCGATTGGTCAAATCAGCCACCATTGCGTCACGGTGTAAGCGGGTGCTTACTATTTCTATATTAGGAGCCTGTTTCTCTAAGGTTGAAAGCAACGCAGGTAATACACCTAATTCTAACGACTCTTGCATGGCAATAACAAAGCGCTGATGACTATGTAACGGGTTAAAATCAGTAAACTCTCCAAGTGCTTTTCGAATATCACCCAAAGCTTTCAAAATAGCGGGGGCTAACCGTTCGCAGGCAGCGGTGGGCAACATGCTTTGCTTTTCTTTAACAAAAAGCGGGTCGCCTAAAATATCCCGAAACCTGCGCATGGCATGGCTAACTGCAGACGGCGTAATATGCAGCGCTTCAGCCACACGGGTCATGTTTCTATGCTGCCAAAGCGCTTCGAACACCTTTAGCAAGTTCAAGTCTAGTTTTTCAAATTGTCTGCTTTCAAGCATCACCTTAACCATGAATGAAATTCACACTGCTTAAGGATTATATTTCATTTCATTCACTGAGCAAGTTTCTCTAATATGAAACTAACTAAGCACTTTCGCACTCATTCATCGATAGCTAAAGAACATGGATTTAGTGCACGCTTAACAAGCATGCTTAGCATGTGATGAAAAGCCTAAATACGCTGCTGAAAAGCATTACAAACTTAAGCGAACAATTTAAAAATAAAGGTACCCTATGGATTTTTCACATAACGACAAAACCAAAGCCTTATTAGAAAAGCTGGATAACTTCATTGCTGAGCATATTGCGCCAATTGAAAATGAAGTTTACGACTTTCACCATGAAGAAAATAACCACGGCGACTGGAAAAACTGGAAGCTGCACCCTGGCACCGAGGCAATAAAAGCCAAAGCACGTGAAGCGGGCTTAGCGAATTTATTTCTGCCAGATGCTGAATTAGGCCAAGGTCTTACCACGCTTGAATACGCGCCAATGGCTGAACGCATGGGTAAATACCTGTTTGCCCCTGAAATCTTCAACTGTAATGCGCCTGATACCGGCAACATGGAAGTGCTGTATCACTTTGGCAGCGATGCACAAAAAGAAAAATGGCTAACACCATTACTGGCTGGCGAGATCCGCTCAGTGTTTGGCATGACCGAACCGGATGTTGCATCGTCTGATGCTACCAACATGGCCGCAACCATTATTGAAGATGGTGACGACGTCGTTATTAACGGCAAGAAGTGGTGGTCGACAGGCCTAGGACACCCTAATGCAGCCTTCACGATATTCATGGGTTTATCGAACCCAGATAACGACAAGCACAGCCGTCACAGTATGGTGATAGTGCCGCTAGATACACCAGGAATTACCATAAAGCGTATGCTAGATGCTTACGGCGATTATGATGCGCCATACGGCCACGGTGAAATGCACTTTGATAATGTTCGCGTAAGTAAAGACAACATTATAATGGGTTTGGGCAAGGGGTTTGCCATAGCACAAGGTCGCTTAGGCCCTGGCCGCATTCATCACTGCATGCGCGCTATCGGTATGGCCGAAAAAGCATTAGAGCTTGCCCTTAAACGCGGTCACGAACGGGTTGCTTTTGGTAAGCCTATCATCCGCTTAGGTGGCAACCTAGAGCGTGTTGCTGATGCGCGCATGGCAATAGAGCAAGCGCGCTTGCTTACCCTACACGCGGCATGGAAAATAGATAACCTAGGGGTGAAGCACGCTATGACAGAGATCTCGGCCATTAAAGTAGTAGTGCCGAACATGCTACAAAGCGTCGTGGATATGGCACTACAAATTCACGGTGGTGCAGGCATGTGTAGCGACTTCCCGCTGGCCCGTTTTGCGGCTGGCGCAAGAGCCCTTCGCTTAGCTGACGGCCCTGACGAAGTACACAAAGGTATGGTGTCGCGCCTAGAGCTTAAAAAATATCAGTAGCAAAAACTAACACAAAAAATGCGGCTTAATGCCGCATTTTTTAGGTTCAAACGCCCTAAAAATTAGTTGTCTTCTTTGCGCAGCTCAATGCGCTGATGTAGCGCATCTAGTTTGCTAAAGCTGTCGAACAGCTCTGGGTGTGTGGCAATCAGCGCTGCAACATGCTCGAAGGCTTCTTCGCGCGTGTCGTTAGTAAGAAAACGAATTTCGTCATCGCTAGGTAAGCGATTGAAGTCAATTCCTACGCCTGTAGAAGAGGTTTGAATCTTCATTGCGCGAAAGTCTTTTACATAGCGGGGTTCGCAGCTTTTACGGGCAATTTTGCTACCAATGGGCTTTTCATATTTACAGATAACATCGAACTTCGCGATTTCGTTAATGTTGTTATACAGTTCCAAGAATTCGAAGCGCTGTTTATCGAATGCTCTTTTTAGTTGCGGTGTGGTCTTTTGGCCGAATACTTCAATGGTTTCAACGCGTTCCTTGTCGTTTTGCGCCGCCACCTGAAAGCTTGCAGCAAGTGCTAGCGAAAGCGCAGCTGTTTTTATGGTATGAAGTCCATATTTACGTGGGTTTATCACAATTAACATCCTCGTTGTTTTACTTGTACATTTCTTAACCTAGCACTTGAATAAATTCCAGTCAAAAAAATACCGCTTCTTATAACAAGAAGCGGTATTCAATTTTGTCTATAAACTAATTAGTTAGCTTTTTATCTGGCTAAGAATAGCTTAGTAAGTATAGCGTGCCTGCACGTACCACATACCACCATTGAAACCAAACGGGCTAGCTTCTGAGTAAAGCTGACCTAAGCTTCCCGCACTTGGGTTTTCTTCCGGGTATTCGTCGAACAGGTTGTTCACACCAATAACAAGGTCGAGGTTTTCGCTATAAGAGTATTTAGCTTCAACGTCTATCAAGATAGCCGCATCAATACCGTCTACACCGTTTCCTGTGTCGTCCCAACCACCGTAGTAGTTAGCGCGAACAAGCGTACGCAATGCGCCCTGGGTGTGTGTCCATGAAATATTACCGCGTAGGTTTGGCAGTAAGTCTTCAATAGCTGCAACACGGCCCTCGCCGATTGGGTTAAGCGTACCTACATCGTCTACTTCGGTTTCGTTGTAGTTTGCCGCTAGGGTAATACGTGAATTACCTTCCCATAAATCGAAGCTGTAGTTACCTACAATATCAATACCGCGTGTAGTGGTGTCGAAGCTGTTCGAGAAGAAACGGAACTGCGATAGGTCATCAAGGCCGATAAAGTCTGAACGGTCGATAATACCCGACGCATCAAGCTCGGTCAGCGCTTCAGAAACTGAAGCGTAGTCTGTACCACCACCGGCAAAGTTAAGCGCATCCAAGAAGTTCACGTTAGCACCAAGTGCAACACGGTTTTCCATTTCAATGTTGTAGAAGTCGATGGTCCAGCTCATATCTGCCACATCAATTGATGCACCAAACGAGAAGTTAACCGCTTCTTCTGGCCCCAAGTCTGGGCGACCGTTACCTTGGCTTTCAATGAAGTCAGCCGCTAGCTGACCTGCCGCCGATGACAATGGCAATGTGCCTTGGTCAATCAGCACGCCGTTCACGTTTTGCGTGGTAACGTTAGTAATGCTTGCTTGACCCGCTGTTGGCGCGTGAAAACCGGTTGAGTATGCACCGCGTAAACGGAAGTCGTCAGTTACGTGGAAAATACCCGCCAGTTTAAAGTCGGTAGTATCACCAAACTCACTGAAGTCTTCACGACGTAGCGCTGCTTGTAGGGTAAGCTGCTCTGTTACGTCGGCTTCCAAGTCAATGTAAACCGCGTTACTGTCTTGCGACGAGCTGGTATCACGAGGGAAACCACCAAAACCGTTAGAGCTAGAAGAGAAGCCTTGGCTTGCTAGCGGACCAAGAGCATAAGACGCTTCATCACCAGCAAATAGATCGAACTCTTCTTTGCGGTATTCAGCACCAAACGCAACGTTCAAGTCAGACGCTAAACCTACATCAACACCGTACACAAAGTTAAGGTTAACTAGGGTTTCGGTTTGCTCTTGACCACCAGGTACAAAGTCGCGAGGGGTTGCCGGGCCTAATGACGCATTAATGGTGTTCTTAATAAAGAAATCTGTGCGGTTCGAACCACGCTGCGCACTAAAGTCGTAGCCTAAGCCGTTACCAATATCTAAGTCACCACGTACACCTACAGTAAACGCCATGTCTTCGTTATCACCACCAAAGCGCGGTACAAAGCCCGTTGGGATGGTTTCAATGAACGAGAAACAATTATCGTCTGCCTGAACTTGCGCTAGGAATGTTGGGTCGGGGAATACATTGCCTTCACCGCCAATTGGAATACCGTCAATACAGCTTCCACCTACGCCTACACCGTCAAGGTCGCCAACAAGTACTGAGTGCACGCCGTCTGGGTCGGCTAAACCTGTGAGTGGGTCAACCAGTGGACCTGCGTATACACCGCCGCGCTGGCTACCTTCAGTTACTGGGTTACGGTAGAAGAAACCACCGGTAACCGTACGTTTACCGTAGTTACCAAATAGATAAAGCTCAGCTTTGTCGTTTAGCTCATACGCTGAGTTAATGAATAGCTTGTAGTCGTCTTCTACGTCTGGCTGGCCCCAATACTGTGGCACTTCGTTGGTGTAGGTGTTAATGGTAGAAAAGTCTGACTGTGTTAAGTAACCCGCATCAACCATGCCCTGCACGTCGTTACGTACTACTGAGCGCACCGTACCTTCAACGTCGCGAATTTCACCCGTGATATTTACAAAGCCGTCTGCACCTAACGAGAAACCGGCGTTAGCTGAAATAGTGTAGTTGTCGCCATCGCCTTCATAGGTAGAGCCATAGTTAGCACGGAACTCAAACCCTTCGTCGTTATCGCGAAGTAAGAAGTTAAGTACGCCAGCGATAGCATCTGAACCGTACTGTGATGATGCACCGTCACGCAGTACTTCTACTTGCTTAAGAGCGAGTGATGGAATTGCGGAAATATCAACACCCTGCGCACCATCAGAAATACCACCACCTAAGAAAGAGATAATAGAGCCACGGTGACGGCGCTTACCGTTTACCAGTACCAACACGTTATCTGGCGACAGGCCGCGCATGTTAGCCGGGCGCACAATAGTAGCGGCGTCACTAATTGGCTGTGTGTTTACATCGAACGACGGTACATTCGTACGCAGCATATCTTGCACGTCGCTTGACGAGTTTTGACGGAATTCCTCACCCGTAATTACATCTACCGGCACTGGCGAGTCGGCTGCAGAGCGGTTGCTCATGCGTGTACCCGTTACAATGATATTTTCAAAATCTTCTGCTTTCTCTTCCGCTTCTTGTGCAAAAGAAGGTGCTGACATTGCCGCAAAAAACGGTAATGAACTAGCAATAATGGCTGAGGTTATTCGATTAAGTTTTTTCCCTTTAGGGAAGTTACCTTGATCCAATGTGTTTCTCCTTCAAGACTTGTGGTTTTTTAAGCGTTTTAAGTTTTTTGATTATTTTTATTATTGGCGTAGGCAACACTTATTGGTGGTTGTTGAATGAAATGTGATACAACCAAACTAATAAGCAACTCTAAATTAGAATAGATTAACTAAAAAATACACCTTTAGGAGATAATTATCACTCATTAGACGAATATTATATTAGCCTTTAGGATAAAATAACGCTTTGTTATTAAGGAGAGTCGAGAAAACGCCGCACACAACGGCATGCAGCGGTTATAAAAGCAGATTAATTATTGGTAAGATTTTGGAAGACTACTTTGCCGTTTACCACCGTCATCACAACGCTGGCCTTCAAAATATCGCTAGGTTCTGCCGTCATAAAATTAGTGTCGAAAACGGAAAAGTCGGCGAGCTTGCCTACTTCAATAGAGCCTAAATTATCTTCTTGAAACGACGCATAGGCAGGCCACAGGGTGAACATGCGAAGCGCATCTTCCCGAGATAACGATAATTCTGGGTGCCAACCTTTATCTTGCGTACCGTTGAGCCTACTACGGGTAATGGCTGCGTAAAACTCAATGCGCGGGTCGCCCACTTCAACAGGGGCATCTGAGCCACCCACCAAAACAACGCCTTTATCCACTAAGGGTTTCCACGGGTAGGCATACTCCAAACGACTGTACCCCAATCGACTTGGCGCAAAGTTTAAGTCACCGATAGCATGACTAGGCTGCATTGATGCCACAATCTTCATGTCTGCCAGTCTGTCTTGCTGGTTAGGTGGAATAATTTGCGCGTGCTCTAAGCGCCATCGCAGATCGTCGCTTTTCCACTTAGCCTTGGGCAACGCCTCCCATGCCTCTTCGTACCAATTTAGCGTGGAGTATAGCGCACGGTCACCTATAACGTGGGTCATCACCTGGAACCCCTGCTTTAAGGCCTGCTCCAGTACCGGCATAAGTTCATCTTTTGTGGTGCGGTTCATAAAGCCACTGTGATCAGCGTCGCTATAAGGTGCAAGTAGCGCGGCGCCACGAGAACCTAAGGTACCGTCGATGAACACCTTTATCCCGTTTAAGTAAAACAGCCCTTCTGCAAGCGTTTCAGTGCCATTTTGAAAAAGCTTTTCTGACTCGCTAATAGGTATAGCAATATAAACCCGGTGCAGCATCTCGTCACTATTGGCCAGTTGCTTTAACTGCTGAACCTCTCGCCACTTCATGCCTGCGTCGTGAGTTGCCGTCCATCCTTGCGACACATTTACCTGCATACCGCGCTTTAAGTTATCTTGTATATATTGGTCGGACTCGGGGGGTAAAATATTTCTAAAGAAGTCCATTGCCGTTGCCAAAACATAACCGGTGGGCGTGCCATCGTCATAGCGTTCAAGCTTTCCACCTTCTGGGTCGGGCGTGTTTTTGGTAACACCGGCTAGGGCCAACGCTTTTGAGTTTACCACGGCTGAAACACCGTCGGCGCGGGGCATAAATAGCGGCTTATTTCGAGTGAATGGATCTAGGTCGGCAGCCGTTAAAAAGCGTTGCTCATCTTGCCACTCACGCTCTATCCATCCACGGCCTAATACCCACTCACCGTCTGGTACGTTTTGGGCAAAGCTTTTAATTTCAGCTACCGTTTGCTTTAGCGTAGGAATGCCAAACAAACTTAACGTGCGCGTGCGCTTACCTATACCTTCAAGATGCTGATGGCTGTCGGTAAAACCAGGGAAAAGCGTGCTGCCTTTCAAATCAATACGCTTTTCAGCACCGCAGTACCAAGGCGCTGCGTCGGCCTCTTTGCCAACAAACACTATGCGACCGTTTTCAACTGCTACCACCTCGGCCTGCCAGTTTTTATCGTCAGCAGTATATATAACACCGTTATAAAACACTACATCTGAGCTGTTACAGGATTCCGAGTTTTGTGCCAAAACATCATGAGATACAAAGGCTACAGTGGCGATAAAGCCCTTTAATATTAAGCGCGATAACGCGGTTGGAAACATTGAGTTCACCTACTTTATTATTACTCGCTTTCATTGGTAAAAAGCGAGAACTGGCCAGTTAAATGAACCCATGTTTGTTGAAACATACGTTTTTAAAAGTCCATTTTTTATGCAGTTCAACTACACTAGCAACTGCCCTAATTTTTATCAAGGCAGTGGCTTGGTGTTAGAAGCGTGAAAATTGCGGAAGGTTAGTTTTCAAGATTGTCGTCAGAGCTGCGCGCCTTTATGCGTTCATGCAGTGCATCTAGTTTCAAAAAGCTGTTTAGCAGCTTTTCATTAGTTGCCACTAACGCGGCTACATGTTGATAAGCCTCTTCGCGGGTGTCTTTCGTTAAAAAGCGTAGCGTGTCATCGTTAGGCAAGCGGTTAAAATCGATACCTGGCTGTGTTGACCAGGTTTGCATTGTTAAGGCACGAAAATCAATCATGTATCTAGGCTCGCATAACTTACGGGCAATTTGGCTGCCGGTAAATTTGCGCCATTTGCAAACCACCTCGAATTGGGTATCCGTGTTCACAGAATTGTATAACTCAATAAACGCCATTTGCTGCTTTTTAAAGGCACGCTTAAGTTGAGGCGTGGTTTTCTCGCCCTGCACATCGATAGTTTCAACAGACTGTTTATCGGGCTGAGCAAATACCGGCGTGTGCATGCTTATGCATAAAAAGGCGGCACTAAAAAACGCGGGTACTTTCTTTAATGACTGCATAACGGTTTCCTTTTACGTGTGATCCAAAGGAAACAGTACGCAGCGAACATTTTTTAATCAAATTAATTAAGGTTAAGTCTTAGTGACAAGCAAAAATAAGGGAATACGTGGAGCATCACTCAGCTATCAAAAAGCGGGCAGATGAAAGTAGCAAGACAGGTTGCTGAAAGTAAAGGCAAAAGGTAGCGCCACCTATAGGTTAGCTACCTTTACCCTAATATAGCGCTTTAATTAAAAGCTGTACGACGCACTTAGCTGAGCGTTAATGCCCGCGCCGTAATAACCCACGGTGTGTAGGCTGTTAATGTACTTCTTATCGAAGATATTATTGATGTTCATGCGAAGAGTAAAGTCTTCAGTAAACGCGCGTGATGCATACACATTACCTAAGAAATACGCGCCTTGTTCAACGTTATAGTCCACATTGCTTATTTCAGACTGCCAGCGACCGCCAAAGCCTACTTCCACCTCTGGTGCTTGCGGTACTGTGTAAGCTAGCTGGAAAGTTACTACGTCACGCGGTGCCCATAAGTTTGCATCATTGCCCTGTTCATCTTCTACATCAATATTGGTGTAAGACGCATTAACACGCAGTGCTTCGGTTACCTGCCCCGCTACTTCAATTTCAAAACCATCAGACTCTACCGACACGCCTTTGTAGTAATACTGAAGCGTGTCTGGGTTGGTGCCTGCATAGGCCGCCAAATTATCTTGCTCTGCAGTAAAGTACGCGAACGTGGTTAATAAACGGTCATCGAACCACTGGGCTTTCACCCCTGCTTCAAAGTTTTGGCCTTTGGTTGGGTCAAGGTACTGCCCGTTAATGTCGTACTGCTCTTGCGGCTGGTACACGTCTGAATAACTTACGTACGCGTTCACGTCTTCAGTGACCGCGTAAGTAGCGCCAACGTAAGGGCTGGCTTCGCTCTCTGAGTTATCGATAACCGCGCCTGCGTTTTGCCCTGTACGCTCAAAATCAATAGCGTTGAAACCAGCAATAACATGCATTTCATCAGTAATGCTAAAACGCGCAGAACCGAAGTAACGGGTTAGGTTTTGTTCAATGTTCGAATACTCAGAAGCGGCAAGCCAATCAGGCTCGGCAATGGCATCTAACGCATAAGGGAACGCAGGCGTTGGGCCGTAGGCAGGTGTGGTGGCATAATCAAATGCATGAACAAAAGACACATCGTCGCTAGTAGCGTGGCTTACCCCAAAGTTCACTTCGTGATTACGGCCAAATAGCGAAAAATCACCAAACACACGGCCTTCTACAAGATGAGAGTCGCGCTCTGAGTCATAACGACCCGGCCAGCCAACAAGACCTAAGCCCGTGTCTTTATCAATTGCGCCGTAGGCATAAAACAGTTTGCTTTGATCTTCAAAGTCGCGGTAGTTATAGCTAAGCAGAAGCTGCCAGTCGTTATCGAACACATAGTCTAGCTCTACAAACGCGTTGGTAGTTTCGGTATCCCACTTCGTCCACTCTTGGGTAGTGGTATCGCTAATGTCCCACTCTGCCTGGGTGCCATCAGTATTGTTAAATACAAGCCCACCCCACGTGTTGCCGTCGGTATTGGCATCTTGATATGACAACCCAAAAGTTACCGTTGCGTTGTCGGTAAGCTGGCCGTCTATCACACCATAAGCAAAGCTGCGGTTGTTCTCTAGGCCATCAAGGTGAGATCCTTTATCTTCCACACTGCCTACTACACGCGCCGCCCAGCGGCCGTCTTCGGTAAGCAGCATAGAGTAATCGCCCTGCACGCGCTTAAAGTTGTACGAGCCTATGCTTGCGCCAATTTCACCGCCCTCTTCATTCGTTGGGCGCTTGCGCACATAGTTAATGGTACCCGACGCATTACCCACACCGGTTAAAAGACCATTGGCACCACGAATAACTTCAATTTCTTCATAACCGTAAGCTTCAACAGAGCCGGTAACAATACCCCAGTCGTTCGGCAGGCCTACACCGTCAATTTGAGTGTTTTTAATTTCAAAACCACGGGCTGTGTAGTTGGTACGGTTAGTTTCCCACTCTTCTACATTAATACCCGGCGCAAGTTTTAGCGCGTCATTAATATTAAACGCACCAAACGACTGCATTAGGTCTTCAGAAAGAATACTAATAGACTGCGGCGTTTCGCTAATTTCCATGGTTAAGCCCGTTGCACCGCGGCTAACGCGGTTTTGACGAACGCCAACAATACGAATTTTTTCAACGTCTGCTTCTTTAACTTCTACCGTATCGCTTTGCGTAGTTTGCGCATTTACCGACAATGCAAACGCGATAGGCGTTAGTGCAAATAAACTGCTTAATTTCATGGTTTTCTCTGTTATTGGTTTTGAAGGGTTGTTTTTCGGGCAGAAGTATAAAACAGCTTAAACTTAATTTAAATGATAATTGTTATTATTTACAGTTATATGATTGGAGAAATGCTGTAACGCTGGCTGCGCAAAGCCTAATGCGATAATCTGTACTTCAGATCAGGGAGGCATCGACGTTTTGACCAGCAGTACAAAAAACACCATTACGCATTACAGCGAAAAAGCGCAGCACTATTTCGATTTGTACAATTCGGTAGAGGCAGAAAGTGTACACAGCGATTGGAAAGCATTCTTACAAAACGCCAATAAAGGTACTGTGCTAGACGTAGGCGCTGGTAGTGGCAGAGACGCCAACTGGTTAGCCAAACAAGGATGGAAAGTAGTAGCTGCAGAACCTGCCGATGAGCTTAGAAACTTAGCACAAGCCAATTCCCATAACAGTGTTACATGGTGCAATGCCAGCCTACCCGCGCTGACTGCCCTACCCCAACAGCCAAAAACTTACGACCTAATACTGCTTTCAGCGGTATGGATGCACTTGCCTAAAGATGAAAGGCCACCCGCGTTAAAAAGGTTAGCAGAATTGCTTTCAGAAAATGGAACCATGTATATCAGCCTTCGGTTTGGACCCAATGATGAAGCAAGACCCATGCACCCAGTTAGCTATGAGGAGTTGGCGGTTTTAGCACAAAGTAACGGACTAACTGCACGCAACTTAAACCCGGTTCCGAGTCAGGATGGTTTGAAGCGAGATGATGTGAAGTGGGTTACGGTTGAAGTGGTGAAGGGATAATGACTGCTACAAATTATTTGGTTACCGGTAGAAACAAGCAATACCTTCTACATGAGATTCGCGACGCCCTAAAAAACGCTACAAGTATAGAAATAGCAGTTTCGTTTATTCGTATGTCGGGCCTAAACCTTATCATTCAAGACATTGAAGATGCGATGAATTCGGAAGAGCGCAATGTGAAGTTATCATTGCTGACTTCTGACTATATGAACATAACTGAGCCACAAGCCTTAAAGCGTTTAATGCTGCTTAAAGAACGGGGCGCTGACATCCAAATCTTTGAAAGTAAGCAAGCCACCAGCTTTCATTTGAAGTCATATATATTTGTTAAAAATAGTGGCGAAGTACTAACCTCAGCTAGAGCGTTCGTTGGCTCTAGTAACATCAGTAAAACGGCACTTACCGACGGTATAGAGTGGAACTATCGAATTGATTACCCAAATCATAACGACAAAGAAGCCATAGCCAGAATTGAAGAAATCCGAGAGCAGTATCACTACCTCTTCACATTACCCCAAGTTAAGCCATTAACTTATGACCTAATAGCTGATTACGAAATTAGGTACAACACAGCAAGAGTTGTTACACCAATTCAATCTGCTGCATCATTGCCAGATGAAAAAGAGCATGTAATTCCGGAGCCAAGAGAACACCAAGCAAACGCTTTAGCAGCGCTTAATCAGGCTCGAGAAGAAGGCGTTCAAAAAGGTTTAGTAGTACTAGCAACAGGTATGGGTAAAACCTACCTAGCGGCTTTTGATGCTGCGCAGTTAAATGCTAAAAAAGTACTTTTTGTAGCACATCGAGAAGAGATCTTACTTCAAGCAGAGGCTAGCTTTCTTAAGATACACCCAAATAAAAAGGTAGGTCGATACAGCGGAAGGAAAAAGGATGAAGAATATGACTTTCTGTTTGCCTCCATTCAAACAATAGGACAGTCGTCTCATCTAGCTAAATTTCATGCTGTTGCTTTCGATTATATTGTTGTCGATGAGTTTCATCATGCCGCAGCGGGTGGTTACCAACGTTTACTGCAACATTTCACGCCGTCATTTTTGCTAGGTTTAACCGCAACACCGAACAGGACTGACGGTAGCGATATCCTCAAACTATGCGACAACAATCTTATTTACCAGCAAGACCTGTTCGATGGAGTCAAAGCTGATGCGTTGTGTCCTTTTTCTTATTTCGGCATTTTCGACAAAGAAGTAGACTACGAGCACCTACCTTGGCGCAATGGTAAATTCGACCCTGAAAAGCTATCTAATAAATTAGCGACCAAAGGCCGTGCGCAACATATTCTCACTGAGTGGAAAACTAAGTCGCAAGATGTATCACTAGCTTTTTGCGTATCGCGCAAACACGCCGATTACATGGCAGATTACTTTAATCAACAAGGTGTCGCAGCAGCCAGTGTTCATTCGGACTCATCACTTACGCGCAGCGAAGCCTTAGAAAAACTTAACAACGGCGAAATTAAAATATTATTTTCGGTAGACCTATTCAATGAAGGCGTCGATTTACCGAAGATAGATACCGTATTAATGCTTAGGCCTACTGAATCGAAGATACTTTTTCTACAGCAAATGGGGCGAGGCCTTCGTAAAAGCGAAGGAAAGGAAAGGCTCATTATTCTGGATTTTGTGGGTAATCATCATAGCTTTTTAAATCGCCCCGAAATGTTGTTAGCTAGCATTATAGCTGGCCCACAAAACCGCAGAAAAATAGTCGGCCTTGCCAAAAATGCCAATAAACTACTTCCAGACGGGTGTTATGTAAACTTTGATTTAGAATTCATTGATTTCCTAACAAGCCTTTCTGAAGACGAGCTTGATATCCAATACGATAAGTTAAAAGAAACGTTAGGTAGAAGGCCTACTTATACAGAGTTCTATCAGTCAGGCGCGAGCTTAGAAAAGCTTAGACGAAATAGGGGATCATGGTGGGAGTTTGTTGATAGCAAGGGCGACCTCAAAGCTGACGAACTGGAAGTGCTTGAAGAGCACCTACAGTGGTTTAAAGACCTAGCTGTTACTCGTACTTCGAAGTGCTACAAGCTGGTGTTACTTTCCACGATGATTGAGCATAAAGCTTTTCAGTCACAGGTAAGTGTTGATGATTTAGCAGAGTGGGCAAGACAGTGGTTTTTAGATAACCCAGAATGGATTTCAGATTTACCGCAAAGTAAACAACAATTAGAGACGTTAAGTAAATCAAAATGGCGAGCGCATTGGCGTAGTAACCCGATTGAATTTTGGTGTACTGAAGAGCCTGAATCGAAGGTTTCGTGGTTCAGCATTAGTAATCAGCAATTTCGTTTCAAGCAAAGTATCACAGCAATTCAACATGATTTGTTTTTGGCAATGACCGTTGAGGTTAATAACCAGCGCCTTGCCAAATACAGATATCAGAAGTTAGCTATAGCGGCCCCTTCTTCCAACAACATTGTTCAATTTCCCGAGAAAGTGCAGCTTCCCTTTTTCCCTGACATCAAAATAGCTTGCGGGCATTTCAAAACGGGCAATGCGGAGGCATCCGAACTTGTAAATGCACCATATGGCTATGGAAATATAGACAACTCTCGACATTTCATCGCTCGTGCATCTGGTAATTCTATGAACGGAGGTAAGAACCCTATTTATGATGGTGACTACCTGCTTTTAGAGCAAATCACACCAAATAATGCTGGTAGTATAAGCAATACAACAGTAGCCATCGAAAGGCAGGATGAAACTGGCGACAATCAATACTTGCTAAGGAAAGTACTCAAAAATCCAGATGGCTCTTATACTCTGAGAGCAGCTAATTCAGATTATGATGATCTCATAGCAAGTGAAGAAATGGTGACCTTCGCGCGCCTAAAAGGAAAAGTCGACCCGCTTGAGCTTTTTGTAGGGCAAGAACTAATGCGCGAAGAGATCCCTCCGCTTTTCAACGAAGAGTTCAATCCTGGTAATTGGCAATCGGGGCATGTCGTACTCAAAGAAAAGAATGTTCAAATTTTGCTGGTTACCCTAAACAAACAAGGGAAAGGCAGCGAACATCAGTACCATGATTATTTTATTGATGATAAACATTTTCATTGGCAGTCGCAAAATAGCACTTCACCAAGTAACAAGCGTGGAAGAGAAATAGTTGAACACCAGAAATTAGGTAGCCGCGTTTACCTTTTCGTTCGAGAGAGTAAATTAAGAGGGAAAACAGCTTCACCCTTTATGTTCTATGGCGAGGTGAAATATATTAGTCATGAGAGTGAAAAGCCGATGAATGTGACTTGGGAGTTACTAGGTTAAGTTTTGAATAATCTAAATAAATGCACAGGTTCGCAGACTCATCATTTCAACTTAAAATTTTAAAGTGCTTTAAAACAGGGACTGTACATGGAAATACTTTTCGTAATGGCGATATCTCTTTTCCCCTTCGCGTTAGTGATACTTTTCGCCGTTTGCTACAACAAAATTACAGATAAAAAATCGCGTATACCTTTTGACTATGCACGTACGGCACGAATCCCAGCCTTTACATTATTGCAGCAGCATAAAGATGCAACGTTAGACATGCTGGTATATTCACTACTATCAACCTTATACTTCCAACTTCCCTTTTCATTGCCAACCATTGCAGACTTGCTAGGTTTCGTTGATGTGTCGAAAAACTGGTTAATATATGTCACTATTTTTTTTGCAGCTGCTATTTATTCATTGTTTAAAGCAATAAAGGCCTTCAATAAAATTAGAACCACCAGATTAGGAATAGAGGCCGAGTGGGCAGTATCATTTGCTTTGAGGAAATAACAGATAGTAGAGTACGTGTATTTCACGACGTTCAGGCACCTAATTTTAATATTGACCATGTACTAACGTTTCCAGGAGGTGTATTAGCTATTGAGACTAAAGGAAGGCGGAAACCAAACGTAAAAAACTCTAAGAGTTCACACAAGTTAACCGTAGAAGGCGACAAAATTCAGTTCCCTCATTACACCGACACGTCGACGGTTGAGCAAGCGAAGCGACAAGCAGATTGGCTTAGTAAGCAGTTAACTCAAAGCACCGGTATGAGTGTGGAGGCCAGCCCCGTGGTTGTTATTCCTGGCTGGTTCATAGAATATAAACAAAAGCCTATAATTCCGATTATGAACCATAATTCATTAACTAAACACTATGCTTTGTCTAAAAAAACTATACTAGACAACTCATCACTTGATCGTATTAATCATCAACTTGAAGCTCTTACTCTGAGAGGGTCAGACCTGTTTTGATAATTAACAGGTCTTTTTATTTCAAGAGATAGAAGCTAAAGGATTCGAACCCATGACCTTTGCCTCCGGAGTGCTAAGGCACTGATCAACTTTTCATGGGTTGAACCTTAATCACCCAATCAAAGTCTATATCATTGTCAAAATAAAGCTGGCTTAGCCTACTTTTCTTGATTTTGTAGGCAGCACTGACAAAAGCAAGCGCTTCTAGAGCTACTAAATTCCTCATCGAACACCTCACGCTGTGTCTTTGCCACCCACTTTTTTAATACGCTAATCATTGGTACTAATTGAGTTTATAATAGCGGTTAAAGAGTTTTAGAATTGCAACGACCAACCTGAGTAGAACATGGCCCATAAAGTACGTTATAAGTTTAAAGGTGTGGCAAAAGAGATAAATTTTTCTTACAGCCGCCATCAAAATATGCATGAAGCTGTGGCCGATGCTGAGGGAATAGATCTTTCTCAGTTCCTGCAAACTGAACAGCAGCTTGCCGCTATCAGTAAAGACAAAAAAACCGTAAGAAACTTCAGAGATACCGAATTTGCAAAAATGGGGTTTTCTGAATTGTACTTCTTAAAAAACGGTCAGGAATGATGGTTGGGCCCGATAGGGGTCGAACCGCTGATTCCGAAGCGCAATGCCATCAATCAGCTTTTGATTGATGGTCTTCAACCAACCCATGAAAAGCCTCAATCGCCCTATCAAAGCTTTCATCGTTGTCGAAATAAAGCTGACTTAGTCGGCTTTTCTTGATTTTGTAGGTAGCGCTGGCAAAGGCTAGCGCTTCTCTAAAGCTGCTAAATTCTTCATCGAATACTTTAAACGCTTCGCGCTGTGGTTTTGCCACCCGCGTTATGTTGCCGTTTACTTCATAGTCGAACCCACCAAATTGAAGGCGTGAAAGGGTTTCTTTGCCCAATCGCATGCCGCCTTTTAGGCTTATTTGAAATGCGGCATCCATTTCTTCTATTTCTTCCATACTCCAGTGGTTATATACCCTAATGGCCTTTTTGTACTTTTCTGCCAATAGCTTTTTTAACACGGTAATTCTAGGTTCTAGCGTGGCGTTGTTTTCGTTTTTTAGCAGGTCGAAGCATTCGTTGCATGAAGGTACGGAAATGAAATCGGCCTGTAGATGTCCGCTTTGCCAGTCGTGAATGAATTTTATAGGCGGAATAAAGTCTTGGCGGGCCGCCTCGCAGCCACAGTAAATACAGCGATTGAAGTCAGCCGAATGTACTGCATTTAAGGGCTGATAGAATTTTTGATAATTCTTTACTGACATACCGCTACTTGTTCGAATGGTTAATGCTATTTGGGTGCTTTTAATCTTGGCTACGTTAACACAGCGCACCTTATGTAAAAATGAAATATGTGGCTTTTTCCTTTAGATTAATTTTTTAACCCTACAAACGCGATGGCCTACTATGCGGGTCGCCTTCTACGTGATCTTTTGGTTCGCGAGGTTTAGGTTTTGCCGCAATAGGCACTTCTTCCTCGCCTTCCTCATCGATATCCCATGTGCCTTCTTCGCTCCATGGGTCGTCGTCTGGGAACTCGCCAATGTTGATTTCTTTCACTGAATAGTCGGGCTGATAGCGCATGTCGTAATTAGCTGCCCGCACAATTGAAATACACAGCATTAAGGCTACAGCTAATAGCGGTACCCCCCCTATTATTGACGCGGTTTGTAGGGTTTCTAAGCCGCCCACAAACATAAGCACTATGGGCATGAAAGATAGCGCAAAGGCCCAGAACAAGCGGTTCCAGCGAAGTGGCTCTTCGTCTACTTCTTTTTGCACTACGGCAGCCAGAATGTACGAAATAGAGTCAAACGTAGTGGCAGTAAATATTAGCGCCAATAGGGTAAATACAAAAATAACCACGTAGTCCATGGGCAGTGTGTGCAGCATGGCAAAAATGGCCGCTGTTGGGCTTTCTTGGTTAAGTATAGTGACTACGTCTAGTTCGCCTGAAAGCTGTAAATACAGGCCGTAATTCCCCATTACCATGAAGAATAAAAAGCAGCCCATGGTGCCGAAGAACATAGAGCCCGCCACCATAGCGCGAATAGTACGGCCCCTTGAAATACGGGCAATGAATAAGCCTACGCTTGGCGCAAATACTAACCACCAAGCCCAGTAGAATATGGTCCAGTCTTGTGGGAAGTGGGTGTCTTCAAAGCCATTGAATTCGGCGAAGGGCTCTAGCCATGTGGCCATTTTAATGATGTTACTCATTACGCGGCCCAGGGCATCTAAACCTGTGTTCGCCATAAACAACGTTGGGCCCACAATAAAGATAAAGAGCAGTAGCCCAACTGCCAGCCAAAAGTTAATGTCTGATAGCAGCTTGATGCCTTTTTTAAGGCCAACATAGGCGCTGTAGCCAAATATTGCGGTGCAGGTGATTAATACAATCACTTGGGTAGTGAGTGATTTAGGCACACCAAAGAGCTCGTGAACCCCTTCGTTTATCATAGGTGCCGCCAAGCCAAGCGTTGTTGCCCCGCCGCCTAACATGCCGAAAATAAAGCTTACATCGATAATTTTACCTAACCAGCCGTGGGCCATTTTCTCGCCAATTACCGGCATTAGGGCTTCGGATATTTTAAGTACGCTGTGATTACGTACGTAGTAGAAGTAGGCAATAGGTACTGCAGGAATAAGGTAAATAGCCCAAGCAAGTGGGCCCCAGTGAAAAATGCCGTAAGCTGCGGCCCATTTGGCAGCTTCGGGAGTTTCACCTTCTATATGAAACGGCGGCGCTTGGTAGTAGTACACCCACTCGATCATAGACCAGTATAAAATAGACGCTCCAATACCTGCACAAAACAGCATGGCCGCCCAAGATACAGGCGAGAACTCAGGTTTTTCTTCAGGTTCACCCAGCTTTATTTGGCCGATGTCGCTAAACATGATGTAAACCATGAAGCCACCTGCGCCTACACCAAGTAGTAGATATAGCACGCCAAGTTTACTGGTAACGAAGTCTTTGGCGGCTGCCACCCATTGTGCGCCCTGGTCGGGCCAAATGATAAGAGGAATGGTGACGGAGAGAAGAAGAAGAAGAGAGCCAAAGAAGGTTGGCTTATCTATAACGCTAAACGCGTTTTCCTGTTTAATAGTAGCCTTTGGTGAGGCCGCATCTCGGGTATTACTACTCATACACGATCCTTTGTTTTGTTTTTTTATAGATGCTTTATGCGTTGAAACTTTAAACGGGCAATCTTGCTAAACAGTTTATCAGAATTATGTTATGCATGTTTTATTGCGGCTTTTAGCTGGTTGATAAATTAAACGCTAGAGCGGGACAGATGGGTATATTTGTGCGATTGAATTAACAGACTTTTCGCTGTAATAGCCGTAGAATATAAATATAAGATTATTTTTATATAAAGATTTGGGTTACACGTTTTTGATTGGTGAATATTAAGGAGAGTGCGTTGGAATACTGGACAACAACACCATTTGAGCCCTTAGCAGGGCTTGCAGGAGGTCTGCTTATTGGTACGTCGGTCGTATTATTGCTTTATACGCTTGGCCGCATTGCCGGTATTTCAGGTATTGCCGCTGGCGCAATGACTCAGCATGGCGCTGAACGATACTGGCGCTTAGCCTTTATTGCCGGCATTGTTTTGTCTGCCTTACTGTACATGGTGTTTGTAGGCGATTTACAAATTCAAACCCAAATGGGCTCGGCATGGCTGGTTATTGCTGGCTTATTAGTTGGCTTTGGTACGCGTCTTGGCTCTGGGTGTACGTCGGGCCATGGCGTTGCTGGCCTATCTCGGTTATCGCCTCGCTCTATTGTGGCAACCGTTACCTTTATGGCAGCTGCCATTGTGACCACGAATATCATCAGACACCTGTAAATTACCGAGGAGCATGTACTTATGAGAGCAATTATCGCCTCGCTTATTTGTGGGCTTTTATTTGGCTTTGGCCTTATTGTATCGGGTATGAGCAACCCTGCCCGCGTGCTGAACTTTTTAGATTTCAGTGCAAATTGGGATGCTACGTTAGCTTTTGTAATGGGCGGCGCTATTTTAGTGGCTGCACCTGGCATGTATTGGGTGCGCAAGCGCAGCAAACCCTTGTTTGCGAATAAGTTTGATATTCCTACCAGCAAAACTATTGATGTAAAGCTAATTCTGGGCTCTGCGGCTTTTGGCATTGGCTGGGGAATTAGCGGTTTCTGCCCAGGGCCTGCCGTAGTGGCGATTGCCTCGCTTCAAACTGATGTTTTGTTGTTTGTAGGCGCGATGATCGTTGGCATGCTGGCGCAGCATTGGTTGAAGCCAAAAGCAGCTTAAAACATAACTACCTTTGCGGCTTTATCCTCTAGTGAGGATAAAGTCGTAATCATCCTTTTAAGGGGGTAAACGTGACAGCTTACATACGTGAAAATAGCTGACTTATCGTTTTGCGGTTTTCCCTTTCAATAAACCTACCCCCAATGCGGCCATGGTTACGGCAATAACGCCGTTTAGATAGTTGAAAAAGGCATAGGGAGCATAGTCGAGCACGTCAACGCCTAGGGTGGCAGAGTAGAATGCACCAGCGGTTGTCCACGGAATAAGCCCTGTGGTCATGGTAGCGCCTTCTTCCACCGACCGTGACAACACGGCAGGATCAAGGTTCTGCTGTTCATATTTTGGTTTAAACAGTTGGCAGTTTAGAATGATGGAGATATAGGCCTCACCCATAGCTACGTTACCTAAAAAACCTGATGCTATGGTCACTCCAATTAGACTTGCCGTACATTTTACCCGCGTGATGATGCCCGCCAGTAGCGCCGCTAAAAAGCCCGCGCCGTGTAATATACCGCCTAATGCTATTGCCATTAGAGCAAGAAGTAGCGTCCAGTTCATACTGCTGATACCACCCCTACCTAAAAGCGCATCTAAATTCTCGATGCCCGTATTTTGCGGGGTGTTTTCCCACAGCGCGTTAAGCACGCTAGTGGTATTAGTATCTTGATAGAAAATGGCGATGATGACGGCCAGCAAAATACTGCATGACATGGTCACTTCAGCCGGCACTTTTTTAATGCTTAGTACTGTAAGCAATACTAGAGGTAACAGTGTTATATAGGGTGCAAGGTTATAGTGGCTGGCAAGCGCTGCTTTAATTTCAACTATCTGTTCAACATCTATATTTTGGTTTGCGTAGCTGAACCCTATTACTAAGAAAATAACGAAGGTAAGAAGAAAGCTAGGCAGCGTAGTAAACAGCATGGCGTACATATGCCGATAAAGGTTGGTGCCCGCACTCATGGCCGCTAGGTTGGTGGTATCAGAAACCGGTGACATTTTATCGCCAAAGGTTGCCCCGCATACCACCATGGCCGCCACAATGGGCAGTGGTATGTTCATGGCTGCGCCAATACCCATTAGCACTACGCCCATAGTCCCCACCGTACCCCACGATGTGCCCGTAGCTACCGACATGACCGCACACAAAATTAATCCCACCGCCAGGAAAACACTGGGGTTTAGCCAACTTAACCCGTAATAAATGAGCGTTGAAATAGTGCCGCTTTGCATAAAGCTGGCGATAACCATACCTATAAGGATAAAGATATAGATTGCTGGCATGGCCCGGGTTAATGCGCTGGTCATTAATTCGCGGATTTGTAGGTATGTGTATCCCAAACTAAACGCGTTAATACCCACCCACAGTAAGCACATAAATATAAGTGCGTGTAGGCTAATACCTAGGCCAAATAACCCACCCGCTATTAGCGCGACAATAACGCTAAAACAAACCAGTGACTGAGCAAAACTAGGGTTACGCAAAGACTTAGGCGACATGAGGGCTCGCTGATACGTTTGAAAAAATGGAAGTAGTGAAAAACAGTATAGCGACTTTGCTTTGCGTTGGAATGACTTTAACGTTGGATAGACTTAGGATGCGCACAGTGCCTTTGAAAACAATGCCTCTTTCAGCCAATAAGTGCTGCCTAAAAGAACAAAATGAAAGTTCGCTCCACTTATAAAACATCATAAATGACAAATTAAAGCCCTATTAGCCATTTATGATTATTTAATTGACACGCCTTGTAAAGTAGCCATACTAAATAATTACGTTACTAATGGCTATTTTTGGTGTTTTATGAACAAGGTTGAATATACGAAAAGACTACTTGGTAACCTCGTAAAGCAAGCGAGAGCCGCTTCTATGGATCAAGAAGAATTAGCGCTTAGAACCGGCACCAGTAAAAATACTGTTAGTAGATTAGAGCGAGGAAAAGGCATAAATTCAGATACGTTGCTTACAATATTAAATCAACTCGAAGTGCTTGACCCACTTATTGAAACCATCGAAAAGGAGTACGAATTAGTAAGCAATAACCCCTTGAGAAAAAGCTCACTCATAGAAAAGGAGTTACCTAATGACTTCTAGAGCTTATGTTTTCGTTGACGGACTCGAAAATAACCCGGTTATATGTGGCGTTGTTGAGTTAAACCCAAAGACCAATATCGGGAAGTTTCGATATGGACAAAGCTACCTACAAAGGGATGATGCATTCCCACTAGATCCAGTTCACCTCCCCCTACTTAGCGATCAGTTTATTACCAGAGTAAATAAAGGGATGTTTGGCGCTATTTTAGATGCTGGAGCAGATAGCTGGGGTAAAAAGCTTATTTTGTCGCTGCACTCAACTAAGCCTAACAATGACCTAGAACTCGTTCTGGCTGGTTCTGGGATGGGTGTTGGCGCACTTACTTTCAGCTTATCTAGAAATGCAAGTAAGCCAAAGAAGAATAAGAATACGCTTGGCGATATTCCCATGCTTTTGCAGGGGAAAAGGGCAATTCTTAAAAATGAAGACATTCCTAAGGAAGTCAAAAAAGCATTTGAATACGGGTCCAGTATGGGTGGCGCCCGACCTAAAACACTGATCGAAGACAGTGGTATAAATTACTTAGCGAAATTCAACCGTCCAGATGATTTATACAACGTATGTTTAGTAGAACATGCAACAATGACAATGCTAGAAGAGCTGGATGTTAGAGTTGCAGCCACGTCTATAGTGAACAACCAACAAGAAGACATATTATTGGTAGAGCGATTCGACTGTAACGCTGATAGACCAACACACCATTTCTTAAGTGCTAATTCCCTAATTAACCAAGAAAAATTGACGAATCAGGCACTAACTGAGAATTATAGTTATGGTGCTTTGGCAGAGTTTATAATGAAGCATGGAGCAGAGCCGAGAGATGCACATGAACTGTACACACGCATGGTTTTTAATATCTTAATGGGTAACACTGATGACCATTCCAGAAATCACGCTTTCTTGTATTCCTTCTCAGATAAAAAATGGCGCTTATCTCCAGCCTACGACGTATTGCCGATAAACAACTCCCGCCAACATGGAATTGGAATAGGGGTTCACGGCAGAGAAGGAACGCTCGAAAATGCGCTGTCTCAATCTAAAAGGTTTGGACTTTCTCAAACAAAAGCCAAAACAATCATTTCTATTGTGCAAGCGTTAACTAATGAATGGATATCTTATTTTACCAAGGCTGGTGTACCCGATACCGATATAGAAACGCTCAAGGGGATTATTCCTTCATAGGTAATGGCCCGCCCTAGAGGATTCGAACCTCTGACCTCGGCCTCCGGAGGGCCGCGCTCTATCCAGCTGAGCTAAGGGCGGTATGTAGAAACAGTGAATAACCACTGAACGTTTACAGTAGTTTACGCATACACCGAAGAGTACTGCAGCTATATGCATGCTGCAAACGGGGCGTAATAATACTGACGCCGTGAGTTCGCTTCAACTCATTTATTAAAATCTCTTTAGATGGCTTGGCATAACCGTTAAAAATCCTTACTTTTTATAGGTAATTGGCTTCAAATAGTTGTTCAACCCCAATTAACCGTTATAATCTGGCCAGTTATATTTTAAACAAATTCATCATTGCCTGGAGACAGATGTGAAATTAAAGACTTGGTTAACTGTTGCTGCTACTGCGCTAACTGTATTTGCAGCACAAGCACAAGAAATGAGTAACGATGAAATTGCCGATCGCATTAAGCCGGTAGGTCAGGTACACGTTGCAGGTGCAGCCGCAGAAGGTAGCGCTGGCGCAGCTGGCGGCGCAAAGTCTGGCGAAGACGTTTACAACTCTGCATGTGTAGCTTGCCACTCAGCAGGTGTTCTGGGCGCTCCTAAAGTTCACGTTGCCGCCGATTGGCAACCTCGCCTAGATGAGCGCGGTCTTGACGGCGTATGGCAGAATGCTTTGAACGGCATTAATGCGATGCCTCCTCGCGGTACGTGTGGCAACTGTTCTGACGACGAAATTAAAGCTGCTATTGAGTATATGATTGAAGGTATTTAGTACCTGATAAATAGCAACAACTTGATTGAAAAAGTAGCGTTTTACCCGCTAATCGGGTAGTTTAGCTCGTTGGGAAACGTTACTTTTTTACTGGCGAGCGGAATGTCAAAAGATTCGACGCAACACGAATTGACGGAAGAAGAACTGCGCGAACTTATACCGCAGCTTCAACAACTTACCGACAAGTACAAGCGCGCTGAACGTGTTCAGAAGGCGCTTTTTGATATTTCTGAACTTGCCAGTTCTGTAAGCCACCTAAATCGCCTTTACTCCGCTATTCATGAAATCATTGCCGACTTCATGAACGCAGACAACTTCTTTGTTGCCTTTTACGAACCAGAGACCCACATTGTCGACTTTGCCTATTTTATTGATGAATTCGACGAACAAACCGTTCCTCAGCTTCCTGCTGAATCTTTAATGGACGGTATGACCGGCTACATTTTAAGAACCGGTAATTATCTTTTTTACAAACGCGACGAAGAGGAAATTTTTGCCTCTGAGCTCGACATCAAATTAGTGGGCTCTCAACCTTATGAACTGCTGGGTGTTCCCCTAAAACGGGGCAGCCAAGTGATTGGGGCAATGGTAGTGCAAACATACGACGAAGGCGTGCACTACACTCAAGAAGATTTAGAAGTTCTACTTTTTGTTTCCCAGCATATTGTTACTACGGTAGATAGAGTAAAAAACAGAGAGCTGACTGAACGCACTATTCGCGAACGTACCCGCCAGCTTCGAAAAATTAACGACGACCTTCAAGAAGAAATTTTAGAGCGCCAAAAAGTAGAGTCATTGCAGCAAGCGCTGTTTGAAATTTCTGAATTAGCCGCCAACCTTGAAGGCGATATGGATGCGTTTTATTCCAGTTTGCATGAGATTTTGGCGAGGCTAATTAGTGCGCCAAACTGCTACATAGCCATTCATAATAAAGAAGAGGGCTTGTTAGAGTTCCCTTATTTTAGCGATACCAAACAAAGTAAAATTGATGCCAGACCGCTTGGATTGGGGCTGACTGAGTTTGTATTGCGCACTGGGCAAGCAGAGCTTATTAACCCGCCAAGAGTACTGGAACTTGCAGAGTCAGGGGAAATTGACGTTTCGTTAGCGCAAACTATGTTGAATAGCGCTAACTCGTGGCTTGGATCGCCACTTGTCGTTGAAGGCGAAATTGCCGGGGTTATTGCGGTTCAAACCTACGGCAAGCTGGCAAAATATAATGCCCGCGACCAAGAGCTTCTTCGCTTCGTTTCGCACCATATAGCGGTGGCAATTGAGCGCAAGCGCAACACAGAGTCGATGCAGCGATATAACGTTCAACTTGAAGAACGTGTTAAAGAACGTACCGCAGAACTTAACCGCGCAAACAAGTTTTTGAAACAGCAAATTGAAGAGCGTAAAGAGATTGAGCTTAAGCTTATTCACGATGCCCACCACGACTCGCTCACAGATTTGCCCAACCGTGCCATGTTCACCAGCCGTCTAGAGCTGGCTATAGCCAGTAAGCAGCGCTATAGCGAAAACTTGTTTGCGGTCTTGTTTATTGATTTAGATCGTTTCAAAGTCATAAACGACACGCTAGGTCATCATGCCGGCGATGAATTCTTAATTGAAGTAGCCAGACGTATTGCGCTATGTATTCGCGGTCATGACTTGCTAGCCCGTTTAGGCGGCGATGAGTTCGTAGTGCTTTTGGATAACTTTGAAGATGAAGCGGATGTTGAAGAGGTAGCAAGCCGTATCATTTCATCAATTTCAGAGCCGTTTTTACTGGATGGCCGAGAAATGTACTCAGGTGCCAGCGTGGGTATTGCGCACTTGGAAACCTATTATCGCAGCGCAGATGAAGTATTGCGTGACGCTGATGCCGCCATGTACCAGGCTAAAACACTTGGGCGCGGTCGCTTTGTCATGTTTGATAAGAGTATGCGCGACAGGCTTATTGAAGAACTTGAACTAGAAAACGAGTTCAGGCGCGCGCTGCGTGAAGAAGAGTTTGATTACTTTTTACAGCCCGTTATTGATTTAAATGACAACAGCACGCTGTATAAAGAAATGTATATTCGCTGGTCTCACCCTACCTACGGTAAGATAGCCCGCGAGCAGTTCAGACAAGTTGCGGAACACAGCGGTCTTACCCTGGACCTCGACTTATTTCAGCTGACCAAAGCGTGCGAGTTGCTAAATCACTATAAAAATACCGATGAGCATATCAACAAAATAGCAGTTAACGTATCGATTAATCATTTACTGCAGGCCTCTATGGTTAATCAAATGATAGATGTGATCGCAACATCTGACATTACGCCGAGCCAGCTAGTGTTTGAGTTTGACGAAAATGACTTAAACCGCCGTTCGCAGTTTATCTTACCGGCAATTAAAAAGCTTAAACGGGCTGGCGTAACCCTTGTGCTTGATAACTTTGGTAGCGGCTTGGCTTCGCTTAGCTATCTGTTTGCCTACCCCTTCGACTTCATCAAGATTGACCACAGATTTGTAAAATCGCTGCCGCGCTCTCAACGTAACTTAAAACTGATTCAGTCGGTTATGCTCATTTCTGAGCATTTGAAGTTCCAAGTAATTGCAGAAGGTGTAGATTCTCAGGCACAGCTTGATGCCCTCAGTGAAATTGAATGTTCATATGGTCAGGGCAAGATATTGAAGCACGCAAAAGTGCTTGATATGACGTCGTTAGCTGGATAAAAGTAAGCACTTACTTACAACCAAACCCATCTTCCATAGAATAAATAGGTGATGTAGATTCTAATTACACCATCTAAATTCTTTCAAACTACTTACCCGCTTTCAGCTGATGCTCGCTTAACGATGTATGCCTAGGACATCGGGCCGGAAAGTTTCTCACTAGGCTTATTTCGACCAGCCTTCACTGATAAAGCTAACTTAGTTCGATACTTGCCGACTACTTTTTACCTAAAATGCCTCTTAAGTTAGCAATACCCACCTGCGCTTTTTGTTGGCGCTCTTCCTTCGTTGCCTTCGGCTTTTGGTTTTCCCACTGAACGTCATCGGGGGGCAACTCGAATAAAAAGCGGCTTGGCTCAGGGTTTATCACCTCACCAAATTGACGGCGCTCTTTGGCAAGGCTAAATATAAGCTCGCGCTGGGCACGGGTAATTCCCACATAAGCAAGTCGGCGCTCTTCTTCCACGTTATCTTCGTCAATGCTGCTTTGGTGCGGCAATAAGCCTTCTTCCATCCCCACTAAGAATACAATGGGGAATTCCAAACCTTTTGAAGCGTGAAGCGTCATTAACTGTACTTGGTCCCCTTCCCCGTCGTCTTCGCCGCGCTCCATCATGTCGCGCAATATCAAACGGTTTACCACTTCGGTTAAGGTCATAGGTTGGTCCAAGTCGTTGCCTTCCAGCATATCGTTCACCCAACCGAATAGGGTACTTACGTTGGCCATGGCCATTTCAGCAGCTTTGGGGCTGGCGCTGGTTTCATATAGCCACTCTTCGTAGCCCATGGTTCGGATCATGGTGCGCACCGCATCAGCGGTGTTGCCACGCTCTGCATTGTCCGATAACTCCACTACCCAGCGGGCAAAGGTTGAAACCGAATGAAAAGCTTTGTCGGGCAGCACGCTATTTAAATTTGGATGGGTTGCCGCTTCAAACATAGACACGCCCAAGCTATTGGCGAAGTTACCCAGTTTTTCTAGTGTAGCGCGGCCTATACCACGCCCTGGCGTATTGATAACACGCAGCAGAGCGTTATCGTCGTCCTGATTCACTAAAAGCCTTAAATAGGCCATGATATCTTTAACTTCGGCGCGCCCAAAGAACGACATACCGCCGCTAATTTTGTAAGGAATGCGGTTACTCATTAACAGCTTTTCAAAAATACGGCTTTGATGATTCCCCCGATACAAAATAGCGTAGTCTTTAAACTGGGTACGATTCATGAACTTGTGCGCAAGCAGTTCTGCCACCACTCTCTCACCTTCATGCTCTTCGTTCTTCGCCTCTATGACTTTAAGCGGCTCGCCATACTGCAACTCTGAGAAGAGAGTTTTATCGAACAAGTGCGGGTTGTTCTGAATCAGTATATTCGCGCAATGCAGGATACGGCCTGACGAACGGTAGTTTTGCTGTAGCTTAATCACGTTCAACCGCGGGAAATCTTCTTGCAGCAAATGTAGATTTTGCGGTTTTGCACCACGCCATGAGTAAATAGACTGGTCGTCGTCACCAACCACGGTAAAGCGTGCGCGCTCCCCCACCAATAGCTTTACTAACTCATACTGGCTGGTATTGGTATCTTGGTACTCATCCACCAGCAGATAGCGAATTTTGCTCTGCCATTTGGCTCTTATTGCTTCGCTGCTTTTTAGAAGCAGGGTGGGAAGCAAAATAAGGTCGTCAAAGTCTAACGCATTATAGGCTTTTAGATTGTCTTGGTAGCGCTTATAGGCTTCTGCAAATTCTCGCTCGCCCGTGCTGGTTGCTGACTTTAATAAAGCATCGGGCAAGATAAGGTCGTTTTTCCAGTTCGAAATGCAGCTTTGCAGTAGCTGAAGCTGATCTTTATCACCATCTAGGGTGTCGGACGTTAGGTCATTAAGTAGGGCAAAGGAGTCTTTATCGTCGAATAACGAGAAGCCTGGCTTTAAACCAAGGTCTTTTACATGGGCTTTAATAATGGTTAAGCCCATGGTGTGAAAGGTCGATACTTTTAACCCGCGTGCTTCTGGCTTACCCAAGGTTTGCGCAACACGCTCTTTCATTTCACGTGCGGCTTTGTTGGTGAAGGTAACCGCTGCAATATAGCGCGCTGGCATATCGCAGTTTCTAACTAAATGAGCAATCTTGTTGGTAATTACACGGGTTTTACCACTGCCCGCCCCTGCCAGCACCAAACATGGGCCAGACACATAGGTTACGGCAGATTCTTGAGCTTCATTTAGTTTCATTTAATTCCTAAAACAACGTACGTTTGGCGGTAACACGGTTTTCATTGCATGTCGCGACGATACCGATAGAATAGCTTTCATATTTTGAGCTGCGCATTATAAGGGAATTCCATGTTGGATCCGAAGAAACTCGAAGATTTAGCGAAACAAATTGCTGATGCCGTACCACCTGGCGTTAAAAACATGGCTGAAGAAGCCGAAGGTCGAGTAAAGGCAGTATTGCAGTCGCAGCTGTCTAAGCTAGATTTAGTCACTCGGGAAGAGTTCGATATTCAAAGCCAAGTGCTTATTCGTACACGCGAGAAGCTAGACGCTATGGAAAGCCGCATTGCAGAGCTTGAAGAAAAGCTAGCAGAAAAGTAGCTGTTCACAGCTTATAGAAACCACAAAAAGCGCCTTTATGGCGTTTTTTTATTGAAACCGATAAATTAAAAAATGCTCTTCTGTCTTTGCAAAAGCGCAGAACAAAAGAAACGTTACATCAAGATCTCTAAACCTTTCTGCTCAACAAGACTCAGAAGCTTTAAAGAAGTACCTCGAGGTTTTTTGTTCCCCTGCTCCCACTGCTTGATTGTAGATGGCGTGATATTTAAATAGGCAGCAAAAACAGCTTGGCTTACTCTTGCTTTTTCACGGATTGCTTTTATCCGCTGTCCATCATATTGCTTGAGTTTGGGTAAACATAATGCATCAAACTTATGCATAGTCTGCTTATCCATTACTCCGGCTTCGCTCAAATCTTTTGCAGTACTATGTACTACATCTAAAATGCTTTCTTTCATGTTATCTCACCTCTTCAATACTACCTGAACCAATAGCTTTCTTAAGCTTTTCTTCGCTGTAGTTCAGTAGCTCTTTAGCTAAGAGTTTTAAAGACTTCATCTCTTTAACACTAATGTTAGAGCGGGTGCTTTTGGAAAACCGTAAATAAAAAAGGCTTTATTATCCACTTGAAAAGCTATGAGGGTTCTTAAACTTCTACTTTTGCCTTGCCCCAAAAGAGGTACTCGCTTTTTATATACGTTTGCACCTAAATCGGCGTCAACTAATCCCTGTTGCATTTCTGCAATTGCTAATTTTAGCAAGCTGTCTGATAAACCTTCCTTACTCGCCCACCTCTTGAACCACTTCAATTTATATATGCGTATAGATTCCATTCGACACCTAAAGTATAACACTTAGTAGCATACTTTGTGCGCGAGTTTTAAATACATTTAGTGAGTAAAGCGCGTGCCTATAAAAACTAGTAAATACTTTAGACTGGCTATAATTCAGTTATAAGGGGACATTGGTACAGGTTGAAGTTTGCTGTTGGTAAGTTTTACCTTACCAAATAAAAATGCAGTGCTGTACCAAGCGTAATGGCTAAACCAATGTAGTGGTTTTCAATAAACGCGGTGAAACAGCCTTCTCGCTGGCGGCGTTTAATAAGCTGATATTGGCGCACGCATAGCAAAGCAGAGAACAGCACGGCCGTGTAGTAAGGCCATGTCGCATTGATTGTTAAGCCTATGCACCACAGAATTGTTAGCGCGCAGCCCTGCAACAACATTACAATTAACACGTCGTTTTTACCGAACAAAATAGCGGTAGATTTAACGCCTATTTGTAAATCGTCGTCGCGGTCTACCATGGCGTACATAGTGTCGTACGCTACGGTCCATAGTAAGTTAGCAATAAACAACCACCAAGCGTACGTTGGTACAGTTTCTAGCACGGCCATAAACGCCATAGGAATGGCCCAGCCAAATGCCGCGCCTAATACCACCTGCGGCAAGTGGGTATAACGCTTCATGAAGGGATAGCTTGCAGCAAGCATAAGTGCCACAACAGACAACGAGATAGTTTGCCAGTTAAGAAACAGCACCAATATAAACGCGAAGGCGATAAGTGCGCCAAATAACTGCAGTGCTTGTTTAGGCTTAACTTCGCCCGTTGCCAACGGACGCTGGGTTGTGCGCTTTACGCGTCCATCTACTTTCCTGTCTGCATAATCGTTAATTACACAACCCGCTGAGCGCATAACAATTACACCAGCAACGAAAATAAGCGTAATGTCTAATGACGGTAAACCTTGGGCCGCCATTAAAAGCGCCCACAATGTAGGCCACAGCAGTAAATAAATACCTACGGGTTTATCGAGGCGCATAAGTCGCGCATATGCATTCCAATTATGCTTCATAACTGTTGTTCGCTTTCCTTTTCACATGTAGCTATCTGATCGTATGCCGGAGAGTCTGGAAGAAATACTTCTGCCACTATCATGCTGTAGTTGTCTAACGTAAATAGTGACCGCCTGCCCCACAAGACTTGGTTACTGTTAATACCAAAATGGGAAGCCGCGGCAGTGCACAATTGGAATTCTGATCGGGTGAACCGCGTGTCGTTAAACAAGCGTTTTCCCAGTGGCTCACGACCTAAGTCAGAAAGCTCACTGTCTACAAATGCTTGGGGAATAATAGAGCGCGCAAACACCCAGGGTTGGTGATTACCACACAGCAGGATTTCCCGAGCTTGATAGCGAGTGTTGCCGTTATTGTGTAATAGCGATAACTCATTGTCGTGGGGTATTTGCGTGCGCTGACCAATAAGCTCAAGCGAAAAATGGTCACTTAAGGATTGCACTCGCTCGGTTAATGACCCTGTGTCTAACAGCCAGTTTTTAAGCTGCGCATTAGGAAATGTGATGCCAGAAGGTGCTTGCCAGTCAACCGCCAAACCCACTGGAAAAGTGGCATTAAAACTCACACGAAAAGCCCGAATAATGAATCTGTTGGTATGATAACACGTCATGTAAGAATATTTTCACTTGGTTAAACTTTTGCAGTAGTGTGTTTGATCAGAGATTTGCTACACTACCAAGTGAATTTATTACTTTGGTGTTTCAGGCTTCACTATGTTTAAGTCACTAGTTTTACGTGTATTTGCGGTTAGTTTTTTTGTTTTTGGTTGCAACTCAGCATTGGCACAAGATAAAGCCAACTACGCTTATTTGGGCCTAGAGCCAGAGATTGTTACCAACTATATTAGCGATAGCGCACAGAAGCTGGGTTATGTTCGTGTATCGGTTGAATTAATGATCCACGATGTGAACCAGCTTGAAATTGCTGAACACCATATGCCGCTTCTACGCTCTACCGCCATTGAAATTTTCGGGCAGCAGCCTGCGGAGAAAGTAAAGTCGCTCACCGGCCGTGAAGATATTCGTCGCGCTATTTTAAAAGCGCTTCAAGAGCACATGCAGCAAGAAACAGGCGGTGAAGTGATTAAGAACGTTATCTTTACTAAGTACTTATATCAGGGCGCTTAAGCAGAAAAACCGCTGTCTACGTCAATGAAAAAGCGAGCTTTTAACCAGCTCGCTTTTTTGTTTCTAAAGCAGTTTTACCATTTTTTGTCTTAGCGTGTAATACGCCAATTCTCTAGGTTATAGCAGATTGCAGTCTCATATTTATACGCTTTGATACATGAACGCTTTAGCACCTTTGCAATCTGAGCCCTGCATTTATTAATTGCTAACGCTTACCAGAACCTAAGCTTAGCGTGGCAGCGAGTAGGCAGCCAGAGATAAGGCCGGCCGTATGCGCTGCATTTGCCATACTCACCCACAGAATGTCGGCATAGCCAAGTACTAGCCATACCAGCATAAAGCCAACGATAGAGTTTGGCAGCGATAAGCCCCAGCTTGGCCGCAGCCAGCCAAGCCACCAAACAAAGCCCATAACGGCATACACCACACCAGATAGACCGCCAAACAAGAGTAAATTACCTTGTACTGGGTCGCTAAATAGCGCTTGTGCAGCATTTGAAACCGTGGCTGATATGACAAAAACAATCAGCAGCATGCTTATGCCCAACGTACGCTCAATCTTGGCTCCCAACATGGCCCACCAGAGTAAGTTAAATACGATGTGAAGTACTGAAAAATGAATAAACGCCGGGCCAAGTAGCCGCCACCACTCGTGATTTTGCAACAAAACAGAAAACGGCTGCATAAGTAAGTGCTGTGCTATGGGGGCAAATAACCCAAATAAAGATAATAGGTACACCGCCACGCACAGTACAAACACCACAGAGGTAAACGGTGCTTTAACAGCATCGGACATTATTTTATTCAACGAAAAGCCGTTGCCTGAAGGCGCCAGCTGTACGTTCTTACCACTGTCCCAAGCCGCTTGCTGATATTTAGGGTTTGTTGGATTTGCTAAAAAATCTTCTGCGATAACCTTTGCGCGATCGATATGCTCACTATTATCCAGTACAACCACGAATTCTTTGTCGTGCTGTACGACCTTGGCGTTGATACCCTGACTGTTTAAATAGTTCGCGAGAAGGTGCGCTGGACTTTGCTGGTTAAACGCAATTAAAGGATGACCCATAAGCTAATTATTACCCCGAAAGCAGTAGAGTGTGAATGCAAGATACGCGGACAAGGTCATGATACCGTAGCGCGTTATATTCACTCTTTATACTGAATTAGTTAAAAGCCTGCAAAACATAAAACAAAGGTGCACATTGTGCACCTTTTGTTAAATAGCTATTCGGTTACTACCGGGTTCGCCTGTCGCCACGCTTCAAAGCCCCCGTCCATACTATAAACGGTTTCAAAGCCTTGCTGAGCAATCACTTGGGCAGCCTGCTGGCTGCTCACGCCGTGGTAACACACCACAACAACTGGGATATCTTTGGGTGTTTGATCGATAAACGTACCAAAGTTGTCGTTGTTTAGCGGTGCCGCATTGGGCATATGGCCATTAGCAAACGATTGGGGATCGCGAATATCCACAATGGTGACGTTGCCTTCAAAGTTAGCCACGTCGCTTACGCTAATGTGTGAGAATGTTGTCATTATTGCCAATCCAAAATAACTTTACCTGAATGTCCTGACCCCATGGTATCAAACCCTTTCTGAAAGTCATCAACCGAAAAGGTATGGGTGATAATAGGTGAAAGGTCTAGGCCGCTTTGTAGTAAGCTCGCCATTTTGTACCAGGTCTCGAACATTTCTCGGCCATAGATACCTTTTATCACCAACCCCTTGAAGATAACCTGGTTCCAATCGATAGCCACGTCTTGCGGAGGAATACCCAGCATGGCAATTTTGCCGCCGTGATTCATTTTGTTTAGCATGTCCCTAAAGGCTACGGGCACGCCAGACATTTCAAGACCCACATCGAAGCCCTCTGTCATACCTAACTCGTTCATGACATCTTTCAAATCTTCTTTGCTTACGTCGACAGCGCGGGTAGCACCCATTTTTTTAGCCAGCTCAAGACGATAAGGATTGATGTCGGTAACAACAACATGTCGCGCACCTACGTGCTTAGCGACTGCTGCAGCCATAATGCCGATAGGTCCAGCACCTGTAATAAGCACATCTTCACCGACTAAGTCAAAACTTAGCGCTGTGTGAACGGCATTACCAAACGGGTCGAAGATAGACGCGAGGTCGTCGCTGATATTGTCTGGAATTTTAAATGCGTTGAATGCGGGAATTACTAAATACTCTGCGAAAGCACCAGGACGGTTTACGCCCACACCCTCTGTGTTACGGCATAAATGAACACGCCCAGCACGACAGTTACGGCAGTGACCACAGGTAATGTGGCCTTCTCCCGATACGCGATCGCCAACGTTGAAGCCTTTCACTTCTTGGCCCATACCCACTACTTCGCCCACGTACTCGTGGCCGACTACCATAGGCACTGGGATCGTGTTTTGCGACCACTCGTCCCAGTTGTATATGTGCATGTCTGTACCGCAAATAGCGGTTTTGCGAATTTTAATCAGTAGGTCGTTATGCCCTACTTCAGGCTTTGGCGTGTCTTGAAGCCAAATACCTTTTTCCGCTTTTGCTTTTACAAGCGACTTCATGAGATCACTCCCATTTCACGGCCCACTTCGATAAATGCATCAATGGCTTTATCAACGTGTTCAAGGCTATGCCCTGCTGACATTTGCGTACGAATTCGGGCTTGGCCTTTTGGTACTACAGGGTAAGAGAAGCCGATAACATAGATGCCTTTTTCTAGGAGTTTGTCGGCCATTTCGCTGGCTAGGCGGGCATCGCCAAGCATTACAGGGATAATAGCGTGATCTTTTCCGGCAAGGGTAAAGCCAGCGTCTTCCATACGTTTGCGGAAGTGATTGGCGTTTCGCCACAAGTTAGCGCGTAACTCATCGCCTTCTTTCATCATTTCAAACACTTTAAGAGATGCTGAAACAATAGGTGGCGCAACAGAGTTTGAGAAAAGGTAAGGACGTGAGCGCTGACGTAGCCATTCTACAACTTCTTTTTTGCCCGACGTATAACCGCCAGACGCGCCGCCAAGGGCTTTACCTAATGTACCGGTAATAATATCAACGCGGCCCATTACACCACAGTATTCGTGGCTGCCTTTACCGTTTTCACCCAAGAAGCCTGTTGCATGGCAATCGTCAACCATAACCATTGCATCGTATTTGTCGGCAAGGTCACATATTGAGGCGAGGTCGGCAATGACACCGTCCATTGAGAATACACCGTCAGTAGCGATAATTTTAAAGCGCGCACCGTCGGCATCGGCTTGCTTTAACTGCTCTTCTAGCGCGGCCATGTCGTTATTGGCGTAACGATAGCGCTTAGCTTTACAAAGGCGAACGCCGTCAATGATACTGGCGTGGTTTAGCGCGTCAGAGATAATGGCATCTTCTGGTCCAAGCAGAGTTTCAAATAAACCGCCATTAGCGTCGAAGCAAGACGGATAAAGAATGGTATCTTCTGTACCTAAGAAGTCGCTGATAGAGGCTTCTAGCTGCTTGTGAATGTCTTGTGTACCGCAAATGAATCGCACAGATGCTACACCAAAACCATGACTGTCCAAGCCTTCTTTCGCTGCTTCAATCAAGCTTTCGTTGTTTGCAAGACCAAGGTAGTTGTTGGCACAAAAGTTTATGACATGCTCACCGCCAGCAACACCAATATCTGCTTGTTGTTGCGACGTGATAACACGCTCTTTTTTGTACAAACCATCTTCTTTTGTGGCTTCAACTTGCGATTGCAAATGAGAAATAAATGCCGCAGACATGCCATTCTCCGAGTGTAGGTGTATAAAAACCGCTAGTGTAATGAAAGCGCGTGAAAGGGTACACACCCTTGCGCTGTATTTAATGGGTTTGTCGACTAAGTTTGTAAATTATTCAACACACTCGCTGAAAAAACCGATAAATGCCGCGCGGTCTATCCACGCGTCATACAAAGTCTTTCCAGAAGCCGTTTTCAACTTTGTCTCTTAATGTGTCCCAGAGGTTGACCTCTGGTATAGGTCGGCTAATAAGATAGCCCTGGCCCTGATGGCAGTCGAAATGACAAAGCAATTCATACTGCTCATTGGTTTCAATGCCTTCAGCTACCACCTGCATGCCCATATTACGCACCATAGATATGGTGGAGTGGACTATGTTTCTGTCGTCTGCACTGTTGGCAATGTTGGCAACAAAAGAACGATCGACCTTAATGTAATCGGCTGGTAGCGATTTTAAATAGCTAAGTGACGAATAACCGGTACCAAAGTCGTCAATGGCTAACATACACCCCATATCGCGTATGGTTTGCATTATTTCCGTTGCGCGTTTGATATCCGAGACCAAAACGGTTTCCGTAAGCTCTAAGCATACCTGATCAGGCGCTATATCATTTTTGATGATTTGGTGTTGTAAAAACTCAGGTAAACTGGGGTCAAGGAACTGTCCCGCCGATAAGTTAATTGCGACTTTAATATCTGGATAGCCACTATTTTTAAGCTCATGTACCAAATGGGTGGAGCGCGTGATAACCCAGTAATCTAGCTCTAGCATAAACGACGTATTTTCAAGCAATGGAATAAAATCACCTGGTGAAATATGCCCTTTTTTAGGATGATACCAGCGCAATAGTGCTTCAAAGCCCATAAGCTTGCCGCTGTGCATGTCAATTTGCGGTTGCAAGGCAAGGCTGAACTGGTTACCCCTAAGGGCTTCACGAGCTTCAGATTCTAACTCAACCTTTTGCATTACCTTGAGGTTCATGGTGGCATCATACACCCTGAACTCAGCGCCTTTCTTCGCTTTTGCCTCGTACATTGCGATATCGGCATGGCGCAATAACTCAACTGGCGTGGCGCGAGAATGATTGGTTATGGCAATACCAATACTGATTGAGACATAAAAGGTAACGCCATCAACAATGATAGGCTCTTTAAACTCGTCGATAATTTTTTGCGCAACAGTATCAACATGCTTTTTGCTTTCTATATTTGACAATAAAATAACAAACTCATCGCCCCCGAAACGCGATGCTATATCAGATTCTCGAATAGGTCGTGAAATTCGCATTGCAGCGGCTTTAAGCAACTTGTCGCCTACGTCATGGCCATGACTATCGTTAACTTTCTTAAAGTCATCTAAGTCCATGAACATCAGGGCAACTAGCCTTTCATCCCGCAGGGAGCTGGCTAACTGCTTCTCTATTTGAAACGTCAACATGTTGCGGTTAGGTAACCCTGTGAGCACGTCGAACATGGCCATTTTTTCAAGCTTAGCGGTATTGATTGCCATTTGACCATCAAAGCTTTCTAGCTGGCGCGCTAAATCGTTCGCCGCTTCCTCAACCACATCCAGTTCGTCAGTTAGCTTAAACACGGGCAGTTTTCGGCGCTTGGCCGCAACGGTATAAAACTCACTAAACTTATGCTCCGCCAGCATAGGCAGGCGCTCGCTTATGTCTAAAAGCCTTGTGCGGTATTGATTTAAGAAAAGATAAAGTAGCGCTGAGAAAAGCAAAAACAAACCTATGGCGCTAGAGATAACAACGTATCGATATTGCTCGTTTTGTCGCATCATAGCCGACACGTCCTGCACTATGAGCAAATAGGGATGGTCGCCAGCAGCATGGTCGAAAGGCAAAAGACTCACTAAAAGCTGTTGGCTATCTAAACCTACATTAACCCCCTTGATAACGAGGTCGTCAACACGCCAGTTAGCCGGCAAAGCGTCAACGAGCAAGTTTAAATAATGTCGATTGGCCGCGGTAACTTGGCTCGCTATCTTTAATGAAAGTTTACCTTCTTGTGATTCATTCAACTGGACAATCGCCACCTTATGTACATCAGTAGCCCGGCTAAACAAATACAGAAGTTCCCGCATAGAAGTAGACACAATGATAACCGGCACTGTATCGCTCTGCGTCATTATTGGTATTGATATATAGTGAGTGCATACATTCTCACACGATAATAATGAACGGCTTTCAAATGATGCTCGCGTAGTGTCCACAAGCCGCTCAATATTGTCATTCACTGGATACGCTGGCTGTCCAACAATGCCATATTCATCAAACAGATAGAGTGTTTCAACCTGAAAATTTAGCGTTAGATACTCACTTAGCTCGTCTAAAGTGCTATAGAGTTCTTCGAGGTTGTTCGAGTACGCGCCATTCCTTCGGCTTATAATATCAATAAGGGTGATCATGCGGCTATGTAGAATATCTTCAAACAACTGCACGCGACGTTGATTGCTGATTTGGCTTTCACGCTGCTGCAGCACAACCTGCGCCTCAGACTCTTGAATTAGCACGGTAGAGATTACAATGGTCACAGTTAAAACCATTGCCAGTAATATAGCGATGGTTTTAGTGGTAAAAGATACCTGAACCTTCATTGATTACCCTTAAAACCAATACATCAATTGTATTGACCACATTTCCCAATGTTTATCAGCATGAGAAGCCACATCGCGATTTAATAAACTGACCACCCGTGTTGCACCTTCAACCCAGTGATATTCTCCCTGCAATCTCCATTTTGGTGCAATGTCCCAACGTAAACCCAACGTGTACGTATCTTGATACCCAAAATAAGCTGGGATAAGGCCTCCTGTCCTTGCCTCTAGGTCTTTGCCATCACTGTCGGAGGTATCATTAATGTACGTATCGTAGCCCAATAGGCCGCTAACGTGGTTGTTAAAAAGGTACCTAAATTGAACAAAGCCGCCTTCCCCAGTGCGCTTCTCAGTGAAGTCTGGCGCAAACAGCCCTTGACTGTCTTGCTTTTCTCGAATTAATTCAGCCGACACTTCCCAGTTCTCAGCAAAATATTGCGCAGAAAGCATAAATCGTTCTATGTTTGCCCCACCCGATAAGCGATTATCATCTTGCGATGGTGTATATCTAAAATCGGAATTAAGCCAACTCGCTCCTATTTTCCACGTCATTGATGAGGGCTGTAAAAACACGCTTGCTTGATGCACAAAATCTTGTTTGATCTTACCTTTTGCTTCACTGCCTAAAAGAAAGTCGCGCTGAGAGTCGTTAATATTTGAGCGTCCATAGCTCCAATTAAGCTCCCAGATGTATTCCTTTCCATAATGAGAAAAGCTGGTCAAAATGCCGTTGCTGCCTAATGCAACATCACGAAACCCGTCAAAATACACTGATTGAGGCAACACTGAGGTATATCGCGTTTGAGGGACGTCTCTGGTAGAGGAATATAGCCAATGGGTATTTTTAAAACGCCCCGCATGAATTTTTCCACGCCACCCGCCAGGTAAGTTAGGCAGTTTCCAATCAACAAATAAATAATCGAGTCGAGTCCCCTGCTCGAAGCGGTTACCACCTTCTAGATAATTTATTTGTCCAGCAATGGAAATGTTTTCTGCAAGTTGATAATAACTATTTAAGCCAATCTCGGTGAGTTCACCAGTTACGTTATTGTCGTCGGTGATAAAACTACTGTCTTTCGACTGGGTAATGCCTTGTGAAACATAGCCATGCCATGTGAAGTCTGTTTGCGCATTAACAGCAAATGAACTAACTATAGCGAGCGCAAAAGCAATGTGATTTTTCATTTTAGTTCTACCTCAACGCGTCTTAGCTTAACGATCTCAGTTCGCTCAACGTAACCAATAGCACCTTCTGTATTTTCCAGTGCATCAACTAAGGCTTGATAAGAGGTCACTCTGATAGGTGTAATACCTTGGCCGGAATAGGTAATTTGATCCCAAAGCCGAGATAACTGATAGGGAAACATTTGAAGAATATCGCGACAAAACTGACGATGTAATTCGTCGCTGTCTTGCAGTACAAAAACCGTTATTTTAGTGCCGTTGTCCCAGTACTGGCGCTGTCCTGTAAAGATCTGACGAAGCTCAGAGCGATTAAGCTCTGCAACCATTACGCTTTCATTCACCATGACGTTAAGTTCCGACGCATTTACTTTAGACACGCACATTAATAGCATTGCTAACGCTAGCAGCACTATTTTTGATGTGGTAAAAGCATAAATATCGGACAGCCATCGCAAAGCGGGCTTTTTCATTAAGTAACGACTCCCTGTTTCACAGAAGTACACTTCACAATGCTAAGTGTAGATAATAGTTGATTGTTTTACCTTACGATAAAAAAATTAAGCAAGAAACGGCGCAACTTTTTGCTTTACCATGTCTACGGTAATTTTTTCCATTAATTGATTCCCCTTGACTCGCGTACCCCATGGCAACGCGTCCCAGGGTTTCCCCTTTTGTTCTTCTACACATTCATCATACACAGAGACTACCCTATCAAGGTCGTTATAAGGCCCGGTTCTGCGTGGGTTAGAATGTGCGTATAGCCCAATAACTGGCGTGCCTACGGCGGTTGCCATGTGGGCAGGCCCGGTATCTGGTGCAATGACTAAATGGGCATGCTTTAGCAACATGAGCAGCTGATGCAATGTTGTTTGGCCAGTAAAATCTTGAAGCGGTTGTTTTACGCTCGCTTTAATTGCATCAGCGGTTTTGCGGTCTAAATCTCCTGGACCTCCGCATAATATCACGCCGACACCAGCCTCTTGGATATAATCTGCAATACTTGCGTATCGCTGTGGCAACCAATTTCTTTCAGCTTTACTTGCAGCAGGTGAAATAACCACATACTTTCCCAATGCTTTTGCTTGTTCTTCTCCCCACTGCACATCTTCAGGCGCAACGGGAATATTCCACGATACTGGCTTAGTCTCTGGTACGCCCAATGCATCGGCAAAATCCATGAAACCTTTAAGTACGTGGGCGTGTTTTGTGGCAGCAACTCGCTTATTAGCAAATAGCCAATGCAACTCTTTACTGCGTGCCCAGTCAAAGCCTATGCGCTGTTTGGCTTTAATCACTCGTGAGGCTAAATTCGCCCGTAACGCCACCTGCATCATCAATAGAGCATCAAAAGTTTCACCAGCGACTTCCGCTTTCAAGGATTCGACTGCAGCTTTCCCTTTTGATTTATCGAAAATAATGAACCGTACATTTGGCATTAGCCTCACCAGCTGGTACTCAACTTTCCCTATTACCCACGTAATTTCAGTATCGCGCCACTGCGATTGAATTCGGGTAACCATAGCGACGGCATGACACACGTCTCCAATAGCCGATAAGCGCATTAAACAAATCTTTTTTGCCACAGAAGCTCTCTCGTTGCTGAAAAACCAAAATAAATCATTAGAATGTGAAATTTACCATAAGTTGTGGGCAACATGGCGACAATGCGACGAGACATAGGTGCGGGGCACCACTTTATTTTCGACAATACCTTGGTCAGTCAGCCCAACACTGAAATGTTCAGCCCTGAGTTTTGGCAACTGCAAAACAAAATAACGGGCCAAGCTAAAGGGCGCGGTACAACTATCTTTATAGAGCATGAAGGTCAACACTGGGTTTTACGCCATTTTGTGCGGGGAGGCCTGGTAGGCAAAGTACTCAGCGACCAATATTTCTTTAACGGCGTTGAGCGCTCTAGACCTTTCGAAGAATTTAGGTTGCTCGAATACATGCGCGCTGAGGGCCTTTTAGTGCCTGTACCTGTTGCTGCTCGCATTCACCGCAGAGGCTTAATCTACCGCGGTGATCTGATTACACTTAGCATCCCTAACAGCCACGACCTTCATCATGTCTTGTGCCAGCAGCCATTATCACAAAGGGAATGGCATGAAGTTGGACGAGCGCTAGCCCGTATGCACAATTGTCAGGTTTATCATCATGACGCTAATATTCGCAATATCATGATAGATAGCGATAAACAGATTTGGCTTATTGATTTTGATCGCTGTTCAAAACGTCAGGGCGATAGCTGGAAGCAGGGCAATCTAGATCGCCTATTGCGCTCTTTACATAAAGAGCAAGCCAAAAATCCAATATTTCACTGGAAAAAAGACGATTGGACTGCATGCTTAGATGGCTATAACGAATTGGTGAAGCGCTAGGACTGTGGATAATAAACGCATTGGTTACATCACTTAGCATCGCAAATTAATGTGGTACAGTAGCCTCATAGAACTATAAACCCTATACAACGATAAGATTCAATTTTATGCATACTAGAGCACTCTATCCAGGCACTTTCGACCCAATTACGAACGGTCATGCAGACCTTATTGAACGCGCATCTCAGCTTTTCTCTCACGTAATTGTGGCCATCGCTTCTAATCCAAGTAAAAAACCGCTCTTTACATTAGAGGAACGGGTAGAAATGATAAAGAAAGTTACCGCCGATCTGCCTAATGTAGAAGTAGTAGGATTTACTGGTTTACTAGCGGACTTTGCGGATGAACAAAACGCGACTATTTTGATCCGTGGCTTGCGTGCAGTATCTGATTTCGAATACGAATTCCAGCTGGCCAATATGAATCGACGCCTTAACCCAAAGCTTGAAAGTGTATTTCTAACTCCAGCTGAAGAAAACTCGTTTATTTCTTCTACTCTAGTGAAAGAAGTAGCCTTACATCGCGGGGCCGTAAGTGGTTTTTGCCACCCCGTAGTGGAGCAAGCGTTAAGAGACAGGCTAGGTAAAAAGAGCTAAGTAAACCGGCGTTGTCCAGTAAAGCCGCTTTACAGTGTTAAGCTGCTTTGAGTTATCTTTCTAGCTGTAAACCTTTCTAGGTATGTCTCTTTTTTAGCTATTAGCGCTGGCAGCGAGTACAGAAAAAGGTGTTTCGCTGCCCTATCACCTTGCTTTCAATGGCTTTACCGCACACTTCACAAGGCTCACCTTTTCTTCCGTACACATTTAAATGCTGCGCAAAATAACCGGGCTTACCATCGGTTTGTGCAAAGTCTTTAAGCGTAGTACCGCCCTGCTCGATGGCTTTAGCAAGCACTTGCTTTATTGTTGCAGTAAGTGACTTATAGCGCTCTGCACTAATTTTCCCTGCCGCTCTTCGCGGATCGATACCGGCAAGAAATAAGGCTTCGTTCGCATAGATGTTGCCTACGCCAACCACAATTGCGTTATCCATGATGAAGTTTTTCACCGGGCCTTTGCGATTACGCGATAAACTGAACAAGCGCTTATCGTCAAAGTCGTCTGTAAGTGGCTCTGGGCCCAAGTTGTCGAACATTGCTTGTTGAGTATTGGGCGCTTGAAATAACACTGCACCAAAGCGTCTAGGGTCGTTTAAGCGTAAACACTTACCGGTATTTAAAACAATGTCCACGTGGTCGTGTTTCACAACGGGTATAGTTGCTTCGATGACACGCAGCTTGCCTGACATACCTAAGTGTAAAATCAGCGTGCCTGTTGCTGTTTCAATCAGCAGATATTTCGCTCGGCGTTTTACCGCAATTACCTTCTGACCCTCAACACTTGAGACCTCCTCAGGTATGGGCCAGCGCATTCTTCGTTCCCGTACCACGACATTAGTAATGGTATTGCCGATTAAATGCGGTGATATGCCTAGCCGGCTTACTTCAACTTCTGGTAATTCAGGCATTTACAATGTCCAAGGTAATAATTTATCTAGATCGGTATTAGTTAACGTGTACCAGTTATTTTCAAATTTGATCACTACTGGTGATGTATTGGGGTAAATAGCATAAACGTTGCCGTTATTATTGCCCGCAAGCCAAACTACAACAATATAAGGTTGGGTATTCATGACCGACTCAGGTACTTCCGATGCCGGAAGCAGCATGGCCCGTTGCCAATGAGAAAACTGTTCATATGGTGTAACTGCAAGACTTGTATCGGGCGCTTTTTGACGCCACTGTTGACCAATGCGCTCTAAGCTATTGTTATCATGCTCTATCTTAAGCACGTAAGCCTCTTCAGGTAACAGGCTACGCGTCTGTATTGTATTTTTCTTCGGTAGCAAACTGTCTAAGTTAAACAGTGCAATCATAATAAGCATTGCAATGATAACCACGTTGTTCATTGCTCGCTGAGAAATTCTTGCCACGCGTTATTCCCGTCAACTAGTAGGCTGTCTATAGCGCATTATAGTAATACCTCATTCTCTTATAAGCTAATTCAATGTTTTCGGTTTATGAGACATGTTCTGCTTAACGCTTAGCATTGTTGGGGCTTTATTTTATGTAATTTCAGCTTATTAAAACCCAAGATCGCACAGACTTCGTTGTTAGATCTGAAATAGGTACAGCATAGATTCGTATATTAAGTCAGCGGGATCTTGTTATGCCCGCCACGATCTGTAGGGAGAATTACTAGAAGTTTTCACAGTTCCAAAAGCAAAAAACCCAGCAAAAGCTGGGTTTTCGTGGAGACAAAAGCAAGCTAATTACTTGATTTTGGCCTCTTTAAACATAACGTGCTTACGCACAACGGGATCATACTTTTTGATCTCCATTTTGCCAGGCATGTTACGCTTGTTTTTATCAGTAGTGTAGAAGAAACCTGTACCTGCTGAAGAAACTAGTTTAATTTTATCACGCATTGTCGGCTTCCTTAGATTTTCTCACCACGGGCACGGATGTCAGTTAGTACTGAATCAATACCTTTCTTATCGATGATACGCATGCCTTTAGCAGACAAACGTAGTTTTACAAAACGGCTTTCGCTCTCAACCCAAAAACGGTGTGTTTGAAGGTTTGGTAAAAAGCGACGACGAGTCGCATTTCGTGCGTGTGAACGGTTATTACCAACCGTTGGACGCTTACCTGTTACTTGGCATACTCTTGACATTGTATTTGTCTCCAGAACAACGATAACTGTCGCGTCAGTTAATCCCAAGCGCTCAAACAGTGGTTGGGTCAAATGACGTATTACTATAAATTAGAGGGCGCATTTTATACAGCAAAGGCAGGATCATTTCAATAAGAAAGTACAAAAAGGTTACTTTTACGTACTATTTTTGCGCAAAATACCACCAACACTCTTTTTTGTGGCCCTTATTGTACTTTTCTCTTCGCTGTTTAGCTACGAATAAATAGGGTATTCCCACTTAAATTTTAACCTAATCCTATCTGTTCAAATGCTAAAAAAAACGCCACGATAACGTGGCGCTTTTCTTATTTAGTCATAAAAAGGTGACCTAACTTCCGTTAAATCTATTAACCGTGAAGGCCGGCGTAGTAGTTGACCACCATCACGCGAAATTGGCACCCAAGGGAAGAGTCCGCGTCCTTTCGACGGTTCTAGCAAGAACAAATCGGTAGGAATGGAAATATAGAAACCTTTGGTAAAACTTCCTTCTCCGTATTCTTCCGATGAAACATCAGTAAAGGCAGCATATGCTCCCACTATAATGCCGCTATCAAAGCGCTTGGCGTAATCAATATTAACACCCTTGTCTTTTGCCAAGAATTGACCTGCACTAACCGTGATTTGGGTATCATCAAGGAATTCAGGCTGCCAATAAACACTCGCATGACCGGTGATCGCATCGTAATCCTCTAAGCCGGTTTGACTGTAAGGGTCACGCTGCTTAACGTAGTTGATATCGATGCCATAGGCGACATTACTATCGACAGGACGATACAGAATTTCTCCGCCAACACCTGCGAACATAGTTTCAAGGTAACCTGCGTATGCTTGGGCATAAAGGTCTTCGGCAATATTGTCTTTGTAATGTAAAAACGCAGTATCTAACCAGACATCATTTTCAGACACATATTCACGAACCCTAGTACGTACACGAGGTAGTGACACATCTTCACCGTCAACGAGATAATTAAACTTATCGAAGTTATCAAGCAGTGTTACCCGTGCGCTGCTCATTACTGAGAAGTTTTCGTTTAACGCGTAGCCGCCATTTAGCATTAACCCAGTTTGATAAAGAAAGAAATCTTCTGGGTTACCAAACGACTGGGTGAAAAAGAAGTCAGCACTGTAGAAGAAACCCGAAGTATTTTCAGGGTCGTATGCTTCTTTTATCTCTTCAGAAGGCGATGTTCTCACGTACGTTTCCGTTATATCGGCATCGACCGATTCGTATCGCGCGGCTGAGATAAAGGCTTCAGCGTCTATTTGAGTATCGACCAGTGGTAGGCCACCGCGATTATCTACCATATGATAGGTTTTAACGCTATCTGGAAGCTCTGAAGCCGCAACACGACCTACCCGCTCAATAGCTTCATCTTGGTCGCGGTATTTGACCTGCGTCCCGTAAAAGGTCGCGCTATCTTCTTTAATCTCAGCATCGGATAAGAGGAAACCACCTGAGTTATAAAGGTCGTTATAAAGACGTGATTTGTTCACATCTTTAATATTAGATGGCGCATTTCTTCCCATTAAATTTCGCGGCGCATCGTCGAATTTGATTTGAGACGCAGTATTCATATTGAAGCGATACGTCACACCAAAGCCTATGGTGTTTCCACGTTGGTAGTTTAATGAGAAATCAAAGTCTTTATAGCGATATACCGCTCCCACATTCCAGCGAGAATCTTGCTCAAGCTGCCCCGCTCTGTCTCGGGAGTAATCGTTGCCTTCAAACTCAAGTTTTAGCGTTAACGGCTCCCATGGTGTTTGATACTCTACGCCACCAAAGAACGCGGTAGTACCTTTGAAAAACTGATCGTAATCGACCTTGCCACCTCGGCCTGAGAATCCGCCAGGGCGTTCACAGAAGCTATCTTTAACCTCACAAAATGGATTAGTAATATCATCTGCTGTCCCCAAATATCCCCAACCTAAGCCTAAATGGAAATCGAACGGTCCTACCGATTTACTGGCGTTTACGTACTCACTTTCAAAAAAGCCTGTCCCCCCGAAATCTCTGAAACCAACGCTGATATCAGGTAAGTAGTAACTTTCTTTCCAAAGCCTGAATTTAACGTCTAACCCTTTATCTTTTAAAGTCTGATCGCCGCTGAAGGAGTCAACTTGGCTGTATAAACGCGTACGCACATCGGTATAGCGGGCCGTCGCTTCCATCCAATCATAAAGTTGGATATTAACTGACCAGAAACGGTATTCACCATTGTCGGTATAATTGATGGCCATACCGCCTTCGTCGCGCATACGCGCAGTTGGCGTTTGTATAAGCCCGTTACCACCTTGCACCATTTGTGAGGGCGTAACACGAAGCTGGGTATCAGCAAGAGTGTTAGAAGATAGTGCACTGCCGATTACCAGCGCGAGTGTTTTTTTCTTAGATATTTTTTTCTTAGATATTTTTTTCTTAGATAATATTGGCGCACTCATTGAGGTAAAACCCTATGTACTGCTAACGCGGCAACGCGCTTATTTAATTGCTTAAGTTTATTGCTGAAAAGCTCTGAAGAAATAGGCACATAAATCTGGCTACCCGGCATAAGCTGGGCAAAATCTAAATTCCAGTAAGCAATCCCTTTTTCTTCTATGTTACCCATTGGGTCAATGACATAAACTACGCTTCTGTCTGCGTCTACCGCTTTTTTAACCGAATGAGCAGCCGTATAAATCGAGGTGTCGCTTTGATGCTGATAGGCACCTGGCTTTACTACAGCACCTGAGAAATGCACCACATTAGGACGTCCATTCAAACGGATCCAATATTTTCCTGGCTGGAACATAGGGTTGTCTTCGAAAAACAACCGAGCTCGATTGTAAGAAATAGGCATATCTATACGCGTAGACACCGTCCACGAAGATACTTGGTCTAAAAGATTTTGAAGTGCTTTATGGGTGTCCGAATTTTTATCAAAGCTAACCAAAAGCTCTCTTATCTGCGACAACGCTATCTCTTTTTCGCGTTCAGCTTTTGGATTGGTTAAATCAAATGCAGAAGCTGTTGGCCAATACCAGTCGCCACTGTCTACCACAATAGACAATACACTCGACAATCTAATTGGCCGGTCAAATTGATAGGTCTGCTTGTTCACCGTCACACTTACAATACCATCATTGGCGTACAAACTTGTGGATGTAATAAGACCCAAGGCAATAAAAAGCGTAGAAATAAACTTCATTATTGCGTTACTCCTTGTTTTTTCATCTGACGCACGACGCGGCTTAAATAAACCATGTCGTATACGTCTCCCTCTGGGCTGAACTTTTGCTTAGAGGCCAGCAGCTCTTTCGTGTGTTTATGTAAGAAGTAGGTATTTTCCCATGACAGTCCCACATCAATAAAGGGGGTATATTCTGAAAAATCTACGGTTTCAATTACTTTAATAAGGGGTACAGAAAAGCCAAGGTAGTTGTGTGTTTCTTCCCCCACAATACGCCATGAAGAATCCACTGGAACCCCGTAGCCTATTGAGGCAACATCGACTTTACGCTTCCAGCTAAAAGGCAAAACATCATTGGTGGCTAACGGATTGTGCTGCAAATTGCTTGTGTAAAAGAGGTCGTTATCTAAACCTTCCGTTTTCACAATAATACCGTGATGCATAGTGAAAATAACTTTGTCACCCGACACCCACTTATACTTATCACCGTCAATGTAGGCTAATGCAAGAGAGGCGGCGTCTCGTTCCCCCGCTTTAATTTGCATAAGATCCGCCTTACTCGCCGCGATTTCTTCAACGGTATAAGTTACCGTGCGGTCTTTAAGGGCAAGTTTAAGCGTATTGTAGTAGGCAATTGTTGTTGTGGAACATCCTGAAAGAGACAGGCAAAGAAAGCCAAAAACGGCTGATAGAATGTGTAGTTTCATTAAGGTACGCCGACAAAAACTAAAAACAATTAAATTTTGCTGTAAAAATAAAAAAAGCCGCTAAAAAAAGCGGCTTTTTCGAATACTCTTAAATTTACTGTACGGTCGGTGCGTAAGTAAATGTAACAGGCACAGTAATTGTTTTAGTTACAGTGCTTGTGCCAGAAGTAGTTACAGTAACAGTGTTAGTTGTACCAACACATACGCCGTCTACCAATGGATCGTCACCTTCACAAGTAGGTTGACCTGGATCAGTACCACCATTTCCTGGCGCGTCTGCAGAGTTGTTGTTTGCAACACCAGCGATAATACCAGCAGCAACAACACCAGTAGCGATTAGACCACCGCTTACTGCGCCCGCACCACCTGCACCAGCACCGCCTTCACCGTCTTGTGCGTTAACACCTGCTGCCATAGTTGCAGCTGCAAATAATGCAATGATTGACTTCTTCATAACAGTCCTTTAATAAAATTACCCACTAAATCCTATGCTAAATCATTTTCAACCATTTGACTAGATAATAATCGATAAATGACCTAGGTTTCTTATGTTAGCAAGCCTCGCTGCGCAAATGAAATGGTTTCTTTATCTCCAACCACAAAATGATCCAGCACGGGCACGTCGATCGATGCCATAGCATTTTTGATCTCTGTCGTTAAACGAATATCTGCATGACTCGGCTCTGCTACGCCTGAGGGGTGATTGTGGACCAAAATGATCGCCGCCGCATTATCGATCATAACTTGCTTGATCAATTCTCGCGGATACACTGCTGCGCTATTGATCGTTCCGTTGAACATGGTACGAAAAGCGATAAGTTGATGTTGGCTATCAAGCATCAAAAGCGCAAACTTTTCTCTTTCGCAGTCTCTTAATTTAGCCTGTAGATAACGCTTAGTATCATCTACATTATTAAATACATCTTGGCGCTTAAGTTTTATCTCTAAGTTGCGTTTAAATATTTCGAACCCCGCTTGAAACTGTGCGTATTTGCACGGCCCAACGCCAGACACTTTTGCATAACTTTCCTTTGTAGCCGTTACCACACCTCGCAAACAACCAAGCTCTTTTAGCAACTCGTGCGCGACAGACACAGCGCTCTTACCCTTAACGCCCTTTCCCAGCAAAACAGCAATAAGCTCTGCATCACTTAAGCTCTCTGCACCGTGCTGCAAAAGCTTTTCTCTTGGCCTTTCACTTATCGGCCATATCTTTATCGACATGCTATTAGTCCGTTACCGTCATAAAATAGTGGTTATAGTTGAATCAAAAAAAATTAACGACTGTATGAAAGGCGGGTTTCGTTGGATATTGAGCAGATAAGAGCCAAACAGCATGTTTACGGCAAGATCGACTTTTGTTCAGCTATCCGATTTTTCGTCGCCATGGTAGGCTACTATTAATATTGAGATTTAGTATTCTTTTATGTCTATTGCTAATAAAAACATTTTGCTAGGCGTTACAGGCGGTATTGCTGCTTATAAAACCCCAGACTTAGTGCGTAAACTCACCGCATTAGGTGCAAACGTTCGCGTTGTCGTTACTGATTCTGCCGCAGAGTTTGTGAGTACTTTGTCACTTCAAGCGGTGTCAGGGCATCCAGTGCATCAACACCTTTTAGACCCCGCCGCTGAAGCTGCTATGGGGCATATTGAATTAGCAAAATGGGCTGACATCTTACTTATTGCTCCTGCTACAGCAAACACACTCGCTAAACTTGCTCACGGCATGGCAGACGATTTACTGACAACGCTTTATTTAGCCACAACCGCTAGACGTTTTATTGCGCCAGCAATGAACCAGCAGATGTGGAAAGCAACAGCAACTCAGCGCAATATTGCTATATTAGAAGAACACGGCGTTACCTTTATAGGTCCGGCAAGCGGTGAGCAAGCCTGTGGTGATGTGGGTTCAGGTAGAATGGTTGAACCCGTTGATATTGCCAATGCCTTAAATGAAAGCAAAGCAAAGTCTTCCTCGCTAAATGAAGCGTTAAAGAATTTAGCAGGCAAAAAAATAACTATTACTGCGGGGCCAACACGAGAACCTTTAGACCCGGTACGCTATATTTCGAATCACAGTTCAGGAAAGATGGGGTTTGCCATTGCGCAAGCCGCGGCTCAAGCGGGCGCGAACGTAACGCTAGTTGCAGGTCCGGTAGCGCTTTCTACGCCTTCGCACTGTAACCGTATTGATGTTACCACCGCAGAAGAGATGCTCAACGCTTGTGGAAAACTTATTCCTTCTACAGATATTTTTATTAGTACCGCAGCGGTTGCCGACTACAAGGCCTGCACGGTAGCTGACAATAAGATAAAGAAAACAGGTGATGAGTTAACACTTACTTTTGTTAAAAACCCTGATATTCTAGCAACTGTATCTAACAGGCAAGACCGACCATTTTGCGTTGGCTTTGCAGCTGAAAGCCAAAATGTAGAAGATTATGCCCGTGCCAAGCTTGCCAAAAAGAAGCTTGATATGATTGCAGCGAACGACATAACAGCACAAGGTCTTGGGTTTAACAGCGATAAAAACGCACTGCATGTCATATGGCAAGACGGTGATAAACGACTGCCTGCCACCAGCAAAAGTGAGTTAGCTGAGCAGTTGCTAGCACTCATTGCAGAACGTTTTGTTTTAAACAATAAAAACTAACAGATACTTATTAAGTGTCGATAATAAAAACGATAAATATAAACGCTTTGGCGTAAGCCAACTTAACATGGAACCCGAGTTACTGTAACTCGGTAGCGGAGGAAACACTTTCGTCATGCCTGCTGTCAAAAAAACAAATCGCAGAGCTCAAATTCTGCAAGCACTTGCTGGAATGTTAGAAACCAGCCCAGGTCAACGTATTACTACTGCTAAGTTAGCGGAAAAAGTCGGCGTGTCTGAAGCGGCACTGTATCGTCATTTTCCCAGTAAAGCGCGAATGTTTGAGGGGCTTATTGAATTTATTGAAGAGACGCTTTTTACACGTATCAATAAAATCGTAAACGAAGAGAAAGACTCACTCACGCGCTGTCAGCTCATTCTTCACCTTATTTTAGGCTTTGCAGAAAAGAACCCTGGTATTACTCGTATTTTAAACGGCGATGCGTTAATGGGTGAGCAAGACCGACTACGCGCGCGTATAGCCAAGCTTTTCGAGCGTTTAGAAACACAGCTTAAGCAAGTACTGAGAGAGCGCAAACTCCGTGAGGGAAAAACCCTTTCTGCCGATGAGGCGATAATCGCGAATATGATGATCTGCTACACGGATGGGCGTATTAACGGGTTTATTCGCAGTGGCTTTACTCGAAAGCCAACAGAGCAGTTCAATGAGCAATGGGCTGCATTTAAACAAATGTTTGTTTAAGACAAGCGATTTCGATTAACAATAGAGGCGCTTTTGAGCGCCTTTTTTTATCTGATGTTAAGCAAATTGGCGTGTTGTTGGCACCACATTTTCCGTCATCATCTCACGGTTCTCATAATGTGAAATATAGTGCGCCATAGCATCTTGCTTAAGTAATCTCTTGGTAAGTGCCTCAACGTGCTGACTATCAATATTTTTCCACGTAGTGGGAATGACATAATGGTTGTACATAAAATTTAAATAGCCACATTTTGCTTCAGTGTCTGCAGCAAGCAATTCAATGTTTCTCATGACTTCTAGCATTTCAGTCTCATTTCGCACAAGCTTTGTTACGCCCTCAATGCCATAGCACGCCCTACCTAACACCACTACGGGCTTATCGAGTAGCAGAGACTCGACTCCCACTGTAGAGTTGACTGTCATCACAGCTAATGACCGTTCAATTAACTCTTGAGTCTCACAATAATTAGCGAATAATATTCGTTCGTGTTTATTGTGTAGGTTGTCATGTCTGATTGAATCTGATGGATGCTCTTTGATAACGATATTAAGCGTAGGGTCATCCACTTTATCTATAACATTGAGTAAATGCTGATAATATTGACCCATACTTCGTATCCAAGGCGAGTTTGAAATAATTTGGCTATCAGTTTCTACTTGAAATGGCACAAATATATAGCGTTCTGGCAATGCGTTTGCCTTTACCCCGCAAGCCTTTTCACACACGGGTTTACGCGGCACCAGTTTGCAAGGTAATGCTTTATTCTCATAAAACTGTTTATAAAAGTCTTTAGTGGTAGGCAGAGAGTTTTGGCAGTTAACGCCTGACCAATCACACGTTGTGGTGTTTGGGAATAGCCCGTTTTCAAAGTATACGACTTCTTTTTTTAGCGCTTTCGCGGCTGCGGCAATAGATGAACTAGGCTGTTTTTGTCCATTCCAGACGCCCACAACATCTGAATTTTCCTTTTCAATCAACGCTGCACTTTTGGCGATATCTAATTTAGTAAGCCATCGACTTACTTTTTCGTAAAGCGGCCACGCAAAAGAATGATGAAGCTTTTTGTGTTTTTTCGCTTTTTTTAATAAATGTGGGTTAACTAGAGCGTCAATATCGATATGTTTTGTAAGTGACCAATGCCGAACCTTAATTAGCGAAAACCAAGGAGCAGTAAAACTAGCAACAGAGATATTCAACGAGGTTTGCGCCGCAAATTGCTTGAAGTACCGTATGTGAGAACTGCCTCTCGCAATTAACGTATACTTTTTCTGTTGTTCTATCACTGTAAGTTACTCCTGCGTTCTATTGTATTGAACTCTTCGGTTCTGCGCTTTCATGGAAATCATGCAATCAGTAAAACATAAAATTTATAGCATATGTTAAAAATCTCCCCACTTTATTTTATTGTAGACATGATTTTTTTCTAATTAATTAAAGGTTGTGTAAAGACACAAAAATTTATTAAAACATAGGCATAAAAAAAGCAGCATAGAAATGCTGCTTTTAGTGTCGAACGAGTATGCTCTACTTACTAAACGTGTTACCGAAGAAGTCGCCATCGTTCCACTTAGGCTTATCTTCTTGATTTGCTAGCGTCCAACCAATTTGCGCGTTAACTTTTGTGAACGTCTCCGCTGCATTCCAGTTAAATGGCTGATTAATATCGTCGCTAGGCTTGTGGTAGTGCGTAGATAAGAACTTACCAAATACCTTGCTACCATCTACGTTAGGATCTTTAGATTTAAGACCCGGCACCATAAATACTGAAGGTACACCTTGTTTCACAAACGCATAGTGATCTGAGCGAGTGAAAAGTGCCTGCTCTGGCCATGGGTCTGGGCTTAGCTCGATATCGGCGTTAGCAGCAGCTTTTTCCACTGATTCTTGCAAATCACTGTGGTTTGCGCCAAAGGCAATAACGTCTGCAAACTCGTAGGTTAGAATTGGCATATCTAGATTTACGTTCGCCACCATTGATGTAACAGGTACGGTTGGGTTACGAGCAAAATAGTCTGCACCTAGCAGACCTTTCTCTTCCCCCGTTACCGACACGAAAAGAATTGAGCGCTTTGGCTTTTCTTTCATTTCGCTAAACAGGCGTGCAGTTTCTAACATCACTGACGTGCCCGACGCATTGTCCATGGCACCATTGTTGATGTTGTCTTTCTTCACTGTTTTAGCAAAACCAATGTGATCTGAGTGAGCAGAGAAAACTACGTATTCGTTTTTAAGCTCAGGGTCTGAACCTTCTAATATACCCACAACATTTGGGCTTGTAATTGTGTCGTGAACACTCTTCTTGCTAATATCTACTACACCGTTTAGCGCAAAACCTTGCGGCACTTTGTCCGCTTCAAGAACTGCATAAACATCATCAAGACTCTTTTCTGCGCCTTCAAACAGTTTACGTGCAGCACCTTCACTCATGTAAGCGCCGCCTTTAAGCTGAGAAAAGCTATTTGCAGGCTGACCGCTGTCGTCTAACCAAGCCATACGCGGTGTATGAATGTAGTTCAAACGGCTTTGATAAGGGCGTACCTTTTCATTTTTAGGCGTTGTGATAGTGATCATGCCAATAGCGCCATTGTCTACCGCATACTTTTGCTTTTGATAGCCAGACGCAAAGTGAGCGCCCTCTTCTGATGGAAACTCGCTTGGCTTACCCGCAAGGGCTACAACAATCTTACCTTTTACATCTAAGTCTTTGTAATCGTTGTGAGATAGCTCGTCTGCCACAATGCCGTAGCCCACAAAGACCATTTCGCCTTTTACATTAGCCTCGGTGCTAAGCAAGCTCGGGCTAGCTAGGTATTCTTTCGGGTAGTCAAAATCGACAGTTTCGCCGTTTTGCGTGAAAGTAAACTTGGGTGACTCTTGAACCAGATTCGCTTTACGAAACGATACATTTTGCATATAGCCGTCTGTACCTGCTGGCTTCAAACCATATTTAGCAAATTCGGTTGCAATATAAAGCGCTGCAATTTCATGACCGCGAGAGCCAGTATCACGACCTTCAAGCAAGTCATCTGCTAAGAAAAACAGGTGCGATTTGATTCGCTGTGTATCAGGGTTAAAAGCATTGTCTGTCGATGCGTGGTTATGTGCAGTAGCAGCAAAGCTCATTGCGGTCATTGCACTACCTATCAGGAGTTTTTTTATCATTCTAATTTCACCATATAACTAAGTGTGCATCATGGTAACGCAGTTAATAGGGGGAATACCATTAAACTGCTTACGTTTACCATGTGTTTCCTACCGTTGCTCGCATTTTAGGAGCAAGGTAAAATTGTGGGCCAAACGCCGGAGTAATTTCCGGGAGTATCTATATTTTTTTAGTGAAGAGCAGCACCCATGTCGAAAGACGATATTCTTTACCGCGTTCAGTTCATCAGCAATGGAGAACGTTACGAACTTTACGTTAGAGCCCTTACTCAGGGCGCTTTGTTTGGCTTTATCGAGATAGGTGACTTTGTGTGGGATACCCACACGAGCGTTGTTGTAGATCCTAGCCATGAAAGGTTAAAAGCTGAATTTTCAGAAGTAACAAAAACTTATATTCCTATGCACAACGTTTTACGCATTGACGCCGTAAATAAAAAAGGAACAGCCAAAATTACTAAATTAGAAAATAAATCTGATAAAGTAACTGCTTTCCCTAGTCCAATATATACACCAACGAAAGAGTAGCCGCCGGCATCTATCCGGTAAAGGTTACCGGAGACCCATATGTATCGCTATCTGTTAGCAGCATTACTATTTATTTGCAGCATTAGTGCATCTGCAAAGAGCCTTGACGATGAAAGCTTGTATCAACTACTTGATGACATTTGGCAGTACGAGCTTTCGGTTTCCCCGCTTCTAGCTTCTCGCGAAGGCGATACTTCACTCGCTCACGTATTACCAGATAATTCTCCCAAAGCTCTGAAAGCTCAAAATGAACAATGGCGCGCGTTTCAAAAAGCCTTAAGTCAGTATAAAAAAGAAAATATCTCTAGTGACGCTTATATTGCCTTGCTGATGCAGCAATATCGTTTAGCTAACTATGTGGATGAATATACGTATCGCGCGCACTTGGTGCCTATTAACTCAGAATATGGCTTTCATGGTGCGATGGCTTCACTCCCAAATTTATCAACCTTTAAACGCGTAGAAGATTATCAAGCCTATATTAGCCGCCTAAACGCGCTGAAGTCTTATTTTGACCAACAAATTGCGTATATGAAACAAGCGCTAAAAGAAGGCTACACACAGCCTAAAGTCGTGCTTAAAGGGTTTGAAGATTCTGTGGCGTCATACATTGTTGAAAATGCAGTGGACAGTGGTTTTTATTCTCCGTTTGCTCGTTTCCCTGAGTACTTTACTGCCGAGCAAAAGGCAGCGCTAGCAGAGCAAGGCAAAGCAGCAATAAACAGCAGCGTACTGCCTGCGTATCAAATGTTTTACGACTTCATGGTAGACGAATACATTCCTAATGCCCGTGAAGATATTGCCGCAAATAACTGGCCTGATGGCGTGGCGTATTACGCCAATAGAGCAAAGCATTACACCACCACAGATATGACGCCTCAGGAAATCCATGATTTAGGTTTGTCTGAAGTAAAACGCATTCGCGCGCAAATGCAGCAAATTGTGGATGAGCTTGGCTTTGATGGCGACATTAACGACTTCATTGCGTTTTTACGCGAAGACCCGCAATTCTATGCCACCAGCGCTGAAGATTTACTAAAAGAAGCGTCGTTTATTGCAAAGAAAATGGACGCAAAGCTTCCTTCGCTTTTTGAGTATCTGCCAAGAACGCCTTATGGCGTAGCGCCTGTACCAGACGCTATCGCGCCCAAATATACAACGGGCCGTTACATTCACCCTAGCCGCGATGACCAGCCAGGATATTACTGGGTAAACACTTATGCCCTTGATAAGCGCCCTTTGTATGCATTGCCTGCACTGACCTTGCACGAAGCAGTACCTGGCCACCACCTACAAATTTCATTGGCCGCAGAGCTTGAAGACTTGCCCATGGTACGCCGTAACACCTATATTTCAGCATTTGGTGAAGGCTGGGGACTGTATTCTGAGTTTTTAGGTATTGAAGCAGGTATTTATGAAACGCCGTACGACAACTTCGGTCGCTTAAGCTACGAAATGTGGCGTGCGTGTCGTTTGGTTGTTGATACCGGTATGCACACCATGGGCTGGAGCCGTCAACAAGCGGTGGATTACATGATGGAAAACACCGCGCTTTCAGAACACAACGTCAATACCGAAATAGACCGCTATATTTCTTGGCCAGCGCAAGCCTTGTCTTACAAGATAGGGGAAATCAAAATTAAAGGCCTTCGCAAGAAAGCAGAGACAGCGTTAGAAGAGCGTTTTGACGTGCGCAAATTCCACCGTGCCGTGTTAGAAAACGGCTCAGTTCCTCTTTTCATATTGGAGCAAAATATCAACACCTTTATAGAAGAACAAAAGGCACAATAAACATGATCGTTGCATTTGGTGTTATTGGATTACTTATCCTGTTTTTAATTTACTTTGTGCTGCGAGCGCAGAACTTACAGAAAGAACTGGCGCTGTTGCGCCACTCAAACAAACAGACCAGTAATAAGGTTACATATGCTTATCGCAATCTCGTTCTTGTTACTGATGCGCTGGAAAAAAACCTTACTGCGCGTATTGAAAGTGCCTATAAAAGCCGCCTTATCGACCAAAATCAATACAATGCGCTACATCCACTTATGCGCAACTTTTCAGCTATTGTCATGACCTGTTGTGAAAAAGGCATGTCATTTGAGGAATCACTGAATAAAGTGTTGCTTAATGAAGAAGTGACGCTTGAGGAAATTCGTGAAGTGGTGAAGGCTCTGCCTGGCAACGTTCGCATGGTGTGGGCAAAAAATACCGCAGATGGATTTATTGCTTTTTGTCAAACTGTTACAACAACAGTAAGTGGCACGACAGCAAAGGCTTCAAAAGAACCATCACCTGAAGAGTAACGTTCTACTCTACTCCCCTTGTTAGCGCTGAAGCAGCGCTAACTATATGACAGGGTCGCCCGCTTTGCTATGTAGTAAGGACAGCGACCCTAGTCCAAATCCCTACGCTTTTAAAAGTTTAATCTTTTTACCTTTCCAAACTAATCAGTAAGTTAGCGCTTAAAATAACAAGCCAAAAACCTTTTGTCTTGAAAAGGATCATTGCCGCACTATAATACTGTATAAAAATACAGTTTATTTTGAGTGCCATGAACAAATCGTTATCCGTGCTTAACAACCACCCGCATATTTGGCGGGCCAGAGATCAGAAACAAAGTGAAGCCAAGTTTTCGCTGGGCTTTCCACGTCTGGATAAAGCGCTTAACGGTGGCGTGGCTTCTACGGGGCTTGTACGTATTTCCTCACTGACCGGCGTGGGTGAGCTTTCACTCTTTAAACGAGTTATTTGCCAGCATCGTACGCACAAACTGGTGGTATTTATCAACCCTCCTGGGCTACTACAGTCGCCATGGTTAGAAAACTTAGGACTTAAAGCGCAACAAGTGCTGGTAGTAAAAACATGTTCTGAACAAGAGTCCTTGTGGGCAGCAGAGCAATGCTTAAAAAGTACGGCTTGCCATTGCGTGGTGCTGTGGAGTAATGCTGTAAATCAAAAAGAAGCACGCCGCCTACAGGTAGCGGCAACGCATAACGATGCGCTGTGCTTGCTGTATACTCAACCGCAGCAGCAGGCATCACAGTCAGGTTATCCGAAGGCCAACTTAAGTGATTCACAAGCCGCCCTTTCGAATCAAAGCGACAGTTCATTACCCATTACTTTAGATATCGCGCTAAAAGGTAAGCCCCACGCTTTGACGGTGAACATACGCAAGCAGCGTCATGGTTGGCCCAAAGATAACATTGTTATTTCCCATCGATGGACCCCGGACAATCAGGCCATAAAATGGGCCATGGCACACAACACGCTTTCCGATCAGGCATTACACTCTGTGAGCTAATGATGCTGTGGGCCTATATTTACTGCTATCAACTTACCCTAGACAGCCATATTAAAGCTGCTAAAACTAATCATGCCCACCGGCAAGCGCTTAAAAGCGATCGTAGAAACGCCCCTAGAAGCGAAGCTAACAAAAGTTCTTCGTCATTACCGTCAAATACTCCTGTTGCAGTTTACTGCAGTAAAACAAACAAAATTACCCAGTGTAATGATATTGCGAAAAAAGAAGGTATTGAAATTGGCCATGGGCTCGCTCAAGCGGCGGCGCTATGCCCCTACGTGCATATTCTGCCTTTCAGTGAAGAAGCCGAAAAGCATATGCTGACGCAGTTAGCCCATCGGCTTTATCCACTGGCTTCTGACATCGTATTAGACAACCACATTCACTCAAATAGTGTAAGCGGTCTAGCAGTAAGGCTAGATAACCTAACTCATTACTATGGCGGTCACACGCCACTGTGGAAAACTTTAACTCAAGCTCTGGCAGAAGCAGATATTCGCTATCATTTTGCTAGCGCATGGACAATTGAGGCCGCAAAAGTATTAGCGCTTCATAAACTTAATACCTACTTACATACGCCGGATGATATAAAAAAAGCCCTAAGTGCATGCCCGCTTTCTATTACGGCTCTATCACCTAAAGTCATTGACTCGCTGGCAAGGGTGGGCGTTTCCTGCGTAAAACAGCTGTTGGCAATGCCGGTACAAGAGCTGGGGCGGCGCTTCGACAATAACACTATTATGTATCTTACTGCGCTAAGGGGAGAAACCTTCCCGCGGGTTACATTATTTAGGCCTTTGGAGCACTTCGATAACTTTATCCTATTGCCTTTTGATGTTGAAAACACGCAGCATCTAACCCCTTTTGTCACCCAGCAGTTTGAGCATTTGTCTCACTATTTACGGGCCAGAAACCTATATACATCAAGCATCAGCGTTCATATTCATTTCAGAGAAGCTCCTGTAATGGATATTAATATTCAATCAGCGCTTCCTCAGTCCTCAGTACAAAGTTGGCTGCCCTTATTTAATCTTAAAACTGAGAATCTAGAGCTACCTGAACCAGCCACAGCCATTGCGCTTATCTGCCAGCAGTTTGAAGAAATGGATACGCAGAATGGCGATTTCTTTAGCGACAGGTTTAACGATATTGCGCAAAAGCAATTAATTGGGCGCTTAAACGCGAAGCTAGGCGATAACAGTACGTTTCAACCGCGAACTGCCGACAGCCACCAGTTTGAATATATGACGGTGACGGAGTCAAGCACTGGTGACTGCACCGGTAATTATGCTTATAGCAGCGACATTACGCCCACCTTTACCTTTGATACACCTAAGCCGCTTATTCAGGCGACCCAAATTTGCTTTGGCCCCGTGCGGTTACACAGCGAGTGGTGGCATGACAGCCCAACAAAACGAGATTATTTCATCGCCCAGACTGAGCAATGTGTAAGGCTTTTAGTATTTAAAGACGAAGAGAGCCGCTGGTGGGTACATGGCCTTTTTTGCTAGCCGAACGCGGTTAAAGAAAAAGTAGAGGTAAAAGCAATATCATGAAATACAGTGAGCTCTTTTGCCAAAGCAATTATAGCTTTCTTTGCGGTGCCTCTTCCCCCGCAGAGCTTGTTACCACGGCTTCTTTCCTTGGTTACGACGCGCTTGCCATTACCGATGAATGCTCAGTAGCGGGAGTGGTACGAGCTTTCGACGAAATTAAGCATCAGGGTCTACCGATTACGCTTATTGTGGGTAGTTACTTCGTATTTGATGACACTTTATCTTTTGTGCTGTTGTGCCCGAACAAAGCGGCCTATAGCGAACTGTGCCGAATTATTACAAACGCGAGGCGTCGCTCTGAGAAAGGTGAATATCAACTGGCCGAGTGGGACTTACGTACCATTCGCCATTGCAAATTCATTTGGTTACCAAGCGGCAAAGAAGCTAAAGACAAGCATTGGGCTGAATGGCTGCAAAAACACCCGAGCATTGATGCTTATATTGGCGCTCAGCGCCTATTAGACGGACGGGATCACCAGAGGTTTGCACACTACAACCATCTGCAGTCTGCCTACCCTTTTCCTGTTATTGCCTGTACGGGTGTACTAATGCATCACGCTGACAGACTGCCGCTTCAACATGTATTGCATGCCACACAACAACATACCAGCGTAGACAAAATAGGCCGGGAGGCGTTGAGTAATGCAGAGCGTAGTCTGCGCACCATACAAAAAATAAAGAAGCTTTACCCTGAGAAGTGGATCGCCAATACCAATGCTCTTGCCTCTGTATTCACGTTTTCCTTAGAAGAGCTGCGCTATCACTACCCTTCGGAGCTTGTACCTGAAGGGTATACGCCTACATCGTATTTACGGGAACGTGTAGAGGCCGGTATAAAAGTGCGTTTCCCTGAAGGTATAACCCCTGATATTCGCCAAATCATAGAAAAAGAACTGACGCTTATTGCCGAACAAGAGTATGAGTATTTCTTTTTAACCATCTATGACATTGTTCAGTTTGCCAAGCGACAACGCATTCTGTATCAAGGGCGCGGCTCTGCGGCCAACTCAGTAGTGTGCTATTGCTTGGAAATAACCGCAGTAGACCCTAGGCAAATAAGTGTGCTATTCGAACGCTTTATTTCCAAAGAGCGTAACGAACCGCCAGATATTGATGTGGATTTTGAGCATCAGCGTCGTGAAGAGATCATTCAATACATTTATCAAAAATACGGCCGAGAGAGAACCGCTATCGCGGCTACCGTTATTTGCTATCGCTTTAAATCGGCTTTTAAGGATGTGGGCAAGGCACTGGGCTTCAGCGAGTCACAGCTTGATTTTGTGGTAAAACAAATTAATCGACGGGACAGCGTTATTCCGTGGAAGTCCCAGCTGGCAGAGCTTGGGCTAAACTCTGAAGAGCCTAGGGTACAGCAGTTAATTACCCTTACCGAAGCTTTACTGGGCACGCCCCGACATTTGTCGCAACATGTAGGTGGTTTTGTTATTAGCGCCGGACCGCTCTACGACCTTGTACCTGTTGAGAACGCCGCGATGGAAGACCGCACTATTATTCAGTGGGATAAGGACGACATTGAAACCTTAGGCCTATTAAAAGTGGATGTACTCGCGCTTGGGATGTTAAGCGCTATTCGTCGTGCATTTTCTCTTATCAACAAGCAATATCCGGTTGAAACCAGTATTCCGCTCATTACAAAGCTTGGAGATGACAAACAGGTTTTCGATATGATTTGTCGAGCAGATACGGTAGGCGTTTTTCAAATAGAATCACGGGCTCAGATGTCTATGCTTCCAAGGCTAAAACCTCGTCGCTATTACGATTTGGTTGTACAAATAGCCATTGTACGGCCAGGTCCGATTCAGGGTGATATGGTCCACCCTTATTTGATACGCCGACACGGCAACGAATCCATTAGCTACCCATCTAAAGATGTGGAAAAGGTGCTATCTCGCACTATGGGTGTACCTATCTTTCAAGAACAGGTAATTCAGCTTGCTATGGTTGCCGCAGGCTTCAGTGGCGGAGAAGCCGACCAGCTGCGACGCGCTATGGCTAGCTGGAAAAAAGACGGCAGAATTTTTGAATTCAGAGACAAGCTCATTAAGGGTATGACGGATAAAGGCTATGACAGTACGTTCGCCCATAACTTATTTGAGCAAATCAAAGGCTTTGCAGGGTACGGCTTTCCCGAGTCTCATTCAGCGTCATTTGCGGTATTAGCTTATGTGTCTTGCTGGTTGAAGTTTTACTTTCCCGTTGAATTTTACGTAGCACTGTTAAATAGCTGGCCCATGGGGTTTTATTCCCCGTCCCAGTTAGTTCAAGACGCTAAGCGTCATCATATACGGGTAGAAGCGCCCTGCGTTAACCAGTCTAACGTCGAGCATTCCCTGGTGGTACAAGGCCAAGAAAAATACATTCAGCTTGGCCTTAAGCTTATTAAAGGCTTAAGTGAAGCTTCGTCTCAACTTATCGTGGAAAACCGCTCAGATAAGGGCTACGCAAATGTCGAGCAGTTGCAGCAGCTATCGCTTAAAAGTAATGAACTAGAGGCACTGGCCAGCGCCGATGCCCTTCGTACGATTTCAGGCAATCGGTACGAAACTCGCTGGCGAATTATGGATACCCAAACCCGTCTACCACTTTTCGATACCGACGAATTTTATGCAGACAAAAATGCCACATCGCTTGGCGCTAGGCCTTCTGAGGCAGAAAATTTACTAGAAGACTATGCTTCAACCGGTTTATCGGTAAATAACCACCCTATTTCTTTACTCAAGAAGCAGCATAAGCTTAAAGACATAAGCTGGTCCAATTCGCTTAAAGGCAAGACCAATAGATCTGTTGTAAAAGTACTTGGCGCAGTAACAGGACGTCAGGCACCAGGCACTGCAGCAGGGGTTACCTTTCTGACTTTGGAAGATGATATAGGCAATATGAACGTTGTGGTATGGCAAGCTACGGCACGCGCTCAGCAACAAACGTTCTTAAAAGCTAAGCTTCTTCAGGTTAACGGTATTATTGAACGTTCAAAAGAGGGGGTTATTCACATTATTGCGGGTAAGCTTATCGACCGTACATCTTGGCTAGAAAAGCTGACACTAAGCTCTAGAGATTTTCACTGAATTTTTTACAGCAGCAAGGTCATAGATTATTGTGTGTAAGATAGTGATTTTTTGATTCAAAACCTCCTTATCTATGAAATACATAAAATATGTTTTCTATACCTATAGAGAACAGTTGTCATTTTCGGGGTATAAAATGATGCGATGGATTACGCTTTTTATTATTTGCTCATTTAGTTTTAATGCCTACGCAGGTAAATACATAGTTGGTGCACAAAATCTATCGTATTTCCCTCACTACGACTTCTCTTCGCCAGTAGATAAAGGGGTTGCCTGGTCAATTTTAGAGGCTTTTTCTGAAGTTTCAGGTCACGAGTTTGTCTATTTAAGTTTACCGATAAGGCGGCTTCAACTTGAGCTAGTTAAAGGCAATGTAGATTTTGTATACCCTGATAATCGAGGCTGGTACAACAGTATTACCACGTCGAGTGATAAGTATTTTTCATCTCCATTAACAAATGCCGTTACAGGTACAATTGTAAAACAACAGAACGTTGGAAAAGGTATTGAAAAGATAAACCATCTTGCCATGCCATTAGGCTTCACCCCCGTAAACTGGCAGGATAGGATAGATAATCAGCGTACCAAAATAACGTGGGTTACAGATATTCAACAAGGCTTAGCCCTATTGTATCAAGAGCGCGTTGACGGGCTAGATTTAGAGTATTTTGTTAGTCAGCACTTTTCACAGCCACCCTATAAAGAAGAAGCCTTTACTTTAGATTTAACGCTTCCTCATAACGAAATTCCTTTTTCTTTATCTACGCTTTACCATAAAAACATCATCCGTGAACTAAATGATTTCATATCCTCAAACCCCGAGTTAATAAATAGTATAAAAGCAAAATACGAAATAATTTCTTTTGAAAAATTGTCTCAACAGCTACTAAAAGAACAAGGATTGCAAACTGAAGAAATTTGGAAATAAAGACCCCTTCGCGTTGCAAGAACGACGGCAGCTCTATTCACATATGCCTTTGAAAGGTCTGCTACTGGTGCTCTTCTTACAGTAGTTTCTTAAAACATTAATTGGGTCCAATTAACGAAGAAAAGCTACTAGCCCTTGTAAAAACTTCAAGGAAGTCAGTAATATAGACCTTTGCAAAGTATCTATCCAACCTTAAACGTAGTTTATCTAACTGAAATTATTACCTTTTTTAGTTTGGAAAAAATTTTGCTTGTTGATTATCAAATCAAGGAGCAATTATGAAACAGGTATCATTACTTTTATTTTCTTTTTTCATTGTTTTGACCGCTAGTAGCGTACAAGCAAAGCAAACCGTCAGCGTAGACTATATGCACGGATTCGATGATATAGATGGTATGCGCTTCGCTTACAGACCACTAGAGCAAACATTAGCGACAGATTGGTTTGGCGACATAAAGCTATACTGGGAAGTCAGTGCCGTCGTATGGGAATATGGTGAGAATGACACGCACAGCACAAGTTATGGAGTGTCTTTAACCCCTGTATTTATGAAACAAATATCGACGCTTTATGACAAATACCCTGTATATATAGAAGCTGGTATAGGCGCAAGCTATATTGGCGATCAGGAAGTTGCTGGCAAAGATATTGGCTCTAATTATCAATTTGAAGACAGATTAGGTGTATTTGTTGAAATAGATAAAAAGCAGCATGTTGCACTGCGCTATATGCATTTTTCTAACGGCGGCTTTAATAACGACAACCCAGGATTAGACTTCCTAAACCTATCCTACGCCTACCATTTCTAACAAAATGAGGTCAAAGTACATTTTTCTATTTTAAGAAGGAAAATAATCTACTCTGGTCCCCTTTTACTCTTGTACAAGTCTAGTGTGTTGGTCCGACTTTGAAATGAGTCCTCACACTAAAAAGCTGGGAAAGAATACTACAGAGATCGTTGAAATCTTAATAATGGGGTCGAAGTACATTTTTTGATTCAATGGCGTATGAGAATACATGTATAGGTGCAGTCTGAGGGTTAACGAAATAAAGTACTCTGACCCCATTATTTTTCTTATTGGGACCTGGCAGTGTCCTACTCTCACATGGGGAAACCCCACACTACCATCGGCGCTAATACGTTTCACTTCTAAGTTCGGAATGGAATTAGGTGGTACCGTATCGCTATGGCTGCCAGGAAAACTGGTTTGCAGTAGCGTTTACTGCGTAAAGCTGAGAACTCTCAACTTTACTAAATTCTGTGAGCTCGCATATAAAATGCTGTAGCTTCTATAT